>CP124529.1:1900000-2216666 GCA_029953615.1 Pseudomonas putida | reverse complement strand
GGTCGCTGCCCTGGTGGTCCAGGTCACGGCTGACCAGCAGCAGCACCTGGGCGGAGGCGTCGGACACCTGTGCCTTGTAGCCAGCAATGGAGCGGGCGAAGACGTTGTAGATGACCACGGCCGGAATTGCTGCGACCAGGCCCAGGGCGGTGGCCAGCAGGGCCTCGGCGATACCCGGTGCAACCACGGCCAGGTTGGTGGTCTGGGTCTTGGCGATGCCGATGAAGCTGTTCATGATGCCCCATACGGTACCGAACAGGCCGACGAATGGCGCAGTGGAGCCGATGGTGGCAAGTACGCCGGTGCCGCTGCTCATGGTACGACCGCTGGCGTGTACCAGGCGCTCCAGGCGGAAGCTGACGCGCTCCTTGATGCCTTCTTTTTCGCGAGCGTTGGCCGACAGGCGCATCTCTTCGAGTGCATCGTGGACCAGCGTGTGGGCCAGGGTGCCTTCCTTGTTGGAAACCTCGCTGGCTTCCTTGAGGCTGGCGGACTTCTTCAGCAGGGCGATTTCACTACGCAGGCGACGCTTGGCGCCCATCAGCTCGAAGCCTTTGGCGATCCAGATGGTCCAGGTGATGATGGAGGCGATGGCCAGGCCGATCATGACCGCCTTCACCACCACGTCGGCGTTCTTGTACATGCCCCATGGGGACAGGTCGTGGGCCATGCCCAGCGAGGTGTCTTCAACCAGGGCTTCGACGCTCGGGTCTACCGCGACCGGGGCATCAGCCGGGGTGGCGGTAGCTGCGCCGTCAGCCGGTGCTGCGACTGGAGCGGCTGCCGGAGCAGCTGGTGCAGTAGCGGCTGCAGGCGTGGCAGCATTGGCGGTTGGCTCATCGGCCATGGCCACCGGGGCCAGCACCAGGCTGAGTGTCAGCGCGGCGATGGCGCGCCAGGTGCGCGACGGGGTTGGCGAAGCGGAAGGTTGAGTACGTGTCATGCTGGCCGGACCTGATGAAGAATGAAGTTAACGTTCTCCAAGGCCTCGAGGTAGGCCGAGAACAATTTGGCGGCCATTATTGCAAGTAATTCTTGTTAACAAAAGTAATCTTGTTGCTTTTTTCGCCTATGGTCTACCCATCCATCGTGTAGCGTGGTCGGGCTGATCAATTGGTCTAGGGAGTTCAGAGATGTCAGACCTTTCCGTGATGGTGGTGGGTTGTGGTGATGTAGGCGGGCGCCTTGCCCGGCAGATGCTTGCGCGCGGCTGGCAGGTGAGTGGCCTGCGCCGCTCGGTCGGGCAGTTGCCTGCCGGGGTCGTACCGGTGGCTGCGGACTTGTCCGAGCCATCGATTCCCGACGCCTGGCCGCAGCGCGCGCCGGACTACCTGGTGTATTGCGTGGCGGCCAGCCAGCACGACGAAGCGGGTTACCAGGCGGCGTATGTCGACGGTTTGCGCCATGTGCTGGCCTGGCTGGCCGAGCGCGGCCAGCGCCCACGACGCCTGCTGTTCGTGTCCAGCAGCAGCGTGTATGCACAGAAGGACGGCGAGTGGATCGAAGAAGGCGCTGCCACCGAGCCCGAAGGCTATTCCGGGCGGTTGATGCTGGAGGCTGAACGGCTGGCACTGGCCAGCGGCATCCCGGCCAGCGTGGTACGCCTGACTGGCATCTATGGCCCTGGCCGCGAGTGGCTACTCAGCCAGGTGCGCCAAGGCTACCGAGTGGCCGAGGAGCCACCGCTTTATGGCAATCGCATTCATGCCGAGGACGCAGCCAGCCTGCTGGCGTTCCTGTTGCAGGCCGATGCCGACGGCAAGGTGCTCGACGACTGCTACATCGGCGTCGACGACGACCCGGCGCCACTGGCCGATGTTGTGGCCTGGCTGCGGGCGTACATGGGGGTAACCGAATGGTCGGATGAGCAGCGCGTGCGGCGCACCGGCAGCAAGCGCTGCAGCAATGCCCGGGCGCGGGCATTGGGCTGGGCACCGGTATTCTCCACTTACAAGGAAGGATACGCGGCCATTCTCGAGGGCAAGCGCTGAGTCCCGATGCCCCTGCATATGTACCCCTTCTTCGCCGCGGCTCACGGTCATGCTGGGTTTTGCCAAGCACAGGCTTTGCAAAAAACAGATGGCTGAAAAAGGGGAATTACATGGTGTTCGACTTGAATCGCTACATAGGTAAGCTAGGTGCCGAACGCAGCGAGGTTATTAGCAGTGGCCTCATCCCGCCAGGGGAGTTCGATGACGTCAGCTGGGCTGCGCCTGGCGTGTATCTGGCGTTCAGGATTCATGACCAACAGTTTCAGGCGCTGGGATTTGTTTTCGACAAAGCCCGCGTCGAGCTTGCTGACGTGTTTGTACGCGATAACTTCAAGGGCAGGTTGCCGCAGCCGTTTGCATCACTCACAAATCGCAACGATGTGCGCTGCCTGGCTGATGGCGAAGAATTTCGCGTGAAACTGTTTGATGGAGGCTACACCCGCTTCAGGTACAGCCTGAAAAAGGCGCACGGTTGGCCGGGACAGGATGTCGTCCTTGGTGTGACATATGACGATCAGGGCGGGCTGGTAGCCTTGGAGTTCGTCTGCGTAGAAGCTTCAGAACTGTTAACGCTGAGCGATTTTTACAGCAGACAGTAAGCAAACCCATGGGCACACCGCCTTGTTTCGACATGGCGGCGTACCCACGCGTCTAGTTTATCTATCCCGCTTCAGCACCCATTGCCGGGCGCCCGCTGCCAGTTGCGGGAATTCATCCGCTTTGGCGGTGTTTACTGCCGTATAGATCGTCAGCTGCTCACCATCGCGCTTGAGGATGAACGGTGCACCGCGCTGATTGCGCTCCAGCCACAGGCTGTCATTGCTGCCACCCATGGTCGCGCAATCGCCCGCCAGGCACAGGGCGAAACGGTCTGGTCCGGGCAGGCCGGTGACATTGCCGGTGTCGCTGAAGCGCACGCTGGCGCCTTTGCCCTGGCCTTCGACAATCTTCCAGTTGCCACCCAGGAAGGCCTGGTACAGCGCCTTCTCGAAGTTGCTGCCCAGTGGTGCATTGGCCGCTGCCGGTGCCTTGGCGCGCACGAAGGTCTGCTTGCCGCCGTTCTGATCGACAGCCTGCAGTTCGTCGCCATCGAGCGACAACTGCTCGGTCTGGCCGCCCTGGAAGCTGGCCTGCCATTGCTTGTCGGTGGCGCTCAACTGGCCGTCGGCCGCTTCGAAACCATTGCTGTAGCTGGCCTGCTGGCTGGCGACGTCAAGCTTCCATTCGAACACCGGACCGTGCTCATTGAGCGCCTGACGCAGGCTGCCGCCCTTGACGGCCGCATCGATGGCGTCCTGGTTGATCCAGGTGCCGTTGAAATCTTCGGGTTTGTGGCTGGCGCAGCCGCCCAGAAGCAGGGCTGCCAGCGCGAAAGGCAGTGCTTGACGCATGACGGGGATAACCTTGCAGAGAAGGGAAGGTGACGGGCAGGGCGCCCGTCACCGGGGCATCATTCGATGACCAGGATGGCGTCCATTTCGACCTGGGCGCCTTTCGGCAGCGCGGCAACGCCGATGGCGGCGCGGGCCGGGTACGGCTGCTCGAAGTAGCGGCCCATCACCTCGTTGACCTTGGCGAAGTGGCTCAGGTCGGTGAGGAAGATGTTCAGCTTGACGATGTCCTTGAACGAACCGCCAGCGGCTTCAGCCACGGCCTTGAGGTTCTCGAACACCTGTACGGTCTGGGCTTCGAAGCCATCGACCAGTTCCATGGTCTTCGGGTCCAGCGGGATCTGGCCCGACATGTACACGGTGTTGCCGGCTTTGATCGCCTGCGAGTAGGTGCCGATGGCGGCAGGGGCCTTGTCGCTGTTGATGACGGTCTTGCTCATGATGACTCCTTGCGGTTGGCGGACTACGTACGCATGCGGGTGATGCGGACCACACCGGTCAGGGTACGCAGCTTCTTGATCACACGCGCCAGGTGCACGCGGTCGTGCACGCTGACCACCAGTTGGACCACGCTGATACGGCCGTCGCGTTCGTCCATGCTGATCTTCTCGATGTTGCCGTCGGCGGCGTTGACACTGCTGGCCAGCAGGGCGATCAGGCCGCGCTGGTGCTCCAGTTCGACACGCAGCTCGACATTGAACTCACCGGTGATGTCCTTGGCCCAGGAGAGCTGTACGCATTTCTCCGGGTTGTGGCGAATTTCACTGATGTTGCGGCAGTTTTCCAGGTGTACGACCATGCCCTTGCCGGCTGACAGGTGGCCGACGATCGGGTCGCCCGGAATCGGCGTGCAGCACTTGGCGTAGCTCAGCACCAGGCCTTCGGTACCGCGGATCGCCAGCGGGCCTTCCGGTGCCGGCAGCTGTTCGCCTTCGGCCGACAGCAGGCGGCGTGCGACCACGTAGGCCATGCGGTTGCCCAGGCCGATGTCTTCGAGCAGGTCTTCGATCAGCTCCAGGCGGTACTCGGCAAGAATCGCCTGGATACGCTCCTGAGGGATCATCTCCAGGCTGCTGTCGAAGCCGGTGAGCACCTTGTTCAGCAGGCGTTCGCCCAGGCTGATGGACTCGGAGCGACGCTGCTGCTTGAGCGCGTGGCGGATGTGCGTGCGCGCCTTGCCGGTAACCACGAAGTTGAGCCAGGCCGGGTTGGGCCGCGCGCCCGGGGCGCTGACGATTTCCACCGTCGAGCCGCTTTGCAGCGGTTCGGACAGCGGCGCCAGTCGGCGGTTGATGCGGCAGGCGATGCAGCTGTTGCCAACGTCGGTATGCACCGCGTAGGCGAAATCGACGGCCGTGGACCCTTTGGGCAGCTCCATGATGCGGCCTTTGGGCGTGAACACGTAGACCTCGTCCGGAAACAGGTCGATCTTCACGCTCTCGATGAACTCCAGCGAGTTGCCGGCACGTTGCTGCAGCTCGAGGATGCCCTTGACCCACTGGCGGGCGCGGGCGTGGCTGCCCTTGGGCTGTTCGTCGTCGTTGGACTTGTACAGCCAGTGCGCAGCGATGCCGTTGTTGGCCATCTCCTCCATCTCGCGGGTGCGGATCTGGATTTCGATGGGCACGCCGTGCATGCCGAACAGCGTGGTGTGCAACGACTGGTAGCCATTGGCTTTGGGGATCGCGATGTAATCCTTGAAGCGACCGGGCAGCGGCTTGTACAGGTTGTGCACGGCGCCGAGCACGCGGTAGCAGGTGTCGACCTTGTCGACGACAATGCGGAAGGCGTACACATCCATGATCTCGTTGAAGGCGCGGCGCTTGCCACGCATCTTCTTGTAGATGCCATAGAGGTGCTTCTGCCGGCCGCTGACCTCGCCCTCGATGCCGTCGGCGGCCAGGCAGTTGGCCAGCGAGTGCTCGATCTTGGCGACGATCTCTTTACGATTGCCGCGTGCGCTTTTTACCGCCCTGTGAATCAGCGACGAGCGCATCGGGTGCATGGCCTTGAAGCCGAGGTCCTCGAACTCCACGCGCACGGTGTGCATGCCCAGGCGGTTGGCGATGGGGGCGTAGATTTCGAGGGTTTCCTTGGCGATGCGCCGGCGTTTTTCGCCGGACAGCACTTCCAGGGTGCGCATGTTGTGCAGGCGGTCGGCCAGCTTGACCAGGATCACGCGGATATCGCGTGCCATGGCCATGGCCATCTTCTGGAAGTTTTCGGCCTGCGCCTCGGCCTTGGTCTCGAAGTTCATCTGGGTCAGCTTGCTGACCCCGTCGACCAGTTCGGCCACGGTCTCGCCAAATTGCTGGCTGAGGGCTTCCTTGGCGATGCCGGTGTCTTCGATCACGTCGTGCAGCATGGCCGCCATCAGGCTTTGATGGTCCATGTGCATGTCGGCGAGGATGCTGGCCACGGCCAGGGGGTGGGTCACGTAGGGCTCGCCACTGCGGCGGCGCTGCCCATCGTGGGCCTGTTCGGCGTAGAAATAGGCACGCCGGACCAGGTTGACCTGTTCGGGGCCAAGATAGGTCGACAGCCGTTCGGCCAAGGCTTCTATACCCGGCATAGGTTCACCTCCTGCCGAGGAAGGGGGCCTTGCGCCGTGCGACGTCGACCAGGCATCAATCAGACAGCCTCGTTGTTCTCGTCCTCGAACGCGGCGAACACCGGATCCTCGGTGACGATCTCTTCAGCGGCGATGAACTCGTTGGTGACGATGCCTTCGGCGATTTCACGCAGGGCAACAACGGTCGGCTTGTCGTTTTCCCACGCAACGCGTGGCTCTTTGCCGCCGGTCGCCAGCTGGCGAGCGCGCTTGGTCGAGAGCATGACCAGCTCAAAGCGGTTATCCACGTGTTCCAGGCAGTCTTCAACAGTTACGCGGGCCATGGTCTTCCTCAGTAGCAATTGCGGTGGGCGTGCAGCCCGATAATGGGCAGGCGGACTCGATAGTTTAAAAAATCACCAGCCAATAGGGAAGCGCTGTTTTGTCGGGTAGATCGGTGTGGGCTTCTTCGCGGGCATGCCCGCTCCCACAAGTCCTGCACAGTTCCCACCGTCGCCGCTTTAACTGTGGGAGCGGGCGTGCCCGCGAAAGGGCCGGAACAGACACCCTCGATACATGAGCCTGACGATAACCTCAGAGCATCGCGTCACGCAACCGCGGGGTCAGCTCCTCGAACAGGGTCTGCACCGAGCGCAACGCCCGACAATCCGGCCGTGTTAGCAACCATAGCTGGGTGTCGCAACCCGGCAGCGGTCCGCTCAGCGCATCCACCCCGGGCAGTGCGTGCACCATGTAGTCCGGCAACGCCGCCACACCGAGCCCGGCCGTGACCAGCTGGGCGATGGTCGACATGCTGCTGCACTGGTAGCGCGGGCTCAACCCCGGGTGCTGCTGGTTGCGCCAGACCACCGTGGGGTGGTCCTGCATCGAGTCGTCGGGGGCGATCCACGGCACGCTGGCCGGTGACTCTGCCAGGCGTTCGCGCCACTGCGGCTGGCCGCAGACAACGTAGGAGGTGGACCCTAGATTGCGCCCCACCAGGTGCTCCGGCGGCGTGTTGGTCAGGCGCAGGGCTATGTCGGCATCGCGCCGGCTGAGGTTGGCGAAGGTGTTGGAGGTGCCCATCTCCAGCGACAAGGCCGGGTAGTTAGGCATGAACTCGGCCAGCGCCGGCAGCAGCAGGCTGTGCATCACCGCCTCGGTACAGGTCAGGCGCACGGTGCCGCTGACCACCTGCTCGCCACTGGTCATGGCGATGCGCGCCGCCTCCAGTGCCTGCTCGGCGCGTTCGGCCTGTTCGGCCAGGGCCTGGGCGGTGTCGGTCGGCAGGTAGCCTTTGCGGCTTTTTACAAACAGCGCGGTACCGAGTGCCGATTCAAGCCGACGAATCGAGCGAAACACGGTCGAAACGTCGACTTTGAGCAGCTCGGCGGCTTTGGCCAGCGAGCGTCCGCGTTCCAGAGCCAGGACCAGGGAGAGGTCGGCGTGGGTAATCTGATATTGCATTGGTGCACGCTCTGCTTGCCGAATTGCCAATGTCTGTTGCGTTTTGGCCATTTTATAGTGGAACGGCCCCCGGGAATCAATGCGCCCGGTCGGGTAACCAGTCCCCACGATGGGAAAGTGAAAAGAACAACAGCTGCAACCATCGTCGCCCGTGAGGCGCCAGCCGTATCCCCACATCGCCGCAGCAAATCAAAGGATGTACAGCCATGACGTCGGTAACCCCGTGCGCCAGTTCTTCCAGCGAGATGAATGACTTCCTCCAGGCCCATCCGGACACGCAGTACGTCGATCTGCTGATCTCCGACATGAACGGCGTGGTACGTGGCAAGCGCATCGAGCGGGCCAGCCTGCACAAGGTTTACGAGAAAGGCATCAACCTGCCGGCATCGCTGTTCGCCCTGGACATCAACGGTTCCACCGTCGAGAGCACCGGCCTTGGCCTGGACATCGGTGATGCCGACCGCATCTGCTTCCCGATCCCCGGCACGCTGTCGGACGAACCGTGGCAGAAGCGCCCCACCGCCCAGTTGTTGATGACCATGCACGAGCTGGATGGCCAGCCGTTCTTCGCCGACCCGCGCGAAGTGCTGCGTCAGGTGGTGAGCAAGTTCGACGACCTGGGCCTGGATATCTGCGCCGCGTTCGAGCTGGAGTTCTACCTGATCGACCAGGACAACCTCAACGGTCGCCCGCAACCGCCGCGTTCGCCAATTTCCGGCAAGCGCCCGCAGTCGACCCAGGTGTACCTGATCGATGACCTCGATGAATATGCCGACTGCCTGCAGGACATGCTCGAAGCGGCCAAGGAGCAGGGCCTTCCCGCCGACGCCATCGTCAAGGAAAGCGCTCCGGCACAGTTCGAGGTCAACCTGCACCACGTGGCTGACCCGCTGAAGGCCTGCGACTACGCGATTCTGCTCAAGCGCCTGATCAAGAACGTCGCCTACGACCATGAAATGGACACCACGTTCATGGCCAAGCCCTACCCGGGCCAGGCAGGCAACGGCCTGCACGTGCACATTTCGTTGCTGGACAAGAAAACCGGCAAGAACATCTTCGCCAGCGACGACCCGCTGCAAAGCGACGCGCTGCGCCACGCCATCGGCGGCGTGCTGGAGACCATGCCAGCGTCGATGGCCTTCCTCTGCCCGAACATCAACTCGTATCGCCGCTTCGGCGCGCAGTTCTACGTGCCCAATGCGCCAAGCTGGGGCCTGGACAACCGCACCGTGGCCGTGCGCGTGCCCACCGACAGCAGCGACAACGTACGCCTCGAACACCGCGTGGCTGGTGCCGACGCCAACCCGTACCTGATGCTGGCTGCAATTCTGGCTGGCGTGCACCACGGCTTGACCAGCAAGGTCGAACCGGGCGCCCCGATCGAGGGCAACTCTTACGAACAGCTGGAGCAGAGCCTGCCGAACAACCTGCGCGATGCCCTGCGCGCGCTGGACGACAGCGAAGTCCTCAACCAATACATCAGCCCGGACTACATCGATATCTTCGTGGCCTGCAAGGAAAGCGAACTGGCCGAGTTCGAAGTGTCGATTTCCGACCTCGAGTACAACTGGTACCTGCACACGGTGTAAGCCCATGAGCGCAAATGCGGTCCCCTTGATCGGTGTCAGCGCCTGCCGCCAGCAGGTGGGGAAGAACTCGTCGCACACGGTAGGCGACAAGTATGTCGAGGCGGCCGGCTTTGCCGGCTTGCCGCTGATCTTGCCGGCTCGTGACGGGGGCAGCGACACGCAGGCGCTGCTGGCCCGCCTGCACGGCATTGTTTTTACCGGCTCACCTTCAAATATCGAACCGCATCATTACAATGGCGCCCCCAGCGCGGCGGGTACCCGGCACGACCTGGCACGCGATCGCTTGACCCTGCCGCTGTTGCAGGCAGCCATTGCCGCTGGTGTACCGGTGTTCTGTATCTGCCGTGGCTACCAGGAATTGAACGTAGCCCTGGGCGGCAGCCTGCACCAGCGCGTGCAGGAACTACCCGGCTACCTTGACCACCGTGAACCTGAGGACGCACCCCTGGAGGTGCAATACGGCCCTCGTCACCCTGTCGGCATCGAGCCTGGCGGGTTGTTCGAGCGCCTGGGCCTGGCGGCGCAGTTCGAGGTCAACTCGCTGCACAGCCAGGGCATCGACCGCCTGGCCCCGGGCCTGCGCGTCGAGGCACGGGCCCCGGATGGCCTGATCGAAGCGGTGTCCATGCCTGCGGCGCCGGGTTTTGTGCTCGGCGTGCAGTGGCACCCGGAATGGCGATTTACCGAAAACCCGGTTTCGCTTCGCCTGTTTCAGGCGTTTCGCGAAGCCTGCATTGCTTACGCAGCACGGGAGGGCGCACGGCAGAAGGCACTCTGACGTCAGCCGAAGGTCTCGGATGACGTGTTCCCGGCAGCAAGCTTTCAATGAGTGAAAGCGGGCCTTGTACCCAAGGCCTGTGAAAACAATTCCAAAATTTACGGCAAATACTCATGAGCAATTACACAGAAGCCGGCCGCCCACCCGATGTGGCGACCGACGCGGGCAACACCCAGCGCAGCAAGGGCCTGGCCAAAGGCCGGCTGGGCTTGCTGGCCAGCGTGGTGCTGGGCATCTCAACCATCGCCCCGGTCTACACCCTGACTGGTGCCCTTGGCCCGACCGTGCGTGAGGTGGGGGCGCACCTGCCTGCCGTGTTCATCGTCGGCTTCCTGCCGATGTTGCTGGTGGCCCTGGGCTACCGCGAACTGAACTCGGCGGAGCCGGACAGCGGTACTTCGTTTACCTGGTCGGCGCGAGCCTTCGGCCCGATGATCGGCTGGATCGGCGGCTGGGGCCTGGTGGTCGCCACCACCATCGTGTTGTCGAACCTGGCAGGGGTCGCGGTCGACTTCTTCTACCTGTTCCTTGGCCAGATCACCGGCAAGCACGAACTGGCGGCGTTGGCCGACAACCTGTTGATCAACGTAGTGACCTGTTGCGTGTTCATTGCCCTGGCGGTATGGATCTGCTGCCGTGGCATCGCCACCACCATGACCGTGCAGTACGGCCTGGTGGCACTGCAGTTGGTGGTGCTGATCGGCTTTGCCTTCGCTGCCTTCGACGGTGCCACCGCGCCGCCGCCGCTTGAATTCGACTTCGCCTGGTTCAACCCGTTCGGTGTCGAATCGTTCTCGGCCTTTGCCGCCGGGCTGTCGCTGTCGATCTTCATCTTTTGGGGATGGGACACCTGCCTGACCGTCAGCGAAGAGTCGGTAGGCAGTGAAGAGGTGCCGGGCAAGGCTGCCACCTGGACCGTGATGTTGATTCTCGGCCTGTATCTGTTCACTGCGATCGCCACCCTGCAGTTTGCCGGGATCAGCGAGTCTGGCCTGGGCCTGAACAATCCGCGCATCCAGGAAAACGTGTTTGCCCACCTGGCTGGCCCGGTCATGGGGCCGCTGGCGATCCTGATGTCCATCGCTGTGCTGGCCAGTACGGCGGCGTCGCTGCAGTCGACCTTCGTGGCGCCGGCACGCACCTTGTTGGCCATGGGTTACTACGGTGCGGTACCGCAGAAGTTCGCCAGCGTCTGCCCACGCTCGCAGACCCCGCGCTACGCCACCATCTGCGCCGGCGTGGCTGCGGGCGTGTTCTACGTGACCATGCGTACCCTGAGCGAGAACGTGCTGGCAGACACCATCACTGCGCTGGGCATGATGATCTGCTTCTACTACTCGCTGACCGCGTTCGCCTGTGTCTGGTATTTCCGCCACAGCCTGTTCGACAGCCTGCGCCACTTCATCATGCGTGGCCTGTGCCCGCTGGTGGGAGGGGTGATCCTGTCGGTAATCTTTGTTCGCACTGCCATCGACAGCGCTTCGCCAGACTTCGGCAGTGGCTCGCATGTGGGCGGGCTGGGGCTGGTGTTCGTGATTGCCGCGATCATCTCGGTGCTCGGCATCGCGCTGATGATGCTGTCGCGCATGCGCGCGCCGGCGTACTTCCTGGGGGCTACCCTGCGTCAGCAGGCTACCTTGCCACTGCAGGAATAAAGCTGGGGGCGCTTTGCGCCCCTATCGCGACACAAGGCTGCTCCTACAAAAGATCGCGTTAGTCAGGCTTGCGCGATCTCCTGTAGGAGCGGCCTTGTGTCGCGAAAGGGCTGCAAAGCAGCCCCGTGCGGTCTATCAGGAGAGCAGTTCTTTCAGCAAAGCAGCATGGCGCTGCTGCTGCTTCTTCAACACCAGGCGATTCGAGCGGAACACCGCTTTCAAATCCTCCAGCGCCACGTCGAAATCATCATTGATGATTACGTAGTCATACTCGTCGTAGTGCACCATCTCGCTGACCGCTTCCTTCATGCGCCCCGCGATGATCTCTTCGCTGTCCTGACCGCGGCCGTCCAGGCGATGGCGCAGGGCCTGCTGGCTTGGCGGCAGGATGAACACCGACAACGCCTGCGGCATCAGCTTGCGCACTTGCTGCGCGCCCTGCCAGTCGATTTCCAGGATCAGGTCGTAACCCTGGTCCAGGGTTTGCTGCAGCGCGCTGCGCGAGGTGCCGTAGAAATTGCCGAACACCTCGGCATGCTCCAGGAAGTCGCCTTGGGCGATCAGCGCCCTGAATTCCTCGTGGACGACGAAGTGGTAGTTCACCCCGTGCTGCTCGCCCGGGCGCATGGCGCGGGTGGTGTGCGAAACCGAGACGCGGATTTGCTTGTCGTCTTTGGTCAGGGCGGTGACCAGGCTGGTCTTGCCTGCGCCCGAAGGGGCCGAAACGATGTAGAGGGTGCCGCTGCTGTGGTTCATGGTCGGGGTGGCCTTACTCGATGTTCTGTACTTGTTCACGCATTTGTTCGATCAATACCTTCAGGTTGACCGCCGCTTGCGTGCTGCGTGGGTCGAAGGCCTTGGAGCCGAGGGTGTTGGCCTCGCGGTTGAGCTCCTGCATCAGGAAGTCCAGGCGCCGGCCGGCGGCGCCGCCACCCTTGAGCACCCGGCGCACTTCGGTGACGTGGGTGCTGAGGCGGTCAAGCTCTTCGGCCACGTCGCTCTTCTGGGCCAGGAGTACCATCTCCTGCTCCAGGCGCTGCGGGTCGAGTTCGGCCTGCATGTCGCCGAAGCGGTCGAGGATTTTCTGCCGCTGCGCCGCCAGCATCTGCGGCACCAGGGCGCGCAGGGTGGTGACTTCGCTGGCCATGTTGTCCAGGCGTTCGTTGATCAGCCGGGCCAGTTCCTGGCCTTCACGCTGGCGCCCGGCCTTGAGTTCGGCCAGCGCTTCGTCGAACAGCGCCATGGCTTCGGCGTTCAGTGCCTGCGGGTCGCTAGCGTCGGCCACCAGCACGCCTGGCCACGACAGCACCTCCAGCGGGTTCAGCGGTGCCGGCTGCTTGATCAGGCTGGCCACTTCCTCGGCGGCGGCAACCAGCTGCGCGGCGCGTTCGCGGTCCACCTTCAGCGGTTTGCCGTTGCTGTCTTCGTTCAGGCGCAAGGTGCATTCCACCTTGCCCCGCGACAGGCCCTGGCGCAGGCCCTCACGCACGGCGCCTTCGAGGTCGCGCAGGGCCTCGGGCAGGCGCAGGTGCGGTTCCAGGTAACGGTGGTTGACCGAACGCAGCTCCCAGACCAGGGTGCCTTGGCTGCCGGCGCGCTCGACTCGCGCGAAAGCGGTCATGCTGTGCACCATGGGGAGTACCTCGCGTAGATGAATGAACGGTGGGAGCCTCTCGGCTGCAAGGCGCAGGATTGTAGCGCAGTGGGGCCTTGGCGCCCAATCCACCCATGTTACCGACGGGTGGCCTGGCCGGTAGGAAAAGGCGACGGGCTGTGGCGGGCGCGACAATAGGCATGTCTTCCCCGGGCCGTGGGCTCTATAATGCTCGGCAGATTCAAAGTCCCAGTACAGGTATCCCAGATGAAACGTCCAAGTGGTCGCGCCGCCGATCAGCTCCGCTCGATCCGCATTACCCGCAACTACACCAAGCACGCCGAAGGGTCGGTACTGGTCGAGTTCGGTGACACCAAGGTCATTTGCACGGTCAGCGTGGAAAACGGTGTGCCGCGCTTCCTCAAGGGCCAGGGCCAAGGCTGGCTGACCGCCGAATACGGCATGCTGCCGCGCTCCACCGGCGAGCGTAACCAGCGCGAAGCCAGCCGTGGCAAGCAGGGTGGCCGCACCCTGGAAATCCAGCGTCTCATCGGCCGTTCATTGCGCGCCGCGCTGGACATGAGCAAGCTCGGTGACATCACTCTGTACATCGACTGCGACGTGATCCAGGCCGATGGTGGCACCCGTACCGCGTCCATCACCGGTGCCATGGTCGCCCTGTGCGATGCTCTGGCGGTGATCAAGAAGCGCGGTGGCCTCAAGGCCGGCAACCCGCTCAAGCACATGATCGCCGCAGTATCGGTGGGCATGTACCAGGGCGAAGCGGTGCTCGACCTGGACTACCTGGAAGACTCCGCCGCCGAAACCGACCTGAACGTGGTCATGACCAGCGCCGGTGGTTTCATCGAAGTGCAGGGTACCGCCGAAGGTGCGCCGTTCCAGCCTGAAGACTTCAACGCCATGCTCGCTCTGGCGCAGAAGGGCATGAACGAGATCTTCGAACTGCAGCAGGCGGCGCTGGCCGACTGAACCCAGCCAGGGAGGTGCGGGGCATGAGCGAATCCAACCTGTCGATCACCCCGCCCAATGCCGAAATCCGGCAGTGGGCGATGTTCTGCCACCTCTCCGCGCTGTTGGGCCTGGTGGTGCCGCTCGGGCACTTGCTGGGCCCGCTGGTGCTGTGGCACCTCAAGCGCGAGCAAGACCCTTTCATCGACGCCCAGGGCAAAGAGGCGCTGAACTTTCAGATCAGCGTGACCATTGCCGGGTTCATCTGCTTCCTGCTGATGTTCGTGTTCATCGGGTTGATGCTGTTCGCCATGCTGATGGTGGCGGTGCTGGTGCTGATCATCATTGCGGCGGTGCGGGCGAATGAAGGCAAGCCGTATCGCTACCCGATGATCTGGCGGCCGATCAAATAAAGCTGGGGCTGCTTTGCAGCCCTATCGCGACACAAGGCCGCTCCTACAGGGGAATGCATAACCCTTGTAGGCGCGGCCTTGTGTCGCGATAGGGCCGCAAAGCGGCCCCATGCCTTTTAGATGGTCAACGTCCAGTCATAGTCGACAATCAGCGGCGCATGCTGGGAGAAGCGCGGCTGACGTGGCAGGCGGGCATTGCGCACGAAGCGGCGCAGGCCCGGGGTGAGGATCTGGTAGTCGAACCGGTAGCCCAGGTTGAGCATTTCGGCCTGCTCGTTGTCCGGCCACCAGCTGTACTGATCACCCTCACGGCTGACTTCGCGCAGGGCATCGACGTAACCCATCTCGCCAGTGATCGCGTCCATCCAGGCACGCTCCGGCGCCAGGAAGCCCGGCGACTGCTGGCTGTCACGCCAGTTCTTGATGTCGAGCTTCTGCTGCGCCACGTAGAACGAGCCGCAGTAGATGTATTCGCGACGCTTGCGACGCTGTTTGTCCAGGTACTTGGCGAAGTCGTCCATCAACTTGAACTTCTGGTTCAAGTCTTCGTCGCCGTTCATGCCCGAAGGCAGCAGCAGGCTGGCAATACTGACTTTGTCGAAATCTGCTTGCAGGTAACGCCCGTAGCGGTCGGCTGTCTCGAAGCCCAGGCCGGTGATGACTGCCTTGGGCTGCATGCGCGAATACAGGGCCACACCACCTTGGGCAGGCACCTCCGCGTCGCAGGCATAAAGGAAATAGCCATCGAGCTGGAAAGCTGGGTCATCGAGTTCAAAGGCCGAGGCGCGGGTATCCTGAAGGCGAGATGACGTCGGCATTCTGGGCTTGCAGCCAGCTGAGCAAACCACGCTCGGCCGCAGCCTGAATGCCATTTACGTTCACACTGATGATCCGCATAAATGGCCCCAAAAATCTCGTGCGTGTATGATACCCGAGCTCAACCCATTTAGCTAAATCCGTGGTGTCCGGGACTATTCATGCAGCCGTATCAGCGCGACTTCATCCGTTTTGCCATCGATCGCGGGGTACTGCGTTTCGGTGAATTCACCCTGAAATCGGGGCGTACCAGCCCGTATTTCTTCAATGCCGGCCTGTTCAACAGCGGTTCTGCCCTGGCCCAGCTGGGCCGTTGCTATGCGGCGGCCATCGTCGACAGCAAGATCCCGTTCGACGTGCTGTTCGGCCCGGCCTACAAGGGTATCCCGCTGGCGGCGGCCACCGCCGTGGCCCTGGCCGAGCAGCACCAGCTCGACGTGCCATGGTGCTTCAACCGCAAGGAAGCCAAGGACCACGGTGAAGGCGGCAGCCTGGTCGGCGCACCGCTGGCCGGTGATGTGCTGATCATCGACGACGTGATCACTGCCGGTACCGCCATTCGTGAGGTCATGCAGATCATCAACGCCCAGCAGGCCAAGGCTGCTGGTGTGCTGATCGCACTGAACCGCGAAGAGCGTGGCAATGGCGAGCTGTCGGCGATCCAGGAAGTGGAGCGCGACTTCGGTATCCCGGTGGTCAGCATCGTGTCGCTGACCCAGGTGCTGGAGTTCCTGGCCGATGACCCTCAGCTGAAGCAGCACCTGCCGGCTGTCGAGGCTTACCGGGCGCAGTACGGGATCTGATCCTGGCCTGGCAATGAAAAAGGCGACCTTCTTGTGAAGGTCGCCTTTTTTGTGTCGCCTGTACCGGCCTCTTCGCGGGCATGCCCGCTCCCACAGGTTTTGCGCCATCCCTGTGGGAGCGGGCGTGCCCGCGAAGGGGCAGTGCAGGCTAACCGATCACTCAGCGCGGTTTGCGGTTGGTAATCAAGGTACCCACGCCGCTGTCGGTGAAGATTTCCAGCAGCACTGCATTCGGCACGCGGCCGTCGATGATGTGCGAGCTGTTCACGCCGCCCTGGACCGCATCCAGCGCGCACTTGATCTTCGGCAGCATGCCGCCGTAGATGGTACCGTCAGCGATCAGTTCGTTGACCTGCTCGGTGGTCAGGCCGGTCAGTACTTCGCCCTGCTTGTCCATCAGGCCGGCGATGTTGGTCAGCAGCATCAGCTTCTCGGCCTTCAGCGCCTCGGCTACCTTGCCCGCCACCAGGTCGGCGTTGATGTTGTACGACTCACCGTTGGCACCCACGCCGATCGGCGCGATCACCGGGATGAAGTCGCCCTTCACCAGCATGTTCAACAGGTCGGTGTTCACGCTTACCACTTCGCCCACGTGGCCGATGTCGATGATTTCCGGGGTGGTCATCTCGGGCGTCTGGCGGCTGACAGTCAGCTTGCGGGCGCGGATCAGCTCCGCGTCCTTGCCGGTCAGGCCGATGGCGCTGCCGCCGTGGCGGTTGATCAGGTTGACGATGTCCTTGTTGACCTGGCCACCCAGCACCATCTCTACCACGTCCATGGTCGCCGAGTCGGTGACGCGCATGCCGTCGATGAAGTGGCTTTCGATCGACAGGCGCTTGAGCAGGTCGCCGATCTGCGGGCCACCACCGTGGACCACCACCGGGTTGATGCCCACAGCCTTCATCAGCACGATGTCACGGGCGAAGCCGGTCTTGAGCTCCTCGCTCTCCATCGCGTTGCCGCCGTACTTGATCACCAGGGTCTTGCCGACAAAGCGGCGGATGTAAGGCAGTGCTTCGGACAAAACCTCGGCTACATGGGAAGCGGCATCGCGATCGAGGGTCATGCAGGGCTCCTGTAAGGAACAGATAGTCGGTCAGAACGGCAGTTGCAACTCAGGCTCTACCCGCAGCAACTGGGTACGGAATACATCCTTGATACGTTGCAATTCGGCGTCGCTGTCGGCCTCGAAGCGCAGCACCAGCACCGGGGTGGTGTTGGAGGCGCGAACCAGGCCCCAGCCGTGGGCGTAATCCACCCGCACACCGTCGATGGTGGTCAGGTTGGCTTCGCCCCATTCGGCGTCGCGTTGCAGTGCATCAATGATGCTGAATTTACCCTCGTCGGTCACATCAATATTGATTTCCGGCGTGGAAATATCGTTCGGGAAGGCGGCAAACAGGTTTTCGGCGCTCTGCCCGGCCTTGCTGAGGATCTCTAGCAGGCGCGCGGCACTGTAGATGCCGTCGTCGAAACCGTACCAGCGTTCCTTGATGAAGATGTGACCGCTCATCTCGCCGGCCAGCAGCGAGCCGGTCTGCTTCATCTTCTTCTTGATCAGCGAGTGACCAGTCTTCCACATCAGTGCGCGGCCGCCGTGCTGCTCGATCAGCGGGGTCAGGCGACGGGTGCATTTGACGTCGAAGATGATTTCGGCGCCCGGGTTGCGCGACAGCACGTCCTGGGCAAACAGCATCAGCAGGCGGTCGGGGTAGACGATGCTGCCGGTATTGGTCACCACGCCGACGCGGTCGCCGTCACCGTCGAAGGCCAGGCCGATATCGGCGCCGGTTTCCTTGACCTTGGCGATCAGGTCTTCGAGGTTTTCCGGCTTGCCTGGGTCCGGGTGGTGGTTGGGGAAGTTGCCGTCGACCTCGCAGAACAGCGGGATCACTTCGCAGCCCAGGGCTTCGATCAATTGCGGCGCGATTACGCCCGCGGCACCGTTGCCACAGTCCACGACCACCTTGAGCTTCCTGGCCAGCTTCACGTCCTCGACAATCTGCTGGAAGTAGCGGTCAAGGATCTCGACCTTTTCCACGCGGCCATCGGCGCGGCTCAGGTTGTTGGTTTTCAGGCGGGTCAGCAGGGCCTGGATCTGTTCGTTGGCCAGGGTGTCACCGGCAATCACGATCTTGAAGCCGTTGTAGTCCGACGGGTTGTGGCTGCCGGTCAGCATCACTCCGGACTTGCCGGCCAGCACATTGGCTGCATAGTACAGGGCCGGGGTAGGCACCAGGCCGACGTCGCTGACGTGGCACCCGGCGTCGACCAGGCCCTTGATCAGCTCTTCGACCAGCATCGGGCCGGACAGGCGGCCATCGCGGCCGACCGAAACCTGCGGTTCGCCCTGGGCCAGGCTCTGCGCGCCGATGGCACGGCCGATCCAGTAGGCGGTTTCGGCGTGAAGGGTTTTGCCGACCACGCCGCGAATGTCATACGCGCGGAAAATGCTGTCTGGCAGTGCGGCGGGTACCAGGTGGGCCATGTCGTTCATCTCTGGAAGCTCCATTAGTCAAAGGCTTTCTGGGCAGGCGCAAACTGAACGCTTGGACGGTGGTTTCGCCAGAGAGTTCGCCATCCTTGGCCTGAACGGTCGTTTCTCGGCTCAGTGGCTGCCGGAATGACCAAAGCCGCCAGCGCCGCGCTGGCTTTCATCGAACGCTTCGACGATGTCGAAATGGGCCTGGACTACGGGTACCAGCACCAGCTGGGCAATGCGCTCGCCAACGGCGATGGTGAACGGGGTGTTGCCACGGTTCCAGCACGACACCATCAACTCGCCCTGGTAGTCCGAGTCGATCAGCCCGACCAGGTTGCCCAGCACGATGCCGTGTTTATGGCCCAGGCCCGAGCGTGGCAGGATCACCGCCGCCAGGCCCGGGTCGCCGATGTAGATCGACAGGCCGGTAGGGATGAGCAGGGTCTGGCCTGGCTCGAGGACGGTGTCTTCCTTTAGCAGGGCGCGCAGGTCGAGGCCGGCGGAGCCAGGGGTGGCGTAGGTCGGCAGCGGAAATTCGCTGCCCAGGCGTGGGTCGAGGATCTTGGCTTGAAGAGCGTGCATGTAACTTATTGAACCTGGTTGAGCCGTTCGGCGATGAAGGCGACCAGTTGCCGGGCAATCTTGCCTTTGCTGGTCTGCGCGAAGAGGGTCTGGTGCTGCTGGCGGTCGATCACGGTCAAGGCGTTTTCCTCGCTGTTGAAGCCGATGCTGGGGTTGGCCACATCATTGGCGACGATCAGGTCGAGGTTCTTGTCCTTGAGCTTGCGCGTGGCGTAATCGAGCAAGTGTTCGGTCTCGGCGGCGAAACCGACGCTGAACGGGCGGTCGGCGCGGCCAGCGAGGGTGGCAAGGATATCGGGATTGCGCACCATCTGCAGCAGCATGCCGTCGCCGGTCGTAGGATCTTTCTTCAGTTTTTGCGTGGCAACGACTTCCGGGCGGTAGTCCGCGACCGCCGCCGAGGCGATGAACAGGTCGCACGGCATGGCCGCTTCACAGGCGGCGAGCATGTCCCGCGCGCTGACCACGTCGATTCGGCTGACCCGGTCGGGCGTCGGCAGGTGTACCGGGCCGGTGACGAGGGTGACCCGAGCCCCGGCTTCGGCGGCCGCTTCGGCCAGAGCGAAGCCCATCTTGCCGGAGCTATGATTGGTGATGTAACGCACCGGGTCGATGTTTTCCTGGGTCGGGCCGGCGGTAATCAGTACGTGCTTGCCGGTCAGTGCCTGGCGCTTGAAGCTTTCCGCGGCACACCAGGCCAGGTCGGTGGCTTCGAGCATGCGGCCCAGGCCCACGTCGCCACAGGCCTGGCTGCCGGACGCCGGGCCGAACACCTGGATGCCACGGCTCTTGAGCAGCTCGAGGTTGGCCTGGGTGGCCGGGTCGCGCCACATGGCCTGGTTCATCGCCGGGGCTACGGCGACGGTGGCGTCGGTGGCCAGCACCAGGGTGGTCAGCAAGTCATCGGCCATGCCTTGGGCCATACGCGCCATGAGGTCGGCGGTGGCGGGGGCGATCAGCACCAGGTCGGCCCACTTGGCCAGTTCGATATGGCCCATGGCCGCTTCGGCGGCAGGGTCGAGCAGGTCCATGTGCACCGGGTGGCCCGACAACGCCTGCAGGGTCAGCGGGGTGATGAACTCCGCACCCCCACGGGTCATGACGACGCGCACCTGCGCGCCGTGCTCCAGGAGACGGCGAATCAGTTCGGCGCTTTTGTAGGCGGCAATGCCGCCACCCACGCCGAGAACGATGCGCTTGCGATACAGCCGCTGCATAGGCTTGCCTTTTTCCAGTGAGAGCGGGCGGCGACGTTTGAAGATGCCTGCGGCAGAACGTCGCATGTACGAGGCGAAATAGATTAACACAGGGCCGAAATGGGCCGCAGCAAAGGCAAAGGGACGGGATGAATATCAGGGAGTGGCCGGCTGAAGAACGGCCGAGGGAGAAGTTGCTGCAGCGTGGGGCAGCGGCGCTGTCGGATGCAGAGTTGCTTGCCGTGCTGCTAGGTTCCGGGGTTGCCGGGCGTAATGTGCTGGACCTTGCGCGGGGGCTGCTGGTTCGTTTTGGCGGGCTGAGGCAGTTTCTTGAGGCTGATCGCGAGGCTGTACTGCGCGAGCTGGGCATAGGGGCCGTGAAATATGCACAGTTACAGGCGCTTTTGGAGATCGGCCGACGTTATCTGGATGAGAACATCGAGCGCGCAGCGGCTCTCGAAGGCCCGGCGGCGGTACGGCGTTATCTCAAGGCCATGCTGCGTCATGAGGCCAGTGAGGTATTCGGTTGCCTGTTTCTCGATACCAAGCACAGGCCGTTGGCTTTTGAAATCCTGTTCAGGGGCACGATAGACCGGGCGAGTGTCTACCCGCGGGAGGTGGTGCGGCGGGCATTGCTGCATAACGCGGCGGCTTTGATCCTGTGCCATAACCACCCCTCGGGTATCAGTGAACCGAGCCAGGACGATGTGCATTTGACCCTATCGTTGAAGCGGGGGCTGGCGTTGATCGATGTGCGGGTGCTGGACCACATCATCATTGGCGACGGGGAGCCGCTGTCGATGGTCGAGCATGGGTGGATCGTGGCTTAGGCCCTTGTGCTGCCTGTCCCGGCCTCTTCGCGGGCTCGCCCGCTCCCACAGGTATCGCACCAACCTTGAGTGTTGTGCTGTCCCTGTGGGAGCCGGGCAAGCCCGCGAAGAGGCCGGTGCAGGTTTACTTGGTCACTGAGACCTTGCTGAAATCCAGCCGCCCGAACGGGCTCACCTGATACCCCTCTACACCCTGACGCAGCAGCGTCGCCGCCGTAGGATGCGCCAATGGCACCCACAGCGCCTGCTGCTGAATCAAGGTTTGCGCCTGCTGGTACAGCCGGCTGCGCACGCTCTGGTCGTTGGTGGTACGCCCGGCGCTGATCAACTGGTCCAGGCGGCTGTCGCAGAAGCGTGCGAAGTTGGTCCCCGACTGCACCGCCGCGCAGGAAAACTGCGGGCTGAGGAAGTTGTCCGGGTCCCCGTTGTCCCCCGCCCAGCCCATGAACAGCAGGTCATGCTCGCCCGCCTTGGCGCGGCGGATCAGCTCGCCCCACTCGATCACGCGAATCTCGGCCTTGATCCCGGCCTTGGCCAGGTCCGCCTGCAGCATCTGTGCACCAAGGCTGGGGTTGGGGTTGAGCAGGCTGCCCGACGGACGGGTCCAGATCGTGGTGCTGAAGCCCTCGGCCAGGCCGGCCTTGGTCAGCAGGGCCTTGGCTTTTTTAAGGTCCAGCGGGTAGCCGGCCAGGTCCTTGGCGTAGCTCCAGGTATTGGGCGGGTAGGGGCCGTTGGCGGCCACCGCGGAGTCTTCGAATACCGCCTTGAGGTAGGCCTGCTTGTCGAAGGCCAGGTTGATGGCCTGGCGCACCTCCGGCTTGTCCAGCGGCGGGTGCTGGCTGTTGATGGCGACAAAGGCGGTCATGAACGCCGGGGTGGTGGCCACCTTGAGGTTGCCGTCCTTTGCAGCTTCGGCAATATCCAGTGGTTTGGGTGACAATGCGACCTGGCACTCGCCGCGCTTGAGCTTCTGCAGACGCACGTTGGCGTCGGTGGTGATGGCGAAGATCAGCGGGTCGACCGCCGGCTTGCCGGCGAAGTAGTCGGGGTTGGCGCGGTAGCGCACCACGGCGTCCTTCTGGAAACGCTGGAACACGAACGGCCCGGTGCCGACCGGCTGGCTGTTGAGCTTCTCCGGCGTGCCGGCCTTGAGCAGCTTGTCGGCGTATTCGGCGGAGTAGATCGAGGCGAAGCCCATGCTCAAGGTGGCCAGGAACGTGGCGTCCGGATGGTTGAGGGTGAAGCGCACGGTGTTTGGCGTCGGCGCCTCGATCGCCTTGATCAGGCTGCCCAGCTGCAGCGACTGGGCATGCGGGTAACCGCCCGGTGCGGTCTTGTGCCAGGCATGGGCGGGGTAGAGCATGCGCTGGAAGCTGAACAGCACATCGTCGGCGTTCAGGGCGCGGCTTGGCTTGAAATAGGCGGTGCTGTGGAATTTCACCTCGTCACGCAGGGTGAAGTCGTAGATCAGGCCATCGGCCGATATCGTCCAGCTGGTTGCCAGGCTCGGTACCACCTTGCCTTGCGCCGCGTCGAATTCCACCAGGCGGTTCATCAGCACATCGGCCGTGGCGTTGGTGGTGCTCAGCGAGTTGTACTGCACCACATCGAAGCCTTCGGGGCTGGCCTCGCTGCAGACGCTCAGCGGGGCTGCCTGGGCAGCGCCTGCGGCAAACAGGGCGCCTGCGGCGAACAGGGAGTTGAACAATAAGGAAAGGGCGGCGGCACGCATGGTGGCTCCTTGGCTGTCAGTGGCCCATCTGCCAGTGCAGTCTGGAAAAGGCCTACCCTAGTGTGCCCGTCGGGAAATGACCACACCCTTTTTTACAAAACTGGCGACGAGCGGTCGACTGCTGGCGGGGCCTGCCGCTATGCTGGCCCGGCGCGCTTGGCCGGTACCGGAAACGTATCTTCTGTTGTTGTGGCCAAGTCTTTCTGGTATAAAGCAGCGCTCTTTTCTAGGGGCTCGGCCTGTCGCGTCAGCGTATCCGGTCGGTAAGACCTCCAGAATCACGGCGCCCAGGCGCCAAAGACTGAGAGATTAAGCGGCCAACCCATGCCGGGTTGGGCATGTGGTTTTAGAGGGCTGAGTCCATGTCGAGAGTCTGTCAAGTTACTGGTAAGGGTCCAGTAACCGGGAACAACATTTCCCACGCAAACAACAAAACCCGTCGTCGTTTCCTGCCGAACCTGCAGCACCACCGTTTCTGGGTTGAATCCGAGAAGCGTTTCGTGCGTCTGCGCGTATCCGCCAAAGGCATGCGCGTCATTGACAAGCGTGGTATCGACGTAGTGCTGGCCGAGCTGCGCGCTCGCGGCGAAAAGTTCTAAGGAGAACGTCATGCGTGAATTGATCCGTCTGGTTTCGAGTGCTGGCACTGGCCACTTCTACACCACCGACAAGAACAAGCGCACCACTCCGGACAAAATCGAGATCAAGAAATACGATCCGGTTGTTCGCAAGCACGTGGTGTACAAGGAAGCCAAGATCAAGTAATTGATCGGCAACCTGAAAAAACCCGTATCCGAAAGGCTGCGGGTTTTTTTATGCCTGTTCGGGCCTCTTCGCCGGCTTGCCCGCTCCCACAGGTACATCACAAGCCCGAGAGCAGTGAGATCCCTGTGGGAGCGGGCGAGCCCGCGAAGAGGCCGGAACAGCCTCAGATCATTTCTGCTCGAACATCACATAAATCTTGCGGCAAGGCTCCAGCACCTCCCAAGTGCCCTTGAAGCCGGCCGGGATGACAAACCGATCACCGGCACGCAGGGTCTTGGCCCCGCCATCCTGGTCACGCAGCACCGAAACACCCTGGACGATCTCGCAGTATTCATGCTCGGTGTAGTTCACCGTCCACTGTCCCACCTCGCCTTCCCACACGCCCGCAGCAAACTGCCCGCAGGGGCTGGAATAATGGTTGTAGACCGCCTGGTCGGGCTCGCCCTTGAGGATTTTTTCCGCCGCCGGGCGGTAGCGTTCGGCCTCGGTGATGACCTGCGCGAAGTCGATGATGCTGTCGATGCTCATGGTACGGCTCCTGTTGTTGTTTAATAAAATGCACATCAGTAGGCTTTTGAGCCATCTGTGTCAAATATATTGATAGTTTACCCGGGCTGGTTTAGGGTATCGCTTGCCAGTGTGCGCTCGTCGCCCGGCCAGAATTCTGACAACGCCTGTGAGTCCTCAGTGCGGCGTTGCACCTAAACAAGAGGAGGAGTTTCGTATGACCACCCTGACTCGTGCGGACTGGGAACAACGCGCCCAGCAACTGAAGATCGAAGGCCGTGCCTTCATCAACGGCGAATACACCGATGCCGTCTCCGGTGAAACCTTCGAGTGCCTGAGCCCGGTCGACGGACGCTTCCTGGCCAAGGTTGCCAGCTGCGACCTGGCCGATGCCAACCGCGCTGTGGAAAACGCCCGTGCCACCTTCAACTCCGGCGTGTGGTCGCAGCTGGCCCCGGCCAAGCGCAAAGCCAAGCTGATCCGCTTCGCCGACCTGCTGCGCAAGAACGTCGAAGAGCTGGCACTGCTGGAAACCCTGGACATGGGCAAGCCGATCGGCGACTCCTCCAGCATCGATGTACCTGGCGCTGCCAATGCCATTCACTGGACTGCCGAAGCCATCGACAAGGTCTACGACGAAGTCGCCCCGACCCCGCATGACCAGCTCGGCCTGGTCACCCGCGAAGCGGTGGGTGTGGTCGGAGCCATCGTACCGTGGAACTTCCCGCTGCTGATGGCCTGCTGGAAGCTCGGCCCGGCCCTGGCCACCGGTAACTCGGTAGTGCTCAAGCCGTCCGAAAAATCGCCGCTGACAGCCATTCGCATCGCTCAGCTGGCCATCGAAGCCGGTATTCCGGCTGGCGTGCTGAACGTGCTGCCAGGCTACGGCCACACCGTGGGCAAGGCCCTGGCCCTGCACATGGACGTCGACACCCTGGTGTTCACCGGTTCGACCAAGATCGCCAAGCAGCTGATGGTTTATGCCGGCGAATCGAACATGAAGCGCATCTGGCTGGAAGCTGGCGGCAAGAGCCCGAACATCGTCTTCGCCGACGCTCCGGACCTGCAAGCCGCCGCAGAAGCTGCCGCCAGCGCCATCGCCTTCAACCAGGGTGAAGTGTGCACCGCAGGCTCGCGCCTGCTGGTCGAGCGTTCGATCAAGGACAAGTTCCTGCCAATGGTGGTCGAGGCCCTGAAAGGCTGGAAGCCAGGTAACCCGCTGGACCCACAGACCACTGTCGGTGCCCTGGTCGACACCCAGCAGATGAACACTGTGCTGTCGTACATCGAGGCTGGCCACAAGGACGGCGCCAAGCTGCTGGCCGGCGGCAAGCGCACCCTGGAAGAAACCGGTGGCACTTATGTCGAGCCGACCATCTTCGACGGCGTGACCAATGCCATGAAGATCGCCCAGGAAGAAATCTTCGGCCCAGTGCTGTCGGTGATCGCCTTCGACACCGCTGAAGAAGCTATCGCCATTGCCAACGACACGCCGTATGGCCTGGCCGCTGGTATCTGGACCTCGGACATCTCCAAGGCCCACAAGACCGCCCGTGCCGTGCGTGCTGGCAGTGTCTGGGTCAACCAGTACGACGGCGGCGATATGACCGCGCCGTTCGGTGGCTTCAAACAGTCGGGCAACGGCCGTGACAAGTCGCTGCATGCGCTGGAGAAGTACACCGAGCTGAAGGCGACCTGGATCAAGCTGTAATCCCAGGGGGCCGCTTTTGCGGCCCATTCGCGGGTAAACCCGCTCCCACAGGTACACCACTGCCCTTGAGAGCGGTGCAGTACCTGTGGGAGCGGGTTTACCCGCGAATGGGCCATGGAAAATTCTTGGCCTGGGAGGCTGCAATGCGTTGGGGTACCTACTTCGCCGTACTGGCATCGGTGCTTAGTGTCGGCCTGGCGCTGGGCGTAAGCATGCCGCTGGTATCCCTGCGCCTGGAGGCCTGGGGCTACGGCAGCTTCGCCATTGGCGTGATGGCCGCGATGCCGGCGCTGGGCGTACTGGTAGGTGCCAGCCTGGCCAGCCGCCTGGCCGGCTGGGTCGGCGTGCCCTCGGCCATGCGCCTGTGCCTGTGGGGCGGAGCGCTGTCGATCGGCCTGGTCGCACTGTTGCCCAGCTACCCCCTGTGGCTGTTGTTGCGCCTGCTGATCGGCATGTCGCTGACGGTGGTGTTCATCCTCGGCGAAAGCTGGATCAACCAGCTGGTGGTCGAGCAATGGCGTGGTCGCCTGGTGGCGCTGTACGGCAGCAGCTATGCCCTCAGCCAGCTGGCCGGGCCGCTGGTACTGGGCTTTCTCGGCTCGGATGACGACTTCGGCTTCTGGGCCGCGACCGGCCTGCTGCTGGTGGCTCCGCTGATCCTCCTTGGGCGTGGCGGTGCGCCGAGCACAGAGGCCTGTAGCGTCACCTTCGGTGATCTGTTCGCATTTTGCCGACGCTTGCCGGTGATCGCCTGGGCCATTGCCCTGTTTGCCTCGTTCGAGGCGATGATCCTGACCTTGCTGCCGGTGTACTGCCTGCAGCAAGGCTTCAGCACCGAAATCGCCCTGTTCATGGTCAGTACCGTGGTGGTGGGCGATGCGGTGCTGCAGCTGCCCATCGGTGCGCTGGCCGACCACATGTCGCGGCGCACCCTGTTCACCGGCTGTGCGGTGACCCTGCTGGTATCCAGCCTGGCGATTCCGCTGTTGTTGCACACGCCGGCGATCTGGCCGTTGTGGGTACTGTTCGGGGCCAGTGCAGGGGGCTTGTTCACCCTTTCGTTGGTGCTGATCGGCGAGCGCTACCGCGATGATGAGCTGGTGCGGGCCAATGCCCATGTGGCGCAGCTGTGGGGTATTGGTTGCTTGCTCGGGCCATTGCTGGCGGGGGCGGGGAGCCAGTGGATCAGTGGGCATGCGTTGCCGTTGCTGATGGCGGCGGGGGCTGCGGGGTTGGTGGTGTTGACCCGGCGGCGTGGGGCTTTTGAGCCTGTGTCTGCCTGATGGATATTGGGGCCGCTTTGCGGCCCATCGCGACACAAGGCCGCTCCTACAAGGGATCGCGTACCTCCTGTAGGAGCGGCCTTGTGTCGCGATGGGCTGCAAAGCAGCCCCAAAAATCTCTGCTACAACATCTTCTCCAAGCCCACCGCCTTGCTGACCCAGGCATTGAACCGTCGCCATATCCCGCCCGGCTCGGAAGTCAGCATATGCCGTTGGCCATTGTCCTCGGTCGCCCACACCAACTTGTTCCCCACCAGCTTCACCTGGTAGCTCAACGCCGGGGCCATACCCTGCTCGGCCAGTTCGCGGGTGTATTCGGCCAACTCCGGGCTGTCTACCAGCACCCCGACCTCGGTATTCCACAGCACCGACCTAGGGTCAAAGTTGAACGAGCCGATGAAGGTCTTGCGCCGGTCGAATACGATCGCCTTGGTATGCAGGCTCGAATCCGAGCTGCCGTGATAGCTCAAACGCCCGGCGCTGGGGTCGCCTGGCTGTCGGCGAAGCTCGTACAGCTGCACGCCATGTTCGAGCAAGGCCCGGCGATAGGGCGCATAGCCGCCATGCACGGCCGGCACATCGGTGGCCTCGAGCGAGTTGGTCAGCAGCTTCACCGAAGTGCCGGCATCGGCACGCCCGGTCAGGTACAGCAAGCCCGGCTCGCGCGGCACGAAATAGGCCGACATCAGGATCAGCTCGCGCTGGACGCTGGCCAAGTCAGGTGCCAGTTGCTGGCTCAGCAGCAGTTGCGGGTCTGGTTCGTCGTTGGCCAGCACCTTGCTCGGTGCATCCCACAGCGCCTGGGCATGGGCCCAGATCAGCTCGTTGCGCCACACATCCAGGCGCGGCTGCGACTGGTAGGCCATCAGGCGGTCATACAGTGCTTTGCGCTGGGTCCTGGCTTCAGCCAGGGAAATTTCCAGGCGGTGGCGGCTGGCGCGCAGGTCGCTGGCATCCGGGTCACTCCAGAGGAAATCGGTGATCGGTCGGCTGAGGGCGCTATTCCAGTACTGGTCGAAGCTGTGCCCCAACTGCTCGGCTATCGGGCCTACCCCCAGCAAGTCGATGTCGGTGAAGTTGAGGTTGGGTTCGGCATCGAAATACTCGTCACCCAGGTTGCGCCCGCCGACGATGGCCATGCTGTTGTCCACCAGGAACAACTTGTTGTGCATGCGCCGATGCTGGCGCGACAGGTTGAACAGGCGGCCCACGGCGCGCGTTACGCCGGTACTGCGGCCCAGGTGCAATGGGTTGAATACGCGGATGTGGATGTTCGGATGGGCATCGAGGGTGCCCATGATGACATCCAGGCCGTCGCTGGTAGTGTCGTCGAGCAGGATGCGCACGCGCACGCCACGGTCGGCGGCGCGCAGCAGTTCATGCACCAGGGCACGGGTGCTGAGGCCATCGTGGACAATGTAGTACTGCAGGTCGATGCTCGCCTGGGCGTTGCGGATCAGTTCGGCGCGGGCGCGGAACGCCTCGTTGCTGTTGGGCAGCAGGCGAAAGCCCGAGCGGCCGCCGTAGGGCGTGGCCTGGCGCAGCACCGAGCGGCCGAAGGCCGAGTCGTTGGCGGGCAGCGCCTGGCTGGTTTCGCGGGGCGTGCCAACGCTGGCACAGCCGGCAAGGCCGAGCAGCAGCGCCAGCAGCAGAGGCAGGGCTCGCTGGAGTCTCAAGGGTAGATCGTCCTGTGCAACGAAGGCTTTAAGGATTGGACCGTGGCGGGCGGCGCAAAGTTACGCGTCGGCGCTTTCTTCATCCAGTAGACGAAGGGCGGTTTCACCTACCTTGCGCACGGCAGCCTCGATCTGTGGCGTTGGCCGTGCGGCAAAGTTCATGCGCAGGCAGTGGCGGAATTTACCCGAGGCCGAGAAGATGCTGCCAACGGCCACCTGCACACCTTCTTCCAGTAAAGCGCGGTTCAGCCGCAGCGTATCGAAATGTTCAGGCAATTCCACCCACAGCATGAAGCCGCCCTGGGGCCGGCTGACACGGGTGCCCGCCGGAAAGTAGCGGGTCACCCAGTCGCTCATCAGGTCGCGGCTACGCTGGTACTGGCTGCGCATGCGCCGTACGTGGGGCTGGTAGTGCCCGCCAGCGATAAAGTCGGCGATGGCAAGCTGGGGCTGACTGGCCGTGCTGCCGGTGCTGATGTATTTCATGTGCAGTACCCGCTCCAGGTAGCGCCCGGGTGCTACCCAGCCTATCCGCAAGCCGGGAGCGAGAGTCTTGGAGAACGAACTGCAGAGCAGCACACGACCATCGTCGTCGAACGACTTGAGGGTGCGCGGGCGCGGATAGGTATAGGCAAGGTCGCCATACACATCATCTTCCAGGATGGCTACGTCGTAGCGCTGGGCCAGGTTAAGCAGGGCCTTCTTGCGGGCCTCGGGCATGATGTAGCCGAGCGGGTTGTTGCAGCTTGGGGTGATCTGTATGAGCTTGATCGGCCATTGCTCCAAGGCCAGTTCCAGCGCCTCCAGGCTGATGCCGGTGACCGGGTCGGTGGGGATCTCCAGGGCTTTCATGCCCAGGCCCTTGAGGGTTTGCATGGCGCCGTGGAAGCTCGGGGAGTCGACCGCGACGATATCGCCCGGCTCGCACACCGCGCGGATGCTGCATGACAGCGCCTCATGGCAGCCGGTGGTAATCACCAGGTCGGCCGGGCCCAGGCGGCAGCCGGAGTCGAGCATCAGCCGGGCCACCTGTTCGCGCAGTGCCAGGTTGCCGTGGATGTTGTCGTAGTACAGGCCAGGCATGTCCTGCCGCCGGCTCAGCTGGGCGAGGCTGCGCAGCAGTGGCTTGAGGGTGGGGCTGTCGATGTCGGGCATGCCGCGACCGAGCTGGATCACGCCCTGGCGTGGGGTGCTGCGCACCAGGTCCAGCACCTGCTCCCATTGCGAGATGTCCACCGGGCGCTGGGCCGGGCGGCTGACGGCGGGCAGGGCCGGCAGGTGGCGGTGGTCGCTGACGAAGTAACCGGACTTCGGCCGGGGCGAGACCATGCCGCTGTCTTCCAGTATGCGGTAGGCCTGCTGCACGGTGCTCAGGCTGACCCCGTGCTCCACACTCAGGGCGCGCACTGACGGCAGGCGCTGGCCGGGGCGGTAGAGGCCCTGCTCGATGCGGGCACCGAGCAGTTCGGCGAGGTTCAGGTAGAGGGTCACGGCATACTCCTGCGCTGCATTGGCATAGCGACCGGTACAGTTGGGGTGAAAATACAGCATTCAGTCGGCCAGCGGCCAATTCTGTATGGGAATAATAAGGCGGTATTGGATCTGTATTGCAGATACTGCCGACGCGCATGCTTTCCCTACGGTATCAACTGAACGGGAGGATGCGGTGATGGGTGGCATGAGCGATGTGCGCTTGCAACTGTTGGCCAGGGAACTGGAAGCCGGGCAGCAGGCCAAGGTGTTCAACGCGCCAGCGGGGCTGGGGCGTTGGGGGCTGATGCTGCATCGCTGGCACACTCGCAGGGCGCTGCTGCAGTTGACCGATGACGAGTTGCGCGATGTCGGACTGAGCTGGGAGCAGGCGCGTACGGAAGGGCAAAAGCCTTTCTGGAAGGACTGACCATACAGATATTGCGCGGTCGATGTAGGAGCGGCCTTGTGTCGCGATAGGGCCGCAGAGCGGCCCCAGCGGTATTTGCGGCGAAGCTGAAACCTGGGGGTGCTACGCACCCCTTTCGCGACACAAGGCCGCTTCTACAGGGACCGCGCAGCTTTCAGATCAGCTCTTTCAGGCGATGCCAGAGCATGCCCAGCGCCAGCAGCGGCGAGCGCAAATGCTGGCCGCCGGGGAAGGTGATGTGCGGCACTTTGGCAAACAGGTCGAAACGCCCGCTCTCCTGGCCGCTGATGGCCTCGCCCAGCAAGCGCGCCGCCAGGTGGGTCGCGTTGAGCCCATGGCCCGAATAGGCCTGCGCGTAATACACGTTCGGCTGGCTGGCCAGGCGGCCGACCTGCGGCAGGCGGTTGGCGCCGATGCCGATCATGCCGCCCCACTGGTAGTCGATACGTACGTCGGCCAGCTGCGGGAACACCTTTAGCATCTTCGGCCGCATGTAGGCGGCAATATCCTTCGGATCGCGGCCCGAATAATGGCAGGCGCCGCCGAACAGCAGGCGGTTGTCGGCAGACAGGCGGTAGTAATCCAGCGCGACACGCTGGTCACACACTGCCATGTTCTGCGGTAGCAGCGCGCGGGCGCGTTCCTCGCCCAGAGGCTCGGTGGCGATGATGTAGCTGCCGGCTGGCAGCACCTTGCCGCCCAGTTCGCGGTTCAGGTTGTTGTGGTAGGCGTTGCAGCACAGCACCAGGGTCTTGGCGCGCACCCGGCCCTGGGCGGTATGCACCTGCACTTCAGGGCCGTAGTCGATCTGGGTGACCTCGGACTGCTCGAACAGCTTCACGCCCAGGCTGCTGGCCACGGCAGCTTCACCCAGGGCCAGGTTGAGCGGGTGCAGGTGGCCGGAGCCCATGTCGATTAGCCCGCCGACATAGCAGTCGGCACCGACCACGCTGTGGATATCGTCCTTGCCGACCAGGCGCAGTTCATGTGCGTAGCCGAGGCTGCGCAGTTCCTCGGCATCCTGCGCAAAGCCCAGCAGTTCGGCGGGTTTGTTGGCCAGGTCACAGTAACCCCAGGTCAGGTCGCAGGCGATGGCGTGCTTTTCGACCCGCTCGCGGACAATCTGCACGGCTTCCAGGCCCATCAGCTTCATGCTGCGCACACCTTCCTCGCCGATCACCGGAAGGAACTGTTCCAGGCCGTGGCCGACGCCACGGATCAGCTGCCCGCCATTGCGCCCGCTGGCGCCCCAACCGAGCTTGCGCGCTTCCAGCAGGATGACCGTAAAGCCGCGTTCGGCCAGTTCGATGGCGGTGTTAAGGCCCGAGTAGCCGCCGCCGACAATGCACACATCGGCGCTGTGCTCGCCTTGCAGGAAGGAGTGGTCGGGGTGTGGCGCGCTGCTGGCGGCGTAATAGGAGGCGGCGTGCTGCGCGCTGTGGATCATTGGGGCTGGTCCTGGGCTGATGGGCTAGGGGAGGAGGATAAGCCGGGGCTTTGGGGGGGGCAACCGGCCTCATTCGCCGGCAAGCCAGCTCCCACAGGAGTTGCGCAATGGCTGAGACCAGTGGTGTACCTGTGGGAGCTGGCTTGCCGGCGAATGGCCCTATAATCCAACCTCAGTTGCCAACTTTGTACTTAGCCATGTCCTGCAACCGCCACAAGATCCACTTCCTGCGCGAACTCATCCCTTCCTTCGAGTGCGAGCCCGGCTGCCACGACTGCTGCGGCCCGGTCACCACTTCGGCGGAAGAAATGGCGCGCCTGCCGCGCAAGTCCCAGGCCGAGCAGGACGCCGCCCTGGAGCGCCTGGACTGCGTGCACCTGGGCCCCAACGGCTGCACGGTGTATGAAGAGCGCCCGATGATCTGCCGCCTGTTCGGCACCACGCCGCGCCTGGCCTGCCCGCGTGGTCGTGGCCCTGAACAGATGATCGAGCCTGCTGCGGAGCAGCTGGTCCACCAGTTCATTGCCACCACCCGCCAGGTGCTGGTCTGACTTCAGTCCGGGATCGGCAGGCAAAGGCTCTCCTTCACCTCTTCCATCACGATATAGCTTTTGGATTCGCGCACGTGCGGCAGTTTCAGAAGGATGTCGCCGAGCAGCTTGCGGTAAGAGGCCATCTCGGAAATCCGAGCCTTCACCAGGTAGTCGAAGTCACCTGAAACCAGGTGGCATTCCAGTACGTGGGGCAGTTTCAGCACCGCGCGGCGGAACTCCTCGAAAGTGTCGCCCGATTTGTAGTCCAGGCTGATTTCCACGAATACCAGCAGGCTGCCCTTGAGGTGCTGCGGGTTCAGGCGGGCGTTGTAGCCCATGATGATGCCCTCGCGCTCCAGGCGGCGGACCCGCTCGGTGCAAGGGGTGGTGGAAAGCCCGACTTTCTCGCCCAGTTCGGTGAAGGAAATGCGCCCGTCATTCTGCAGGATACGCAGAATGTTACGGTCGATCTTGTCCAGTTCACGCTTGCTCTGGTGCTGGGTTCTCATAGGGGATGCCCCTCCGTGAAAGGCGATTTTGCCGAGAATTCTCGCCAATAATAGGCTTTTATATAGTGAATTGCACTGCCTTCAAATTCCTATACTGCGCGCATTCATGCCATTTCAATAAAAGTCTGCGGCGCGCCGCGTGCGAGGGATAAAACGATGCGAGTTCTGGTACTAGGTAGCGGAGTAATCGGAACCGCCAGTGCCTACTATCTGGCCCGGCAAGGTTTCGAAGTAACGGTGGTCGATCGCCAGCCGGCGGTGGCCATGGAAACCAGCTTTGCCAACGCCGGCCAGATCTCGCCTGGCTATGCCTCGCCCTGGGCCGCCCCGGGCGTGCCGCTGAAGGCCATCAAGTGGCTGCTGGAGCGCCACGCGCCCCTGGCCATCAAACTCACCGGCGACGTCGACCAGTACCTGTGGATGGCCCAGATGCTGCGCAACTGCACCGCCAGCCGTTACGCGGTGAACAAGGAGCGCATGGTGCGCCTGTCCGAGTACAGCCGTGACTGCCTCGACGAGCTGCGCGCCGATAACCGGTATCGCCTACGAGAACCGCAGCCTGGGTACTACCCAGCTGTTCCGTACCCAGGCTCAGGTAGATGCTGCGGCCAAGGACATTGCCGTGCTGGAACAGTCCGGCGTGCCTTACGAGCTGCTCGACCGCGACGGCATTGCCCGCGTCGAACCGGCTCTGGCTGGCGTCAAGGACATCCTGGCCGGCGCCCTGCGCCTGCCCAATGACCAGACTGGCGACTGCCAGCTGTTCACTACCAAGCTTGCCGAAATGGCCGTGAAGCTGGGCGTGGAGTTCCGCTTCGGCCAGGACATCCAGCGCCTGGACTTCGCGGGTGACCGCATCAATGGCGTGTGGATCGACGGCAAGCTGGAAACTGCCGACCGTTACGTGCTGGCGCTGGGCAGCTACTCGCCGCAGATGCTCAAGCCGTTGGGCATCAAGGCCCCGGTTTACCCACTGAAGGGCTACTCGCTGACCGTGCCGATCACCAACGGTGACATGGCCCCGACCTCGAACCATTCTCGATGAGACCTACAAGGTCGCCATCACCCGTTTCGACAACCGCATCCGCGTCGGCGGCATGGCTGAAATCGCCGGTTTTGACCTGTCGCTGAACCCGCGTCGGCGCGAAACGCTGGAGATGATCGTCAACGACCTTTATCCTCGCGGCGGTGACCTGAGCCAGGCCAGTTTCTGGACCGGCCTGCGCCCGGCGACCCCGGATGGTACCCCGATCGTCGGTGCCACGGCGTTCCGCAACCTGTTCCTGAACACCGGTCACGGTACCTTGGGCTGGACCATGGCGTGCGGCTCCGGTCGCCTGCTGGCCGACCTGATTGCGCGCAAGAAGCCGCAGATCAGTGCCGAAGGCCTGGACATTTCCCGTTATGGCAACAGCCAGGAAGTGGCCAAGCACGGGCAGACCGCGCCGGCTCACCAGCAGTAAGTTCGCCTGTACCGGCCTCTTCGCGGGCTCGCCCGCTCCCACAGGAACACCACAGATGTTGAAAACTGTTGCAGTACCTGTGGGAGCGGGCGAGCCCGCGAAGAACCCAACACCGATTTCAACCCGAACCACCATAAGGCAGCCGCCATGCGTCCCGCCCGCGCTCTGATCGACCTCCAGGCCCTGCGCCACAACTACCGTCTGGCCCGTGAACTGACCGGTGCCAAAGCCCTGGCCGTGATCAAGGCCGATGCTTACGGCCACGGCGCCGTGCGCTGTGCCCTGGCCCTGGAGGCCGAAGCTGACGGCTTTGCCGTGGCCTGCATCGAAGAAGCGCTGGAGCTGCGCGCTGCCGGTATCAAGGCCCCGGTACTGCTGCTCGAAGGCTTCTTCGAAGCCAGCGAGCTGGCCCTGATCGCCGAGCACGAGCTGTGGTGCGTGGTTCACTCGCTGTGGCAACTGGAAGCGATCGAAAAGACTCAGCTGCACAAGCCGCTCACCGTCTGGCTCAAGCTTGACAGCGGCATGCACCGTGTCGGCCTGCACCCCAAGGACTACCACGAGGCCTACCAGCGCCTGCTGGCCAGCGGCAAGGTCGCGCGCATTGTGCTGATGAGCCACTTCGCTCGCGCCGACGAACTGGAGGCCGACGCCACCGCCCAGCAGATCGCCGTGTTCGAGGCCGCCCGCCAAGGCCTGGCCGCCGAGTGCAGCCTGCGCAACTCCCCCGGTGTGCTCGGCTGGCCGCAGGCCCCCAGCGACTGGGTGCGCCCGGGCCTGATGCTGTATGGCGCCACACCGTTCGAAGTGGCCCAGGCCGAGGCCGAGCGCCTGCAGCCGGTGATGACCCTGCAATCGCGGGTGATCAGCGTGCGCGAGCTGCCTGCCGGCGAGCCGGTGGGCTATGGCGCCAAGTTCGTCAGCCCACGGCCAACCCGCGTTGGCGTCGTTGCCATGGGCTATGCCGATGGCTACCCGCGCCAGGCGCCCAACGGTACCCCGGTGCTTGTCGCCGGCAAGCGCACCCAACTGATCGGCCGGGTGTCGATGGACATGCTCAGCATCGACCTGACCGATGTACCGGAAGCCACTGTCGGCAGCCCGGTCGAACTCTGGGGCAAGCATGTGCTGGCCAGTGACGTGGCTGCGCACGCGGGTACCATTCCCTACCAGATTTTCTGCAACCTTAAGCGGGTACCGCGGGACTACATCGGCGAATGACACGCTGAAGCGGACAGGTTGAAGGGTGGTGTGTTGTAAATACTGAACGGCATTGCCATGATATCGTTCACATCCACCCCCCTTTCCACCGTTTCAGGAGGCTCCAGCTTTGGACGTCGGCGAACGACTGCAAGCCATCCGCAAGCTCAAGGGCCTGTCCCAGCGTGAACTCGCCAAGCGTGCCGGCGTGACCAACAGCACCATCTCGATGATCGAGAAGAACAGCGTGAGCCCGTCGATCAGCTCGCTGCGCAAGGTGCTGAGCGGCATTCCCATGTCCATGGTCGAGTTCTTCTCGGTCGAACTGGAACCTGAAAGCCCCACGCAGATCGTCTACAAGGCTCATGAACTGATCGATATCTCCGACGGTGCCGTGACCATGAAGCTGGTCGGCAAGTCGCACCCCAACCGTGCCATCGCCTTTCTCACCGAGGTGTACCCGCCGGGTGCCGACACGGGGGCCGAAATGCTTACCCACGACGGCGAAGAAACCGGCATCCTGCTCGAAGGCCGCCTGGAGCTGGTGGTCGGCAACGAGATCTTCATCCTTGAAGAGGGCGATAGCTACTACTTCGAAAGCACCCGCCCGCACCGCTTTCGCAACCCGTTCGACCGGCCGGCGCGGCTGATCAGTGCGGCGACGCCATCAAACTTTTGATCCAGCGCAGTGCATTGATTCGGCAATACCCCTTTCCTGTGTGGGGTCGTTTCACGGCCTCTGGGTTCCCGCTATACTTTTCAACGCTCGCCGATCCGTGGCCGCGAGCGTGATTAGCCACCATGAGGGTGTTCGCGTGAACCAAATCAAGAAGATGCTGGCCGTACCAGCAGCCGTATTCGCCCTCTGGGCAATGAGCGCAACCGCTGCGACCAATGATGACATCGCCAAGCGCCTGGAGCCGGTTGGCCAGGTGTGCGTCCAGGGCCAGGAGTGCAAAGGCATGGAAGTGGCCGCCGCCGCAGGTGGCGGGGGCGCCAAGACACCGGACGAGATCATTGCCAAGCACTGCAATGCCTGCCATGGTTCCGGCCTGCTCGGCGCGCCGAAGATTGGCGATACCGCAGCGTGGAAGGAACGCGCCGACCACCAGGGCGGCCTCGATGGCATCCTGGCCAAGGCCATTACCGGCATCAACGCCATGCCACCGAAAGGCACCTGCGCCGACTGCTCGGATGACGACCTGAAAGGGGCAATCAAGAAAATGTCCGGGCTGTGAGAAACAGCTGAATTGCATGAGGCCCGCCATTATTGGCGGGCTTTGTTTTTGTGGGGCATGTGCCGGCCCTTTCGCGGGCTTGCCCGCTCCCACAGGTGTGTCACAGGCCTGTTCCTGTGGGAGCGGGCAAGCCCGCGAAGAGGCCGGCACAGGCAACCAAATACTTAAGGCCCATGTCCAACCCCTGAACCCATGGATGTCTCAGGAGGCCCCGATGCACCTCTGCTCCATCGACCAGGCTGTCGAGCAAGTCCTGGCGCGCCTGCCAGCTCACATTCACATGGGCCTGCCGCTGGGCCTGGGCAAGCCCAACGCCTTCGTCAATGCGCTCTATGCCCGCGTGCGCGAGCTACCGGAGCGGCAGCTGACCATCTACACGGCCTTGTCCCTCGGCCGCCCGCCACTGGGCGATGGCCTGCAACGGCGCTTTCTCGAACCCTTCGTCGAGCGCGTGTTCGCCGATTACGAAGAACTCGCCTACCTCGCCGACCTGCGTAACGACAGCCTGCCGCCGAACATCCGTGTCGAACAGTTCTTCATGCAGCCGGGCAGCCTGCTGCACAGCGAATCGGCCCAGCAGGACTACGTCAGCAGCAACTACAGCCATGCCGCGCGCGACATCAACGCCAAGGGCCTGAACCTGGTCGCCCAGCTGGTGGCTGCCACCCCCGAGAAACCTGTGCACCTGAGCCTGGCCTGCAACCCCGACATCACCCTCGACCTGCTGCCGATGATCGCCAAGCGCCGCGCCGCCGGCGAGACCATCCTCATGCTCGGCCAGGTGCATGCAGAGCTGCCTTACATGCCGGGCGACGCCGAGCTACCCATCGATACGTTCGACCTGCTGATCGACTCAGCCGAGCAGCGCCGCCTGTTCTCCACGCCAAACATGCCGGTCAACACTCAGGACCATTGCATAGGCCTGCACGCCAGCAGCCTGGTGCGTGACGGCGGTACGCTGCAGATCGGCATTGGTGCCATGGGCGATGCGATCGCCGCGGCATTGCTGGCGCGCCAGGGCGATAACGCGGGCTACCGTGCGGTGCTCAATGCGCTGGATGTCGGCCCCTGGCGGGCGCTGATCGAGCGGGAAGGGGGCCTGGATACCTTCGCTCAAGGCCTGTATGGCTGCAGCGAGATGTTCGTCAACGGCTTGCTGGTGCTGGCCGAGGCAGGCCTGTTGCGACGCCCGGCGGATGAGCAGGGCGCGTTACTGCATGGCGGCTTCTTCCTCGGCCCGCAGGCGTTCTACCAGCGCCTGCGCGACATGCCGCTGGAACAGCGCGCAAGGTTTGCCATGACGCGTATCAGCTTCATCAACGAGCTGTACGGGCAGGAGGAACTCAAACGCCGACAGCGCCGCGATGCGCGCTTCATCAACACGGTGTTCGGCATGACCCTGCTCGGCGCCGGGGTGGCCGACCAGCTGGAAGACGGTCGCGTGCTCAGCGGCGTGGGTGGGCAGTTCAACTTCGTCGTCCAGGGCCATGCGCTGGAGGGCGGGCGTTCGGTCCTGCTGCTGCGCAGCTGGCGTGAGGCGGGCGGGGAGGTGACCTCGAACCTGTTCTGGAACTATGGCCACTGCACCATCCCCCGGCACCTGCGCGATATCGTGGTGACCGAGTATGGCATTGCCGACCTGCGTGGGCAGACCGACAGCGAGGTGATTGCGCGGTTGCTGGCGGTGTGCGACTCGCGGTTCCAGCAGGGGCTGATCGAACAGGCAAAGGATGCTGGCAAGCTGGCCAGGGATTTCCAACTGGAGGCGCGCTTTACCGACAACACGCCGCAGCGCCTGGAAGCGATCAGGGCGCGGTATGCGCGATTGTTCCCGGAGTATCCGCTGGGTACTGACTTTACGGCTGAAGAGCAGGATTTGTTGCGGGCGCTGAACTGGCTGAAGAGCAAGTTCAAGCTGAGCGAGGTGCTGGAGCTTGGCAAGGCAGCGCTGGATGCGCCGGGGCCGGAGGGGTATGAGCGGCATCTGGCGCGGATGCAGCTGGATCAGCCGCAGGGGCTGAAGGAAGAGCTGTACCAGCGGTTGTTGCTGGCGGGGTTGGCGGCTGCCAGATAGAGAGGGTTGAGGCCATTCGCGGGCATGCCCGCTCCCACAAGGCCAACACAGGTCCTGGAAATCTGTGGTGTACCGGTGGGAGCGGGCGTGCCCGCGAAGCAGGCGCCGCGATTACTCGATGAAGGTCACCACACCACCTTCCAGCGACTTCACCCGGGCCAGCGATTCAACGCGGTAGCCCTGGCTGTCCAGCTCGGCACGGCCGCCCTGGAACGACTTCTCGATCACGATACCCAGGCCGGCGACGGTGGCGCCGGCCTGCTTGATGATCGAAATCAGTGCCTGCGACGCCTTGCCGTTGGCCAGGAAGTCGTCGATCACCAGCACGCGGTCGCTGCTGTTGAGGTGGCGCGGCGAGATGGCAACGGTGTTCTCGGTCTGCTTGGTAAAGGAATACACCGAAGCGGTCAGCAGGTTCTCGGTCAAGGTCAGCGACTGGTGCTTGCGGGCGAAGATCACCGGCACACCCAGCTTCAGGCCGGTCATCACCGCCGGGGCGATGCCCGAAGCCTCGATAGTGACGATCTTGGTCACGCCCGCGTCGGCGAACAGACGGGCGAACTCGTCACCGATCAGCTGCATCAGTGCAGGGTCGATCTGGTGGTTGAGAAACGCATCGACTTTTAGAACCTGATCGGAAAGCACGATGCCTTCTTCGCGAATCTTCTGATGCAGTGCTTCCACTGTGGTATTCCTCGATGTAACAAAGGTGGCCGCACATAGCGGCAAAGTTAAAGAGTAATGGTTGATCAGCGTTTGAGCATTGCCCGGATATCGGCCAGGGCGTTGTTGCCCCGTGCGGCCTTTACCTCGACCGGTGCATCGTCCAGGCCTTCCCAGGCCAGGTCGTCCGGCGGCAGTTCGTCGAGGAAACGGCTGGGCGTGCAGTCGATGATTTCGCCGTACTGCTTGCGCTTGGCGGCGAAGGTGAAGGCCAGGGTCTGGCGTGCGCGGGTAATTCCCACGTAGGCCAGGCGGCGTTCCTCTTCGATGGTGTCGGCCTCGATGCTGGAGCGGTGCGGGAGGATTTCCTCTTCCATGCCCATGATGAACACGTAGGGGAACTCCAGGCCCTTGGAGGCATGCAGGGTCATCATCTGCACACCTTCGGCGTTCTCTTCCTCTTCCTGCTGGCGCTCAAGCATGTCGCGCAGCACCAGCTTGCCGATGGCGTCTTCGATGGTCATGTCACCCTCTTCATCCTTTTCGAGGGTGTTCTTCAGCGCTTCGACCAGGAACCAGACGTTGCTGATGCGGAACTCGGCCGCCTTGTCGCTGGCGGTCTGCTGGCGGATCCAGTTCTCGTAGTCGATATCGCGGATCATCTCGTGCAGCGCGGCAATCGGGTCTTCCAGGGCGACCTTGTGGCGCACCCCGTCCAGCCAATGCTTGAAGCGCTGCAAACGCTCGGTGTAGCGGGCATCCAGATGCTCGCCCAGGCCCAGCTCCTCGCTGGCGGCGTACATCGAAATGCCGCGCTCGGTGGCGTAGTTGCCAAGCTTTTCCAGGGTGGTGGAGCCGATTTCGCGGCGCGGTACGTTGATCACCCGCAGGTAGGCGTTGTCATCGTCCGGGTTCACCAGCAGGCGCAGGTAGGCCATCAGGTCCTTGACCTCCTGGCGGCCGAAGAAGCTGTTGCCGCCCGACAGGCGATACGGCACCTGGTGGTGCTGTAGCTTCAGTTCGATCAGTTTGGCCTGGTAGTTGCCGCGGTAGAGGATGGCAAAGTCGCTGTACGGGCGGTTGGTGCGCAGGTGCAGGGTGAGGATTTCCATGGCCACGCGTTCGGCCTCGGCTTCCTCGTTCTTGCAGCGGATCACGCGGATCTCGTCGCCCACGCCCATCTCGCTCCACAGCTGCTTCTCGAACGCGTGCGGGTTGTTGGCGATCAGCACGTTGGCGCAGCGCAGAATGCGACTGGTCGAGCGGTAGTTCTGCTCCAGCATCACCACTTTCAGGGAGGGGTAGTCCTCCTTGAGCAGCATCAGGTTTTCCGGCCGGGCGCCACGCCAGGCATAGATCGACTGGTCGTCGTCGCCCACCACGGTGAACTGGTTGCGCATGCCGATCAGCATCTTCACCAGCAGATACTGGCTGGCGTTGGTGTCCTGGTACTCGTCCACCAGCAGGTAGCGCACGCGGTTCTGCCAGCGCTCCAGCACGTCGGGGTGCTCCTGGAACAGCTTGACCGGCAGCAGGATCAGGTCGTCGAAGTCCACCGCATTGAACGCCTTGAGCGTGCGCTGGTAGTGGGTGTAGACGATGGCGGCGGTCTGCTCACGCGGGTTGCGCGCTTTCTCCAGGGCCTCGGCGGGCAGGATCAGGTCGTTCTTCCAGGCACCGATCATGTTCTTGATCTCGTCGATGCCGTCGTCGCCGGAGTATTCCTTCTGCATGATGTCCGACAGCAACGCCTTGATGTCGGACTCGTCGAAGATCGAGAAACCCGGCTTGTAGCCCAGGCGCTCGTGCTCCTTGCGAATGATGTTCAGGCCCAGGTTGTGGAAGGTGCACACCGTAAGGCCACGGCCTTCCCCCGGACGCAGCAGGGTCGCTACCCGTTCCTTCATCTCGCGGGCGGCCTTGTTGGTGAAGGTCATCGCCACGATGTACTGGGCGCGGATGCCGCAGTTCTGGATGAGGTGGGCAATCTTGCGCGTGATCACGCTGGTCTTGCCCGAACCTGCACCGGCGAGCACCAAAAGAGGGCCGCCGACATAGTCACGGGCTTCCTGCTGCCGGGGATTGAGTCGGGACATGCTAGAAACCGGGGGTCGCCAGAAAATAGCCGCGCATTCTAACAGGCATGGGGCAGTTGTGGCGCGACCGTCTGACGTCTGAGTCAAATATGTAAACGGGATTTGCCGGCAAGCGCAGTTTCGCGCAGGATGCACGACAAAATACGTCGGGATGCTACGCGCGCAAATACATGTATTAAAGTGAAAAGCATTTTCATTTAATGCAGTAGCATACCTGGCAGTCCCGTTGCACCGTAAAGCCCTAAGGAGCCCGCTTGTCCACGCCTGTCGAACCGTTGCGTTTGCTGCTGTTGGCCGATGAGCCGGAATGGGCCGCCCTGTTGCACGCCTGCATGCCTGACCTGGGTGGCACTGCGGTGCTGCTGACTGCACCGAACTGGGAGTCGGTCGACAGCCTGTTCAGCCAGGATCGCCAGGCCGTCGTGCTGGCGACGCCAGCGCTGCAACCGGCGCCCGGACGCTGCGAGCTGCCGACTATCCTGCTGCTTGACCACGAGCCCCAGGTAGCGCCCAGTGCCGTTAGCGACTGGTTGGTGCGTGACCGCCTTGATACCGATACTTTGCGCCGTTCGCTGCGTCACGTGCGCGAGCGCGGCGTGCTGGTGGCCACCCTGCAGCGCCTGGCCGAGCAGGACCCGTTGACCGGTATCGCCAACCGCCAGGGCTTCCAGGCTCTGCTGACCGCGCGTCTGGCCGAGAACGAAGGCCGCGGCGTTGCCCTCGGCCATCTGGACCTGGACAACTTCCGCCACGTCAACGATGCCCTCGGTCACCAGAGCGGCGATCGGCTGATCCTGCAGGTGGTGGCACGCCTGAAACAGCAACTGGAGGCGGGCGACCAGCTGGCGCGCCTGGGTAGCGACGAGTTCGCCCTGCTGATCGACACCCGTCGCGACGCCAACCGTGCCGAATGGATTGCCGAGCGGATTGTCGAGGCGTTGGCCGAACCCTACTGGATCGACGGCGAAAGCCTGCTGCTGGGTTGCAGCCTGGGGCTGGCCCATGCCCGTGCCCAGGGTGGCGCCGACCCACTGATGTGGCACGCGCACATCGCCATGCGCCAGGCCAAGGGCAGCCAGGGTTGCACCTTCCATGTGTTCAACGAACGCATCAACCGCAACGCCCGCAGCCTGGCCGACCTGGAAAGCGAACTGCGCCGCGCCCTGCGTCGTGACGAGCTGGAGCTGCACTACCAACCGCGGTTGAACCTGGCGGACGGGCGTATCGTTGGCCTCGAAGCGCTGGTGCGCTGGCGGCATGCAGAGCGCGGCCTGTTGCCGCCCAGCGAGTTTGTGCCGCTGGCCGAGCAGAGCGGCCTGATCGTGCCGCTGGGCTACTGGGTGATTTCCCGTGCCCTGCGTGACATGCAGGCGCTGTGCGAGCGCGGGCTGGAGCCGCTGCACATGGCGGTCAACCTGAGCTTCCGCCAGTTTCAGGACAGCCAGCTGCTGGCAACCCTGAGCCGCCTGATTCTCGAGCATGGCGTGGATGCCCGCTGGCTGGAGTTCGAACTGACCGAAACGGCGGTGATGCGCCGTAACGAGCTGGTACGCCAGACCATGGACGCCCTGGGGCGCCTGGGGGTGCGCTTTTCGCTCGATGATTTCGGTACCGGCTTCTCTTCCTTCGTTCATCTCAACAGCCTGCCGATCACCTTGCTCAAGGTGGACCGCAGCTTTGTCGCGGAGATGGAAATGCGCGAGGAGAACCGCAAGCTGGTGCACGCCATGATCAATCTGGCGCACAACCTCAACCTCGAAGTGGTGGCCGAGGGAGTGGAGAGTGAGGAGCAGATGGCGTTGTTGCGCGGGTTTGGTTGTGACCAGGTGCAGGGGTTCCTGGTCAGCAAGCCGCTGCCGGTGGGGGAGTTGATGGAGTTCTTGCTGGATTACAGCAGGCCGAAGCTGGTTAGCCTGTGACATTGCAGGGGAGGGCTTTGCCCTCCATCGCGACACAAGGCCGCTCCTACAGGGGACCGCATGACCTGAGCCTGTCGCGGTCCCTGTAGGAGCGGCCTTGTGTCGCGAACGGGCTGCAAAGCAGCCCCAACAATCACACAGACACTGGTGAACCGTCTGCCAGACCGGCCTTGCCCAACAACCGCTTCATCCGCCACTCGAAGCCAAAGGTCAGCGCCACCGCCGCACACGCCAGCCCCAACGCCAGCCCCCACCATACCCCAACCGCACCACCGCCCAAGGTAAAGGTGAACAGCCAGGCACTCGGCGCCCCCACCAGCCAGTAGCACACCAGCCCGATCAGGAAGGTGGTCTTGGCATCCTTCAGCCCGCGGATCGAGCCCATGGCAATCGTCTGCATGCCATCGAACAGCTCGAACCACGCCGCCACCATCAGCAACTGCACCGCCAGCTGGAAGATCGCCGCAAACGCCGGGTCGTCACGGTCGATGAACAACCCCACCAGCGCATCGGGCAGCAGCCAGAACAGCGCGGCGAAGGCAAACATGATCATCGCCCCGAAGCCGATGCCCACCCGCCCGGCGCTGCGCGCCGCCAGCAGGTTGCCGGCGCCGTAGTACAACCCCACGCGCATGGTCACCGCATACGACAACCCGGTCGGCACCATGAACGCCGTAGAGACGATCTGCAGGGCGATCTGGTGCGCCGCCAGTTCGGTACTGCCCAGTACGCCCATGCACAGCGCGGCGAAGGCGAACAGGCCGACTTCCACCATATAGGTACCGCCAATCGGCAGGCCCAGCCGCCACAGCTCGCGCAGTGCCGGCAGCGACGGGCGTGACAGGCCCTTGCGCAGCGGGTAGGCGGCATACGCCGGGTGCCAGCGGATATACAGCGCCAAGGCGATGGCCATGCCCATCGACACCACTGCAGTGACCAGGCCGATGCCCATCAGGCCCAGCTTGGGCAGGCCGAACATGCCTTCGATCAACGCCACGTTGAACAGGTAGTTGAGCACCGTGCCGACCAGGCTGATGACCATCACCGGGGTCGAGCGGCCCAGCGCGCTGGTGAAGCCGCGCAAGGCCATGAAGGTCAGGTAGCCGGGCAGGGCCAGTGGCAGCAGGGTGAGGAATTCGGCGGCCGAGGCAACGTTCTCGGGCTTTTGCCCGAACAGCAGCAGCACCGGCTCCAGGTTCCACAGCACCAGCGCAGCGAACAGGGCCAGGCCCCAGGCCAGCCACAAGCCGCCCTGCGCCAGGCGGGTGGCGCCCTCGATGTCGTTGGCGCCCTTGCGGATCGCCACCAAGGTGCCGACCGCCGCGATCACGCCCAGGCAGAAGATCGACACGAACGAGTAGCTCGCCGCGCCCAGCCCGCCACCGGCCAGGGCTTGCGGGCTGATGCGGGCCATCATCAGGGTATCGGTCAGCACCATCAGCATGTGCGCCAGCTGCGAGGCGATCAGCGGCCCGGCCAGGCGCAGCAAAGCCTTGAGTTCTGTGGTGGGCGCGACATGCATGGGGCAGTCCTTTTCCTGGGGTGATCGACGAAGGGCGATTCTGAGGCTTTGGTCAACTTTGCACAAAAGGATAAAAGCGATCATTGGCATGAGTCTGACTCATGCATATATGCTTCTCGGTGATTCGCTCCACAGCCCCTTATGGCAGGTGCCCCATGTCCCGTCAGCTCCCCCCGCTGTATGCCTTGCGCGCATTCGAAGCCGCCGCACGGCTAAGCTCCTTCACCCGTGCCGGTGAAGAGCTGTCGATTACCCAGAGCGCGGTCAGCCGGCATATCCGCACACTGGAGGAGCACTTTGCCTGCCGCCTGTTCGTGCGCAGTGGCCGCAGCCTGCAACTGACCGAAGCGGCGCGGGTGCTGCTGCCTGGTGTACGCGAAGGCTTTGCTGCGCTGGAGCGGGCGTGCGATACCTTGCGCGGTGAGGATGACATCCTGCGGATGAAGGCCCCCTCGACCCTGACCATGCGCTGGTTGCTGGCGCGCCTGAGCCGCTTTCGCCATTTGCAGCCTGGCAATGAAGTGCAGCTGACCAGTGCCTGGATGGATGTTGACCATGTGGACTTCAACCAGGAACCTTTCGATTGCGCGGTGTTGCTCAGCGACGGGGTGTTTCCGCCAGACTGGGAAGTGCGCAAGTTGTTCCCGGAGTTGCTGATCCCAGTGGGTGCGCCTGACCTGCTCGACGAGCAACCCTGGGACGAGCGCCGGCTGGCCTGCATCGAATTGCTGCACCCCACGGTGGACAAGCGCGACTGGCGGGAATGGCTGGAGCGCATGGGCCTGAGTGACAAGGTTTCGCTCAAGGGCGGGCAGGTGTTCGACACCCTGGAGCTGGGCATGATTGCCGCGGCGCGTGGCTATGGCATTTCCATGGGCGATTTGCTGATGGTGGCCGAGGATGTGGCGCAGGGGCGCTTGAGCTTGCCTTGGCCGACGGCGGTGCCTAGCGGGATGGATTATTACCTGGTGTGGCCGCGCACTCGTCCGGGGGGCGAGCGGTTACGGCGGCTGAGCGATTTTCTGGAAGAAGAGGTGGCGGCGATGGATTTGCCGGATGTGGAAATCCTGCCGCCCCTCTGATCGCCTGTGCCTTACATCGAGCCCAGGTTCAACGCCTGTGCACAGGCTTGCAGCGACCGGCGCTCGCTCTGCGCATACAGCGCCAGCTCATCCTGCACCTGCAGCCCCAGCGCCGCTTCGAACGCGTCGCGGTTGGCGTTGATGCCATACTCGGCCTGCGCATCGTCACCCAGGTTGGACTGGAAGATCCCCGCTGCGCTCACTGGCAGGAAGTCCTCGTACACCAGCGCCTCGAAGTGCACATGGCCAGCCTCGATCAGCCCTTCCAGTGTGGTCGGGCGGTCATCCTGGTCGCGCGCGGCCAGGCCTTTTTCGGTGGCGAAGTAGCGGAAGTAGGCCAGCCCTTGCTCACGCATCTGCGCCAGGTCATCCGGGAACTCGGCAAAGGTGTCTTGCAACAACGCCATGTAGCGTTCGGCATTGGCCTCGGCCGGGGCGCCACCCAGGGCGGCGCGGGTGGCGTCGAGCAGCTTGTCGTACAGCTGGCGACCTTTCGGCGTCAGCGCCGCGCCGCGTTGCTCGATTTCGCCGAAGCGCGCGGTGTGGCTGCCTTCGCTGCCCTGCTGGCCGCTGAACGCGACCTTTTCCTGCAGGGCCTTGAAGCTGGTCTGGCGCAGCAGGATCGGGTGACGGCGGGTGGGCGGGCCTTCGACCACAGCCTTCGGCGGGATGCCCTTGGCCGGCATGCCGAGCTGGATCGCATCGATGTCCAAGGTGCGTGGGGTCAGGTGGTTGATGTGTGGGCCCTTGAAGGCCACCACATCGGCGATCAGGCGGTGCTGGTCGTGCAACTGTTGGTACTGCTCGGCAGTGACGGTGGCGTCGTGGTGCCAGCGGAAGGTGTGCAGCGCTTCCTGCACGAACGCCTCGGCATCGGTGGCATTCAGGCCACCATCGCGCTCGCATTGGTCGATCAGTTCAAGGGCGCGGGCGGTGAAAATCTGGCGCTTGGCCAGAATGCTCTCTGCCAGCTCGCGCAGTTGCGGGTTGTCGATCAGCTCCAGGCGCAGCAGCGAAGTGAATACGCGGAACGGGCTAACGTGCAGCGACTGCTCATGCACCGCACGGAAGGCGGTGGAATGCACCGGCACGCCGGCGGAGCTGAGGTCGTAGTAGCCGACCGGCTGCATGCCCATGACCGCGAACAGCCGGGCGATGGTGGCCAGCTCTGCCGCGGTGCCGACGCGGATGGCACCATGGCGTTCCTGGTCCAGGCGCTCGATCTCGCCGGTCCAGCGCAGGGCCTCGGCAACCTCGGGTTGCTGGTCCATGACTTGCTGGTTGATTTCGCTCACCAGCTCCAGCAACGTGCCGTACAGGGGCACTTCCTGTTTGTACATGAGCGACATGGCGGCAGAGAACTGCGCGCGGATGCTGTCGGGGCTGACGAAATCTTGGGCGGGCATCGCTAGCTTCCTGGTTGGGTTCGGACGCTTACATGAAAGCTGGGAATGCACTCGCCTCACAAGCGAAAAAAAGTGAGTGTGTCATTCCTTTTTTGATCGACCTCAAGGGCCCTATCGCCGGCAAGCCAGCTCCCACAGGTTGGACACAGGATTCAGCAATTGTGGAGCTCCCTGTGGGAGCTGGCTTGCCGGCGATGGGCCGCAAAGCGGCCCCGGCAATCTCAAGCCTGAAGCTGCTCCCGAATCCATTCCACCAACGCCCTTACCTTGGGCACCTCCGCCGCATGCTCGGCATACGCCAGGTAATGCGCCCCGGCACTGCGCATCGCATGGTTCCACGGCACCACCAAACTCCCCTCCGCCAATTCCTTCGCCGCCAGGTAACGCGGCACCAGCGCCACCCCGCACCCGGCCTGTGCCGCGCTCAAGGCCATATAGAACGTATCGAAGCGCGGCCCGTGGTAGGCGCTGACGCTCTGCAAACCCAATTCCAGGAACCACTCGTGCCAGGCCTCCGGGCGCGAGGTGCTCTGTAACAGCACCAGCCCGGCCAACGCCTCGGCACCCTCCAGCTCCCGCCCGGCCAGCAATTCCGGCGCACACACCGGCACCACCTCTTCACCGAACAGTTCCACGCAGGTGGCCCCCGGCCACGTGCCCTGGCCATAGAAGAACACCACGTCTGCCGAGCCCTGCAGCAGGGCGAACGGCTCCATCTCGTTGCGGATGTCCAGGTGGATATTGCTGTAGCGCTTGCCAAAGCCCTTGAGGTGCGGGATCAACCAGCGCACGCCAAAACTCGGTTGAGTGGCTACCTTAAGTATCTCGGTCTGCTCGCCGTAGGTAAGCACGTAGCGGCTGGACATATCCACCTGCGTGAGGATCTTGTTGACCTCGGCCAGGTACAGGCTGCCCGCCGGTGTCAGCTGCAGGCGGCGGCGGATACGCAGGAACAGGTGGTGGCGCAACATGTCTTCAAGCTGCGCCACCTGCTTGCTGACGGCACTCTGGGTCAGGTGCAGCTCTTCGGCGGCACGGGTAAAGCTCAAATGGCGGGCTGCAGCTTCAAAGCACTGCAGGGCGGTCATGGAGGGCACCAGGCGTTTGGACATAGCGGTCTCTGCGGCTCAAATCATTACCTGACGGAATGATATGCGGAATAAAGGTCGTTTGTTGTACCTATGTGATCGGATTAATACTGATCCACATCATTTTTCCACCCCATCACCCGATGTAGGAGAAGCACAAATGGTTGCTGGATTGCTCGAGCGCCTTGGCGTTGCCGCCGAGGCTTACACCCAGGGCGACTACCCTGTTCACACGCCGATCGACGGCAGCCAGATCGCCTCGGTGAAACTGCTCGGCAAGGCCGAGACCATCGCCCGCATCGATCAGGCCCAAAGCGCCTTCGAAGCCTGGCGCAGCGTACCGGCCCCACGTCGTGGCGAGCTGGTGCGTCTGTTCGGTGAAGTGCTGCGTGAGCACAAGGCCGACCTCGGCGAGCTGGTATCGATCGAAGCCGGCAAGATTACCCAGGAAGGCCTGGGCGAAGTGCAGGAAATGATCGACATCTGTGACTTCGCCGTTGGTCTGTCGCGCCAGCTGTACGGCCTGACCATCGCTTCCGAACGCCCTGGCCACCACATGCGTGAAACCTGGCACCCGCTTGGCGTGGTCGGTGTGATCAGCGCCTTCAACTTCCCGGTTGCCGTCTGGGCCTGGAACACCGCCCTGGCCCTGGTCGCCGGTAACTCGGTAGTGTGGAAACCGTCCGAGAAGACCCCGCTGACTGCCCTGGCCTGCCAGGCGCTGTTCGAAAAAGCCCTGAAAGCCTTCGGCGATGCCCCGGCTGGCCTGGCACAACTGGTGATCGGCGGCCGTGAAGCCGGCGAAGCCATGGTCGACGACCCGCGCGTACCGCTGGTCAGCGCCACCGGCAGCACCCGCATGGGGCGCGAAGTCGGCCCGCGTGTGGCTGCCCGCTTCGGCCGCAGCATCCTCGAGCTGGGCGGCAACAACGCCATGATCCTGGCCCCGAGCGCCGATCTCGACCTGGCCGTGCGTGGCATCCTGTTCTCCGCCGTCGGCACCGCCGGCCAGCGTTGCACCACCCTGCGCCGCCTGATCGTGCACCGTTCGATCAAGGACGAAGTGGTGGCCCGCGTCAAAGCTGCCTACGGCAAGGTGCGCATCGGCGACCCACGCAAGGACAACCTGGTGGGCCCGCTGATCGACAAGCAGTCGTTCGACGCCATGCAGGGCGCGCTGGCCAAGGCCCGCGACGAAGGTGGCCAAGTGTTTGGTGGCGAGCGTCAGCTGGCCGACCAGTATCCGAATGCCTACTACGTGTCGCCTGCCATTGCCGAAATGCCGGCCCAGAGCGACGTGGTGCGCCACGAAACCTTCGCTCCGATTCTGTACGTGCTGGCTTACGACGACTTCGAAGAGGCCCTGCGCCTGAACAACGAAGTGCCACAAGGCCTGTCGTCGTGCATTTTCACTACCGACATCCGTGAAGCCGAGCGCTTCCAGAGCGCCTCGGGCAGCGACTGCGGCATCGCCAACGTCAACATCGGTACCAGCGGCGCCGAGATCGGCGGTGCGTTCGGCGGCGAGAAGGAAACTGGCGGTGGTCGTGAGTCTGGTTCGGATGCCTGGAAAGGCTACATGCGTCGCCAGACCAACACCGTGAACTACTCGCGCGAGCTGCCGCTGGCGCAGGGTATCGTGTTCGACTGATAGCCGCAGGCGGGGGCTTCGCCCCCGTTTCGCCGGCAAGCCAGCTCCCACAGGGATCGTGCAGGTGGCCACGATCATTGTGGGAGCTGGCTTGCCGGCGATGGGCTGCAAAGCAGCCCCAACAAGAGAACAAATTGCTGGAGCCGGGCCATGTCCGAACTGCGTCAAGAATGCTTGTGGGAATTCGTCAGCAAACCGAGCGTCGCCGCCCAGGCCCTGGCCGGTGAGCACAAGGCCGATGTCTGCGTGATCGGAGGCGGCATTACCGGCCTGTCGGCGGCCATCCACCTGCTCGAACAGGGCAAGTCGGTGATCCTGCTGGAGGCCTGGAAGATCGGTCACGGTGGCTCCGGGCGCAACGTCGGCCTGGTCAACGCCGGCACCTGGATCCGCCCCGACGATGTCGAGGCCACCCTCGGCCTGCAGCAGGGCAGCCGCCTGAACAAGGTGCTTGGCGAAGCCCCGGCCGAAGTGTTCGCCATGATCGAACGCCTTGGCATCGACTGCCAGGCCCAGCACAAAGGCACGCTGCACATGGCGCATAACGCCACCGGTATCGCCGACCTCGAAGCCCGCCACGAACAATGGCGCCGCCGTGGTGCCGATGTGGAGCTGCTGACCGGTGCCCAGTGCCAGGAATACTGCGGCACCGACAAGATCTCCGCCGCGTTGCTCGACCGCCGCGCCGGAACCATCAACCCCATGGGCTACACCCAGGGCCTGGCCGCAGCGGTGGCGCGCTTGGGTGGCAAGCTGTACCAGCAGTCATCGGTCGAAGGCCTGGAGCGTGACGGCGATGCCTGGCGGGTGAAGACCGCACGTGGTTCGGTGCGTGCCGACAAGGTGGTGATTTCCACCGGCGCCTACACCGAGGGCGACTGGAGCAACCTGCAGAAGCAGTTTTTCCGTGGCTACTACTACCAGGTAGCGTCCAAGCCTTTGCAGGGCGCCGCAGCCGACAAGGTGCTGCCACATGGCCAAGGCTCCTGGGACACCCGCACCGTGCTCAGCAGCATCCGTCGCGACGACCAGGGCCGCCTGCTGCTCGGCAGCCTGGGCCGGGTCGACAACAAGCCGACATGGTTCGTGCGCAGCTGGGCCGACCGGATCCAGAGCCACTATTACCCGGAGCTGGGAAAGGTCGAGTGGGAAATGCACTGGACCGGCTGCATCGACTTCACCCCAGACCACCTGATGCGCCTGTTCGAACCGGCGCCGGGGCTGGTGGCAGTGACTGGCTACAACGGGCGGGGCAATACCACCGGGACCGTGATTGGCCGGGCGTTCGCCGAGTTCTTGCTGAAGGGGGAGGAGGGCAGCCTGCCGATCCCGTTCTCGCCGATGAAGGGCGTGAGTGCGCCCTCGCTGCGGACGGCGTTCTACGAGTCCGGGTTCTCGCTGTACCACGCGGGGCAATGCCTGAGAGTTGTGTTGTAAGCACTGGCCCCTTCGCGGGCATGCCCGCTCCCACAGTGAGTGCTGTGGTGGACATGTGGGAGCGGGCGCGCCCGCGAAGAGGCCAGCACAGGCTTACTTGTGCAGCCAGCTGAGGAAGCCGCCTTTCTTGATCGAAACCGGCTTCTGCAGCAACAACGACTCCCGGCTCTGCCGCCGAAACCGCTGCAACTTGCTCAACGCCGTCTGCACATCGCCGCGTTGCACCAGGCAGCTCTTCACCTGTTCCTTGTCGATCCGATACAACACGCAACCGGTCAGCGTGCGGAACTCGGCCAGCGATTCCTCTTCGTCGATGATCCCCTCGATACCCAGCACCTCACCCGGCCCCATGCGCCCGGCCTCGACCAGCCTGTCGCCATCGCGAATCGACGCCGACACCACCCCGCTGCCAATCACCAGCAAATGATCGGAATGCTCGCCCACGCCCAGGATTACCTGGTCCGCCAGGTATTCCACCGCCGTCATGCGCTGGCTCAGCGCATCGCGCTCTTCACTGCTTAGCGAGCGGAACACCCGCACCTCGTCCAGCACCTCGCGCTGGCGGCTGCGGGGTGGCATGGCCAGGTCGGCGTTCCACATTACCCCGCTGGCCTCCAGGTGCCGGTGGGCCAGGTCGAACAGCTGGTTGCGCGCGTCGCCCTTGGCGCCTGCGTCGGCCACGAAGCCACTGGCTTCGTACTCCACTGATTCCAGCGTCGAGGCTTTCACCGTCACCTTTGGTTTTGGGGTTGCAAGAATGGCACTGACGCCTTGCAAGGCCTTTTCCAGCGCATCGAACACCCGCTTGGGCCGCACCTTGGCCGGCACCACCACGGTAATCGATACCCCGTGCACATCGGCCGGGCGGCTGTGGTTGAGCAGCCGCGCCTTGGCCGCCACCGAGTTGGGGATCACTGCCAGGCTGCCGTTGCTGGTGAGCAGGCGGGTGGCACGCCAGTCGATTTCCAGCACTTTGCCTTCGGTGCTGTCGATGGAGATCGAGTCGCCAATCTGATACGGCCGCGTGGTGTTGAGGATGATGCCACTGAACACGTCGGCCAGTGTGCTTTGCAGCGCCAGGCCGATGACGATGGCCATCACCCCCGATGTGGCCAACAGGCCCTTCACCGGCAGCTGCAATACATAGCCTGCGGCAGCGACCACGGCAGCCAGAAAGATCAGCGCCCCCAGCACATCCTGCAGCAAACGCCCGCCATGGCTGCCGCGGGCCACCAGCAACAGGCCGAACACCACCGTCACCGTGCGTGCGCCGAACAGCCACCAGCCGATCGCCAGTACCGTGGCGAGCAGGTTGCGCGAGACGTCATCGGGCCAGGGTGGCGGTTGCAGCGGGCTCATGCCAGCTGCCATCAGCACCGCGCTGAACAGCAGGAACAGCACCAGCCGCGCGGCGATGCGCCAGGCCCGGTGCTGCAGAGGAATGAGCTGCCAGAGCACGAGGTCGAGCAGGATCAGGGCGATGCCGAGCAACAGCGGGTATGACTGGATGAACGCCAGCATGGTGGTCTCGGGTGAGGGAGGGTTGTGGGTAGTAATAGAGCAGGTTGGCCGGGCAGGCAATGACAGCCTGCGCCGGCCTCTTCGCGGGCTTGCCCGCTCCCACAGGGATCGCACATCCATCAAGTTATGCACAACTACTGTGGGAGCGGGCAAGCCCGCGAATAGGCCGGCGAGACCAACATCAATTTATCGTTCCTTAAACAGAACGCTAGGGCCAAAAACCGCTATCTACCGCTGAAAAGGTGTTGGTTTTAATCTTCTCCCATCAACGCGAAACACCCAACTTACTGAAAATCAAAACCCTTAGGAGCTACCCCATGACCAACTTCAAATACAACCGCCTGAACAAAGACGACGCCGCCGTACTGCTGGTCGACCACCAGGCTGGCCTGCTGTCGCTGGTCCGTGACATCGAGCCGGACGCTTTCAAGAACAACGTATTGGCCTTGGCCGACCTGGCCAAGTTCTTCAACTTGCCGACCATCCTCACCACCAGCTTCGAACAAGGCCCGAACGGCCCGCTGGTGCCAGAGCTGAAAGCCCTGTTCCCGGACGCCCCGTACATCGCCCGTCCAGGCCAGATCAACGCCTGGGACAACGAGGACTTCGTCAAGGCGGTGAAGGCCACTGGCAAGAAGCAACTGATCATTGCCGGCGTGGTGACCGAAGTGTGCGTAGCCTTCCCGGCGCTGTCGGCCCTGGAAGAAGAGTTCGAAGTGTTCGTGGTCACCGATGCCTCCGGCACCTTCAACGCCATGACCCGCGACGCCGCCCATGACCGCATGAGCCAGGCCGGCGCACAACTGATGACCTGGTTCGGCGTGGCCTGCGAGCTGCACCGCGACTGGCGCAACGACATCGAAGGCCTGGCTGCGCTGTGCTCCAACCACATCCCGGACTACCGCAACCTGATCACCAGCTACAACGCCTTCAACGCCAGCAAGTAAACCGATCGCCCCGGGCACCGCCAGTCGGTGCCCGGCAAGGCAGCACACCTGTCCAATCCAGCGCCCGTCCGCCGTTGCACAGTGGATGCGGGCAAGCTCATCCCAAGGAACGCTGATGAACACCGCACTCCAAGACAACCGCGAAGTAGTAACCGTATGCCTGCAACACCAGGTTCTTGATAGCACCCCGGGCACCACGGCAGCGCAACCGCCGCGCTGGAAGCAGGCGCTGCTGACCTACCTGGTGATCTGCCCGATGACCATGGTCATTCCGCAACTGCTGGCGCCGCTGTTCGCACGCTTTCCGCAGCTGGGCGGTGTGATTGCCGGCAACCTGATCGTCAATGTGTTCGTCATCCTGCCCGTGGTGTTCTACATCATGCCTTGGGTAACCCGCCGCTGCGCCAACTGGCTGCGTGGCTGAGCCAGGCCTTTACCTCGACATTTTCAAGGAGATACCGACATGAGCACCTTCGTTACCCGCGATGGCACTTCGATCTACTTCAAGGACTGGGGCAGCGGCAAGCCGGTGCTGTTCAGCCACGGCTGGCCACTGGATGCCGACATGTGGGATTCGCAGATGGAATTCCTGGCCAGCCGCGGCTACCGCGCCATCGCCTTCGACCGCCGTGGTTTCGGCCGTTCGAGCCAGCCGTGGAGCGGCTACGACTACGACACCTTTGCCGACGACATCGCCCAGCTGATCGAGCACCTCGACCTGCGCGACGTGACCTTGGTGGGCTTCTCGATGGGGGGCGGTGACGTCAGCCGCTACATCGCCCGCCACGGCAGCGAGCGGGTGGCCGGGCTGGTACTGCTGGGCGCGGTAACGCCGGTGTTCGGCAAGCGTGACGACAACCCTGAAGGCGTCGACCTGTCGGTATTCGAGGGCATCCGCGCCGGCCTGCGTGCCGACCGGGCGCAGTTCATCGCCGATTTTGCTGCGCCGTTCTATGGCATCAACCATGGGCAGCAGGTGTCCCAGGGCGTGCAGACCCAGACCCTGAACATTGCGCTGATGGCATCGATCAAGGGCACCCTGGATTGCGTGACTGCGTTCTCCGAAACCGACTTCCGTCCGGATATGGCCAAGGTCGATGTGCCGACCCTGGTGATCCACGGCGACGATGACCAGATCGTGCCGTTCGAGACCACCGGTAAGCAGGCGGCGGAACTGATTCGCGGAGCTGAGCTGAAGGTGTATGCAGGGGCGCCGCACGGGTTTGCGGTGACTCATGCACAGCAGCTGAATGAGGACTTGCTGGCGTTCCTCCAGAAGTAACGGTGCTGGGGCATTCGCGGGCTCGCCCGCTCCCACAGGTAGTGCACAGCATTCGAACGCTGTGATTTCACTGTGGGAGCGGGCGAGCCCGCGAAGAGGCCAGCCCAGGCAGCACAAAACCTGATCAGGGCTAACCTTCTACGACCCACCGCACATTCATCCAAGCCCTGACCCGCCACCAACCGGCATGCTCTGCAGTTGCGCCTGCCGCCGCCGCACCCAGAGACGGAGAACCCCATGTCCCAGGACCGCAACGACAAGACCCGTCGCCAGTTCCTCGCCACCAGTACCGTGCTCGGTGCCGCCGGCGCGCTCTGGTCCGCATTGCCCTTTACCGGTTCCGCCGGTTCCGCTCACGCATCCACCCAAGGAGGTTCCATGACCGCCGATCTCATTCTGTTCAACGGCAAACTGCACACCGTTGATCGTGAAAAGCCCACCGCGACCGCCGTTGCCATCAAGGATGGCCGCTTCATCGCCGTGGGCAACGACGCCGAGGCCATGGCCCACAAGGGCGCCACCACGCAGATCATCGACCTCAAGCAGCGCACGGTCATCCCGGGCCTGAACGACTCGCACCTGCACCTGATCCGTGGTGGCCTGAACTACAACCTGGAATTGCGCTGGGAAGGCGTGCCGTCGGTGGCCGATGCCCTGCGCATGCTCAAGGACCAGGCTGCACGTACGCCCACCCCGCAGTGGGTACGCGTGGTCGGTGGCTGGAACGAGTTCCAGTTCGCCGAAAAGCGCATGCCCACCCTGGAAGAAATCAACCAGGCCGCGCCGGATACCCCGGTGTTTCTGCTGCACCTGTATGACCGCGCGCTGCTCAACCGCGCCGCACTCAAGGCCGTCGGTTACACCAAGGACACGCCCAACCCACCGGGTGGCGAGATCCAGCGCGACAAGTTCGGCAACCCGACCGGCATGCTTATCGCCCGCCCCAACGCGATGATCCTCTACGCCACCTTGGCCAAGGGGCCGAAGCTGCCGCTGGAATACCAGGTCAACTCCACCCGCCAGTTCATGCGCGAGCTCAACCGCCTGGGCCTGACCAGCGCCATCGATGCCGGTGGTGGCTACCAGAACTTCCCGGACGACTATCAGGTGATCCAGGAGCTGGCCGACAACAACCAGCTGACCGTGCGCATTGCCTACAACCTGTTCACCCAGAAACCCAAGGAAGAGCTGGACGACTTCCGCAAGTGGACCTCCAGCGTCAAGCTGCACAGCGGCACCGACTTCCTGCGCCACAATGGTGCCGGCGAAATGCTGGTGTTCTCCGCCGCCGACTTCGAAGACTTCCTCGAACCGCGCCCGGACCTGCCGCAGACCATGGAACAAGAGCTTGAGCCGGTGGTGCGTCATCTGGTCGAGCAGCGCTGGCCGTTCCGCCTGCACGCCACCTACAACGAATCGATCACGCGCATGCTCGACGTGTTCGAAAAGGTCAACCGCGACATCCCGTTCAATGGCCTGCCGTGGTTCTTCGACCACGCCGAAACCATCACCCCGCAGAACATCGAGCGCGTGCGTGCGCTGGGCGGCGGCATCGCCATCCAGGACCGCATGGCCTTCCAGGGTGAGTACTTCGTCGACCGCTACGGCGCCAAAGCCGCCGAACAGACCCCGCCGATCAAGCGCATGCTCGACATGGGCGTGCCGGTGGGCGCCGGTACCGACGCCACCCGCGTATCCAGCTACAACCCGTGGACCTCGCTGTACTGGCTGGTCAGCGGCAAGACCGTCGGTGGTATGGAGCTGTACCCGGAAGGCCTCAGCCGTGACACCGCGCTGCAGCTGTTTACCCAGGGCAGCGCCTGGTTCTCCAGCGAGCAGGGCAAGAAAGGCCAGATCAAGGTGGGCCAGCTGGCCGACCTGGCGGCGCTGTCGCTGGACTTCTTCAGTGTTGATGAAGAGGCGATCAAGGGCATCGAGTCGGTGTTGACCGTGGTCGATGGCAAGGTGGTGTATGGCGCGGCGGAATTCGACAAGCTCGGCCCGCCTCAGGTGCCAGTCTTGCCGGAGTGGTCGCCGGTGACCAAGGTGCCAGGCCACTGGCGGGTGGGCACGCCATCGCTGGCAGCCGCCGTGCACCAGTGCAGCGGGCCATGCGGGGTGCATGCGCATAGCCATGAAAAGGCGCGGCATTCGAGCGTGCCGGTGAATGACTACCAGGGCTTCTGGGGGGCGTTGGGTTGTTCGTGCTTTGCTTTCTAAGCTGAGCTGGTGTGAAAAGGGGGGGCCAGTTATTGGCCCCCCTTTTTTGTTCCTTCAGTGCTGGCCTCTTCGCGGGCTCGCCCGCTCCCACAGGTTCACCCCAGTCCTCAGGCTCTGTGCGATCCCTGTGGGAGCGGGCGAGCCCGCGAAGAGGCCGGGAAAGCCAACATCAATGGTGAGCCTTGTGCACACCTCCAGCCAACAGATGCCGGATCTTCACCTCAATCCCATCGGTCTGCAGCACCCGCACCCGGGCCTCGATCTTCAGCTCACCCCGGGTTACCCGGTGGTGGTGCCGCAAATGCTCCAGCCACGACTCCTCGAAGAAGAATTCCAGCCACAACGCCGGGTCCGCACTGTCGCGCATCAACCCCCACGACAACGCGCCATTGCGCTTGCGCATCGCCTCCAGCTCCCGAGCTGCCTGCTGGAATGCCTCGGCCTTGGCCGGGTCAACGTGGTACTCCACGGTGACCATCACCGGCCCGCTTTCCTTGTCCATGTCGTCGCTCAGCAGCGGCACTGGCCAATGCAGTGAGGGAGTCAGCTCCTCGGCTGCGGTTTCCGGCAGCGTCACCTTGCAGGTCAGCAGCGTGCCCAGCGCCAAACCACCTGCGGCCAGCAGCAGGCTCAAGGTGATCGTTGCATGGCTGGCCAGCGTGCCCCACAGCAACCCGCCACTGGCCATGGCACCAAAGAAGATCAGGATGTACACCGACAACGCCCGCGCCCGTACCCAGGCCGGCACCGAGGTCTGCGCCGCCACCTGCAGGTTGGACAACACAGCTATCCAGGCAGCGCCGCTGAGCAGCATCGCCGGCAGCAGCACATAGAAATTGCGCACCAGCGCCAGGGCCAGCAGGAACAGGGCATACAGCAGGCTGGCGAGCAGTACCAGGCGGTCGCGGCTGATGCGTTCGCGCAGGCGTGGCAGCAAGGTGGCGCCGGCCACCGCACCGATGCCGATGGCCGCCAGCAGCAAGCCGAAATCGGCGGCAGTGCCATGCATCTCGCCACGCACGATCAGCGGCAGCAGCGAGGTGCCGGCGCTGGCGCAGAAAAAGAACGCCAAGGCGCGTAGTATCACGGCTTGCAAGGGCTTGGCGCTGCGCGCGAAACGCAGCCCGGTGCGCATGGCGCCGACGAAGCGCTCGGCCGGCAGCAGCGGTTCCTTGACCTCGCGTTTCCACAGGAACAACACCAGAATCACCCCGGCGAACGAGATGGCATTCAGGGCGAAGGTCAGCCAGGGGCCGACCATGCTCACCACCACGCCCGCCAAAGCCGGGCCGATGGCGCGCGACACATTGATACCGACACTGGACAGCGCCACCGCGTTGGCCAGGTCGTCCTTGCCTACCAGCTCCGGTGTCAGCGCACTCCAGGCCGGCATCATCAGTGCCGTGCCGATGCCCAGCGCCAGGGTAAGCACCAACAGCAGGGTGACGCTCATCAGCCCGAGCAGGGTCAGGGCCGCCAGCACCACGGCAACCGCGGACATCCACAGTTGCACCAGCAACAGGTAACGGCGCTTGTCGACGATATCCGCCGCCGCGCCGGCCGGCAGGGCGAGGAAGAACATCGGTAGCGAGCCGGCTACCTGGATCAGCGCCACATGCAACGGGCTGGCCGACAGTGTGGTCATCAGCCAGCCGGCGCCTACCTCATGCATCCAGGTGCCGATGTTGGAAGCGATGGTGGCAATCCACAGCATGCGGAAGGTGGTGTTGCGCAATGGGCTCCAGGCGCCTGAAGGGGATGTGCTCATGTCAGAAGCTGCCTTTGAGTGGGTATTCGATGATCAGGTAGATCCGGTCGATGTCATCGCCGGCCTGGGCCTGGTTGGCGCGGTGGCTGACGTGGGAAAACGACAGGCTCAGGTCCTTGGCGGCGCCCGACTGCACCACGTACTTCAGGTCGATGTCGCGCTCCCAGTGCTTGCCGCCTTCGCCGTACTGGCCCACGTAGGCGCCGCCCGCCGGGGCATGGCTGCCGTCGATGCCACGGCCGCTGACATAGCGCCCCATCAGGCTCAGGCCGGGGGCGCCGAAATTGGCGAAGTCGAGGTCGTAGCGCAGTTGCCACGAGCGCTCGCCGGGGCCATTGAAGTCGGCGTACTTGATCGAGTTGGCCAGGTAGATGGAGTCGCCGCCAACGAAGTCGAACGGCGTGTCGCTCTCGACCTTCTGGTAGGCCAGGCTCAGCGCCTGGGCGCCGAAGCTGTACCTGGCCAGCAGGCTGTAGGCGAGGGTGTCGATTGCCCCGGCACTGGCATTGCCGGTGTCGCGGGTCTTGTACAGATTGCCGTCCAGGCGCCAGTTGCCTTCGGCCAGGTTCAGGTTGAGGTAGGCCTGGCGCCAGGTGTCCTCCAGCTGGCCAGCGTACAGTGCACCACCGAATGGCCCATCGGGAGCGAACGCGGCACCGGCCAGGCTGATGGCGCGGTTGTCGGTGGTAGCGCCGTAGCCGCTGAAGTCATCATGGCTGGAGCTGTTGTCCTGATTGTTGAAGGCGGTGAAGCGCCCGGCCTGCAGGCGCCAGTCGGGCAGATCGGTGTTATCCAGGAACCAGCCGGTGGCGTACTCCGGGTGCAGGCGTTTGTCGCTGGTGTCGAACACCGGGGTTTCCACGGTCATTTCGCCGTAGCGCAGCTGGGTATTGCCCATCCTCAGCTTGAGTGCTGCACCGGCGCTGGAGTAGTCGGACTCGGCACGGCCATCACTGTCGCGCGGCAGCAGGCCAGTGCCGGCATGGCCGCGGCCGCCGTCCAGTTTGAAGCCGAGAAAACCATGGGCATCGATGCCGACGCCGAGTGTGCCCTCGGTGAAACCGGAGCGGATTTCGCCGATGAAGCCCTGGGCCCATTCCTGGCGGTAGTTCTGGCCACTGCCGGAGGGCGAGCGGAAGTCGCTGTGCAGGAAGTAGTTGCGGCTGAGCAGCGACCAGCCGGGCTCTTCGGCCTGGCTGAGCGCCGGGTACAGGGCGAGGGTGGCGAGCAGGGCGCGGCCTGGTCCGTGAGTGGCGCGGATCATGGGGGCTCCAGGGGGGATGATCCGGGATTGTGGATGAAGGATAGGCAAGGGGGCTTGTATGTGTGTGCTCTGGCTGGTCTTGCCTGTGCCGGCCTCTTCGCGGGCTTGCCCGCTCCCACAGGTTCACCACAGGCTCTGAACCCTGTGCAATACCTGTGGGAGCGGGCGAGCCCGCGAAGAGGCCGGTAACAGCCAACCCAGAACTCAAGCCATGTCGCTGATCGCAAACTCCTCGGCCAGATGATCGATCAACGCCCGCACCGACGGCAGCAGCCCCCGCCGCGACGGGAAGATCGCATGCACGATGCCGCAACGCGGGTGCCAGTCCGGCAGCAACTCCACCAGCCGCCCCGCCGCCAGGTCTTCACGCACCGCCACCCGAGGCAGGTGCGCAATACCCACCCCCGCCACCACGAAATGGCGCAGGGCAAACAGGTCATCCGTCACCATGCGCGGTGTATGCGGGATGACGATGCTGCGGCTGCTGTCCTCGCCCTGGAACAGCTCCCACTGGTATTCGCGCTGGGCGCTGCCCCAATGCACGCTCGGCAGTGTGCCAAGCAGTTGCGGGTCGAAACCCTTGGGCAACTGCTCCAGGTACTGCGGCTGGCCGACCAGGCACTGGGTACTGTTGCTGAGTACCTTCATCACCATGTCGGTGTTCTCCAGCGGCGGAAAGCGCACCCGCAGAGCGACGTCGAAACCCTCGTGCAGCAGGTCGACACGGCGGTTGGTGCTCTCGATGAACAGCTCCACCTGCGGGTACTTGAGCATGTAGCGGGTCAGCATCGGCCCGACCCAGGAATTGAGCAGGGTGGTCGGGCAACTGATACGCACCAGACCGCGCGGTTCGCTGCGGTTGCGCTCGATGATCTCCGCCGCGCCCTCGGCCTCCACGCGCATGGCCAGGCAGCGGTTGTAGTAGGCCTGTCCGATCTCGGTGAGCGAACAATGGCGGCTGGTGCGGTGCAGCAGACGCACGCCCAGGCGGTCTTCGAGATCGGCGATGCGCCGGCTGAGCTTCGACTTGGGCATGTTCAGCGCCCGGCCAGCCGGGGCGAAGCCGCCGTGCTCGACTACCTGGGTGAAGTAGTAGAGGGAGTTCAGGTCTTCCAATGATCGGTCTCCGGTTGTTGGTTGCCTGTACTGGCCTCTTCGCGGGCACGCCCGCTCCCACAGGTACCGCACTGGCCTTGAATCTTGTGCGATCCCTGTGGGAGCGGGCGTGCCCGCGAAGAGGCCAGTAAATCCAGCGCCAATCTATCGTTCACGAAACAGAACGCTAAAGCCAAATTCTGCTATCTACCGCCACAAAGGTGATGATTTTAATCTGTGCCCATCAACGCGAAACACCCCAGATTGCTGAAAAATTCATAACCTTCAGGAGCACAGACCATGAGCAAATTCACCTACAACCGCCTGAACAAAGACGACGCCGCTGTCCTGCTGGTCGACCACCAGGCTGGCCTGCTGTCGCTGGTCCGCGACATCGAGCCGGACGCGTTCAAGAACAACGTATTGGCCCTGGCCGACCTGGCCAAGTTCTTCAACTTGCCGACCATTCTCACCACCAGCTTCGAACAAGGCCCGAACGGCCCGCTGGTGCCAGAGCTGAAAGCCCTGTTCCCGGACGCCCCGTACATCGCCCGCCCAGGCCAGATCAACGCCTGGGACAACGAAGACTTCGTCAAGGCGGTGAAGGCCACTGGCAAGAAGCAGCTGATCATCGCCGGCGTGGTGACCGAAGTGTGCGTAGCCTTCCCGGCGCTGTCGGCCCTGGAAGAAGAGTTCGAAGTGTTCGTGGTCACCGATGCCTCCGGCACCTTCAACGCCATGACCCGTGACGCCGCCCATGACCGCATGAGCCAGGCCGGCGCACAACTGATGACTTGGTTCGGCGTGGCCTGCGAGCTGCACCGCGACTGGCGCAACGACATCGAAGGCCTGGCGGCGCTGTGCTCCAATCACATTCCGGATTATCGCAACCTGATTACCAGCTACAGCGCGTTGACTGCGGGTAAGTAACACCAAGTAATCTGATGCATGGCCTCCGCAATGGGGCCATCGTTGACTTAGTCCAGGAGTGTTGTTAGCGTTTCACCTGAGCGCGAAACCAGCTGCCATTCAGCGGCAATAGCTGGTGTAGGAACCCCGTCGATGGCTGAATCATCAGCGTCGGGTGAGACCTCCACACCCCGGCTTGAGGGTGTGTATACGAATATCAAGCACGAGCACAGGGCCACTGGTTACAGTGGCCCTTTTCTTTGCTCGGCACATAAGCGTACCGCTTGTAGAGCAGTTTGCCGTGGCGATGCTTATTCAGTGCCTTTGCATCGCACTGCATGAAATTCCACAGCATTTTGCCGTTATCGAGTGTCACGACCACCAGCATCTGCCGCTTGGTCTCGTACACGCCAATGAACGCCAGCCTGTAGGTGTCATTGGTGTAGGCAACCTGCCATACCTCAAATGGTCCGATCAGCGTATCCAGCGCTACTTTTACATAGCGTTCCCGGGCATCTTGTCGCTTCTCGACGATGTGATGGATACAGCTGCGTTGAATCCGGATGTTGCCCATTGGCGTTCTGACGGTTACTACGCTGGCTTCTTCACTGTTCAAACCCAGATGCTGCGCAGCAAGTTCGATTGCTGCTTCATGCGAATCGGCAGCAGCCAATTCTTCGATAGCCCGTGTACGCAATTCACGCGCGAGCGTTCTGAGGTCGGGTAGCTGCTCGTCCAGCCAAGTGTTCTGGCCTTTCTTCTCGGCGACTTTCGCGGTGGGGCTGTTGGGGCTCAATGAGATACCTGGCTGCGATCAGTGCGGCCAAGTGAGCCTAGGGAGAAGGGTTTCCTCGAACAATCAGACGGTGATTGACTCTTTTTGTAGGGCGTTTCCTATATTGAGGCGGAGCAGGCCGGTTACCGCAGCCTGCTCTGTGCAAAAGCGCTTCAACTTACAGGCTGCGACTCAATCCCATCCAGCAATGCCTCAACCAATCCTTCTGCCATTTCGAGCGCATTCAGGTTGCTCCAGAACAGGCTCTTGCCGGTTTCATCCAGGTGTTCCAGGGCTTTGTAGCCACAGTCGTAGGCGCCGCGCAGGTACTGGGCGACATGCACCAGGGCGTCGTGGGCAGAGACGTCTGGGTTTACTGTGAACAAAGGTGGATGGCCGGCATCGCAGCGGCTGAAGGCGCGTTCTTTGGTGTTGGGGAGAGGTGGATTGGGAACAATTTTTTTCATAGCCAAACTCCGATAGAGGTTGGCCGGCACCATCCGTTTCCACGCGAAGGGTGGCGGCTGCACGCGGGGTGGAAAGCCAGGCTATCGGAACCCCGGCAGGCCATTCGGCCTCCCGCGCGCAGCTGCCATGACAACAGCTATTCCGATTTACCTGCCGGGTTTCCACACCCGATCGCTGAACCGACAGCGACCCGGCAAGCCTAGAGAGCAGGCTTTCCCCGGACAATCAGACGGGCTTCGACACGGTGCGTAGGATAATTCGTCAGATGGTATGGCTGAGTAGGAAATGGCTCGCAACGAAGTAGGATGCTGCTGATATTTTTGTGCATTGGGTCCGCTACGCGGCCCTTCGCGGGCTCGCCCGCTCCCACAGGGACTGCGCTGCCTGGCAGGTTTGCGCATATTCCTGTGGGAGCGGGCAAGCCCGCGAAGAGGCCGGCACATGGCGATAGCTCAATCCGCATCCGAATCAAACAACCGCTCCAACTCCGCCCGGGCCTCCTTGGCCGTCTGCATCACCTTGGCCCGGTCATCACGCACCTGCCCCTGTGCCTCCAGCACCTCTTCGTCATGCTGGGTAAACCGCGCAATCCGGTCCGCCGCCTGCGCGTCGCTCAACCCCAACCCCACCAATGCACGGCGGGTCATCTCCAGGCTGGAGTAGAACGTCTCGCGAATCGGCTCGGCGCCGGCATCCGCCAACTTGTGCACATGCTGGCGGTTGCGCGCGCGGGCCAGTACCTTCAGGTGCGGGTACAGGCGTTTCACCCTTTCCGCGGTGTGAATGGCAGCTTCCGGGTCGTCGATGGTGATGATGAAGTATTCCGCCTCGCCCACCTTGGCCGCATGCAGCACCTCGGGGCGCAGCGGGTCGCCGTAGAACACCGGCACCTGTTCGAACATACGGGTCATCTCGATGGTGTCTACCGAGGTTTCCAGGGCAATGAACGGAATCTTCTGTGCCCGCAGGATACGCGCGACAATCTGGCCCATGCGGCCCATGCCGACGATCACCACCCGTGGCGTGTCAGCCTGGATCTGCTTGTAATGCTCCGGCACCTCACGCGCCGGTTGCGGGCGCTTGAGGGCGTGGGCGCAGCCAATCATCAGCAGCGGCGTAATAGCCATCGACAACGTGATGGTCATCAGCAGCAAGTCGTAGGTCTGGGTATCGAACAGGCCCTGGTCCTTGCCCAGCTTGAACACCACGAAGGCAAATTCGCCACCAGCAGCCAGCACCATGCCCAGGCGCAGGGCGCTGGCGCTGTTCAGGCCACCGACCAGGCGGCCGACGCCGACCAGCAGCACCAGCTTCACGGTCACCAGCAGCAGGGTCAGGCCCAGCACAACCAACGGCATTTCCAGCAGCAGGTGCAGGTTGGCACCCATGCCGACACTGATGAAGAACAGCCCCAGCAACAGGCCCTTGAACGGCTCGATCTGCGATTCCAGCTCGTGGCGGTACTCCGAGTCGGCCAGCAGCAGGCCTGCAAGGAAGGCGCCCAGGGCCATGGAAATGCCGGCTTCTTCCATCAGCCAGGCAGTACCGATCACCACCAGCAGCGCGGTGGCGGTGGATACCTCTGGCAGACCGGTACGGGCGACGGTGCGGAACACTGGGCGTAGCAGGTAGCGGCCGCCGATGATCACCACGGCGATGCTGGCGAACACTTTCAGGCCGTGTTGCAAGCTGTCGCCATGGCTGGTGTCCGGGCCGCTGGCTGCCAGCAGCGGCACTAAGGCAATCAGCGGGATGGCGGCGATGTCCTGGAACAGCAGAATGGCGAACGCCAAACGGCCGTGCGGGGCGTTGAGCTGCTTGCTCTCGGCCAGGCTCTGCAGGCCAAGGGCGGTGGACGACAGCGCCAGGCCCAGGCCGAGCACGATGGCCGCCGGTAGCGTCTGGCTGAAGCCGAACAGGGCAATGGCGCCGATCAGCGCACCGGTCAGCAGCACCTGGGCGGTACCGACGCCGAACACGGCCTTGCGCATCAGCCACAGGCGCTTGGGCGACAGTTCCAGGCCAATGATGAACAGCAGCAGGACCACGCCCAGCTCGGAAATGTGCGCCACGCTTTCGGTGTCGCGGATCAGGCCCAGCGCCTGCGGGCCGATGATCACACCGGCGAGCAGGTAACCGAGCACGGCCCCCAGTTGCAGGCGCTTGGCCAGCGGGACGGCGAGGACAGCGGCGAGCAGGAAGATCACCGCGGTTTGCAGAAGGCTGCCTTCGTGTGGCATTGGCTCGTACTCCATGAGCTGCCGGGGCAGCGTTAGATCAGTTTGGCGGACGATTTTGGGGGTTGAGATGGCGTCGAACAATCTGCTCTCGGGGAGAAACATTGTCCCGATACGGGTGACAACCTGTGGTGATCTCTTCGCGGGCACGCCCGCTCCCACAGGTACAACACTGCCCCTGAGGCCGGTGTAATCTCTGTGGGAGCGGGCGTGCCCGCGAAGAAGGCAGCGCAGATCCGACTATTCACCGCCACCAAACTGCGCCCGATACTGCGCTGGCGTCATGCCAATCCGCTCGCAAAACACTTTGCGCAAATGCCGGTCACTGCCAAACCCGCACTGCGCAGCCACTACCTTCAAGGGCAGGTCGGTGCCTTCCAGCAGTTTGCGCGCCCGGTCGATGCGCGCATTCTGCAGGTACTGCAGCGGCGTGATCCCAACCTCGCGCAGAAAGGTCCGGGCAAAGTTGCGCCCGCTCATGGCCACCAGGTTTGCCATTTTCTGCACGGTGAAGGCTTGCTCGATATGGTCGACGATGTACGCCTGCACCCGGGCAATCGGCGAATCGTCTCGCGGTACTGCCGCCAGCAGTGGCCCGTAGGGTGTCTGCCCGCCCTGGCGATGGCGGGCGACCAGCAGCACCTTGGCCACTTCCAGGGCCAGCGCCTTGCCATGGTCCTCGGCCACCACCGCCAACGCCAGGTCGCATGCCAGCGGTGATGCCGCCCGAGGTAATCAGGCAGCGATCAATCACGTAGATCTGCTCGGTCTCGACCTTGGCCTCGGGGAACGCCTTTGCCAGGCGCTCCACGTAGTTCCAGTGGGTGGTGCAGCGATAGCCATTCAGCAGCCCGGCCCGGCCCAGCAGGAAGACCCCGGTGCAGATGGCGCCGAAGCGTTTGGCCCGGCGCACGGCCTGGGGCAGCCAGCGTTCGATGCCTGGCAGGGCGATGTCATAGGCCCCTGGGCCGCCTGGCACCAGCAACAGGTCGACGGCTTCCGGCAAGTCCTCCAGGCGCAGGTCGGCGATCACCTTCAGCCCGCATGAGCCGCGCACCGCCGTTTGCCCCTCGGCCAGGGTCAGCAAGCGGTATTGCTGCTCGGCAGGCAGGAACCGGTTGGCGATGGCGAACGCATCCATGGGCCCCGTGACATCCAGCAACAACACATCGTTGAACAGCACCATGGCCACGGTGCGGTGGGCGTTTTGCTGCATACCTCTTGGCTCTGTAGCTGAATATGTCATGCATCTTAAGGTATCCAGCCGCACACAATTAATAACAATTCAGGTTTGCCTCAGGACTTTGTCATGTGCCGAGGGCGAGACTTTCTGCATTGAACAGGAGAGTCGCCATGCACCTCGGGACGCCCCAAGCGCCGCTGCAAACCCCCGGCGCGCTTACGCCTGCGCGGTTGCGCCGGGCCAAGGAACTGATGTTGCACAGCCCGTTGTCGATCATCGAGATCGCCGGCGTGTGCAACCTCACACGCAGCCACTTCTCCCGCGCATTCAAGGTCAACACCGGCCTCTCGCCACAAGCCTGGCGCCTGCTGGCACGCATGGAAAAGGCCAAGCGCCTGCTCGCCACCGAGGCGCCGATCACCCATGTGAGCCTGGAATGCGGCTTCTGCGACCAGGCCCATTTCACCCGTGCCTTCAGCCGCCTGGTCGGCCAGCCGCCCAAGGCCTGGCGCCAGGCGCACGCCCATTCTTAAGCCGAACCTATCCGCCGGTATAGCCCCTTGTGGACAGTGCCGGCCCGTTTCCCAACCCAAGGAGTCACCCCGATGAGCCAACCCGATTACAAGCGCCTGAACAAAGACGACGCCGTGGTGCTGTTGGTCGATCACCAGACCGGCCTGATTTCGCTGGTGCAGGACTTCTCGCCCAACGAGTTCAAGAACAACGTGCTGGCCCTGGGCGACCTGGCCAGGTTCTTCGGCTTGCCGACCATCCTCACCACCAGCTTCGAGCAAGGCCCGAACGGCCCGCTGGTACCCGAGCTGAAGGAGATGTTCCCGGATGCGCCGTACATTGCCCGCCCAGGCCAGATCAACGCCTGGGACAACGAAGACTTCGTCAAGGCGATCAAGGCCACTGGCCGCAAGCAGCTGATCATCGCCGGCGTGGTGACCGATGTGTGCGTGGCGTTCCCGACGCTGTCGGCGCTGGCAGAAGGTTTTGAAGTGTTCGTGGTGACCGATGCTTCTGGCACCTTCAACGAAACCGTGCAGCAGGCGGCCTGGGTGCGCATGACCCAGGCGGGTGCACAGATGATGAACTGGTTCTCGGTGGCCTGTGAGCTGCACCGGGACTGGCGCAACGACATCGAAGGGCTGGGTAACCTGCTGTCGCAGCGCATTCCCAACTACCGCAACCTGATGAACAGCTATGCGGCCTTGAGCGCCCGTTGATGTAAACCTGTACCGGCCCCTTCGCGGGCACGCCCGCTCCCACAGGGATAGCGCACAGCTTGAGAGCTGCACGGTTCTGTGGGAGCGGGCGTGCCCGCGAAGAGGCGGTACAGGCTTAAGAAGCATTCACAGGCAACGTGAAACGAATCCGGCACCCGCCCAGCTCCGACACCAGCGCCTGCAACTCCCCACCATGGGCCTGCACCACCGAGCTGCAAATCGCCAAGCCCATCCCCATGCCGCCCATCTTGGTGGTATGAAACGCATTGAACACCCGCTCTCGCTCATCCACGGCTATCCCCGGCCCGTTGTCGTCCACGCAGACCTCCACCCCGTCCCCGACCACCGCCAACGCAATGCGCAGCACCCCGTCGCTGCGATACCCCGCGAGCGCCTCCAGGCCATTGGTAATCAGGTTGAACACCAACTGCTGCAACTGCACCGGGTCGGCCATCACGCTCACCCCCGCCTGCAACTGCGTCTGCACGTCCACCGTGCCCTTGGCGGCATCGGCCGAGGTCAGGCGCACCACTTCGCGGATCAGTTCGTCCAGCTTCACCACCTTGAGTTGCATTGGCGACTGCTTGGCCAGCGAGCGCAGCGCACGCACTATGTTGGCGGCCCGTTCGCTGTCGTTGCGGATGTCTTCCAGGCCGGCAATCGCCTCTGCCAGGTCGGGCTTGGCGCGCTTCAGCCAGCGCAGGCTGGCAGCGGCGTTGGAAGCGATGCCCAGCAGCGGCTGGCTGATCTCGTGGGCGATGGATGCCGACAGCTCGTTCATCACCTGCAGGTGCGCAGTGCGCGCCAATTCCGCGCGTGAGCGGCGTAGCTCGGCTTCCATCTGGGCGCGGGTCTGGTTGTCTTCGGCCAGGCGTGTGTACAACTTGGCGGTCTGCAGCGACACCGCCGCCTGCGAGGCGAGGATTTCCAGCATGGCCAGGCGCTGGCTACCGAACAGGTTCGGCACCAGGCGGTTTTCCAGGTACACCAGGCCGATCAGCACGCCCTGGATCACCAGCGGCAGGCACAGCACCGAACGGGCATTGCGCGCCTGCAGCTGCTGGCGGAAGGCCTCGGGGCAATCGCTCTGGGCATCGTTGAGCACCAGCGGTTTCTTGGTGCGCATGGTGGCGTTGATGATTGATAGCGGCGCCTGGGTCATGAACTTCTGGCAATCGTCCATGCTCACGTGCAGCCCGGCGTCGTCGATGTAGGAGAGGGCAGCCATCTGGAATTCGGCACCGCTGACGATCAGCAGTGCACCGTGGTCGGCGCCGGAATGCTGGGTCAGCTGGCCCATCAGGATTTCGATCAGGCCCTCGAGCAGCACTTCCTCGGACAGCGCCCGGGCTGCCTTTATACCGGCTTCCAGATCGAGCCTGGCCTGGTGGGTGGCGCGATGGCTTTCCTGGATCGGCTGGGTGCGCAGGAACGGGTGCAAAGCCTCCAGCTGGTGCACCTTGCCGGTCGCGCCCCAGATATGGAAACAGTCGCGGGCGATGCGTAGGTGCAGGTTGGCGCCGGAGATCAGGCCGCTGGGGATACATACCTCGGCCAGCTGTTCGTGGGCCAGCGCCTGCTCGTGGATGAAACCGGCAGCGCTGGCGGCGATCTGTGCTTGGTCGAAGCAGCGGATGGCGGCCAGGCCGTCGCCTTCGAGCTTGGCGATCACGCCTTCGATCAGCAACAGCTTGTTGCGGAAGGTGGCCGGGTTGAAGCCGGCCCAGCGGCCGAAGCGTTCGCGCAGAGCCTGAAGCTCGCGCAGCTTGTCGGCAGGGCTGCCAGCGGCCTCGGGGCTGCCCAGGGCCAGGCCGCGGAACAGGTGATAGTCGGCCAGGTTGATGTGCGCCGGTCCCGCCCAGGTGTTGTCGCCGGCCAGTGCCAGGTTGCGCATGGCCTGCGGGATGTTGCCCAGGTAGAAGTCGCACATACCGGCCATCAGGTACTGGAAGAACCGCGTGGTGGGCGATTTCGAGGCTGCGGGCAAGCCCGGGCAGGGCATGCTGCTCAATTTGGCGACGAACGCTTGCTGGGCCTGCAGGATCTGCTCGATGTCGCGGTAACCGTAGCGACGCACGGTGGCCAGGCCTTGCGCCAGTTCCTCCAACACATCCGGCAGGTAGCGGCCCATGAACAGCGAATCGGAAACCAGGTGGTTGCAGGCATAGCAGCTCATCGCCAGGTCACCGCTCAGGCGCCCCGAGTCGACCGCATCCAGCGCGGTACGGCGGGCGAACTCCATGGGCGAGGTCCAGGCGCTGACCTGGTCCAGGGCCAGTAGCGCACTGGTCAGGTCAGCGTCGAAACCGTGCCGCTCGATCAGCTTGAGCGCGGCCAGGCAACAGGCATGGCCGTCATGGTAGGCGCCGAAATGCTCGGCGATCATCACCCCGTACCAGGCCATGCCGTAGGTGCTCCCCGGGGCAACGCCGTGCAGCAGCGACAGCTCCATGAGCTTGGCCAGGTGCAGGAAGCAGATGTCATCCTTTACGAAAAACGATGACGAAAGGGTGGCCAGCAGGCTGATGGCAACCGTCACTTCCTCCGAATCGGTGCACGGTAGCGACTCCAGGCAGTGCCGGCCTTTCTGTTCGACCAGAGCCTGTACCCGGGCATGACTGGCCTCGACCTGTTGCCAGTCGGCACCCCGCACCGGGCTTGTACCCAGCAAGTCCAGGCCGGATATGGCGCTGTCGATGGCCGCCTGATAGTCGCCGCGCAAGGTGTACAGCAGAGCCTGCAGCCGGCACACCCGCGCCTGGTCCAGCGACGAGCGTGCGCGCTGGCGGCATTCGCTGATGCGCGCCTCGGCCGCGGTCATTCGCGACAGTTGCATGTCGCACTCGGTGGCCATGCAGGCGATGGCAAAGCCATGCGTGGCGCGGCTTTCCAACGTGGCGCCGTGGTGCAGCAACTGCTCGGCCGTATGCAGGTAGCCAGCGGCCTGCTCTAAGGCGCCGTCGTCGCGTGCGCGTGATGCTGCTTCGCGTAAATGCAGCAGGAACGTTTCGCAGTCGTCCGCTGCAAACCCGTATGGGCTGGCGCGTTGCAGCTGGTTGGCGAGTTCGAACAGCACCTCGTGCAAGTCATCTTGCCAGGCGCGGCGCATGGCCAGGGCAATATGTGCATGCAGCGGGGCACGCTCGCGCACGGGCGTGAGAGCGTATGCGGCCTCCATCACCCGTTCATGGGCAAAGCCCAGGCCGTTCTGGCCCGGTTGCAGGAAACCCGCGTCAATCAGGGCTTTCAACGGTTCGCCGGGCACTTTGGCGAGGACATGGTGAAGCAGGCGTTCATCGCAACGGCTGCCCGCGGCGCCAGCCACCCGCAGCAGGTCGCGCTGCGCTGCTGGCAGGCGCGCCAAGCGGTCGATCAGCAGGTCGGCGACATTGTCGGAGTAGCGATGGCGGGCCACGGCCTGCAGGCACCATGACCAGCGCATGGCCTGGGCGTCGAAGGTGAACAGCTGATCCTCCACCATGGCCCGGAGGATCTGATTGATGAAAAACGGGTTGCCCGCCGTTTTGCCGTGCACCAGTTCGGCCACCTGAAATGCATCCTCGGGGCCGACGTGGTAGCGCTCGCCGATCAGCTCGGTCACCGCACCCACGTCCAGGGGCCGCAGGTTCAGCGTGGTGCTGCGCACTGTTGCAGGTAGGGCAAGGGGTGTACTACCGGCTGGTGCATCATTACGCCGTGCGAAGATCAGCAGCAGGTTGCCTGGCGCGTGAGCCAGCAGTAGCGCCAGTAGTTGCTGGCTGGCGTCGTCGGCCCACTGCAGGTCATCGAAGAACAGCACCAGCGGCTGGCCGGGGCGGCTGAACACTTGCAGGAATTCGACGACCGCCCGCAGCTCCTTCTGCAGCGTCAGACGCGTGGGCTTGGCTGGCAGTTCGGGCAGGGGGCCGAGGACCAGTTGCAGGTCTGGCGCCAGCTTGGCGAGCAGCCGGCCGTGGCCTTTAATGCGGCGCAGGATCTCGCGGCGCAGGGTGTCGAGGTCCTGGCTGTTCTTGGCCAGCAACTGGGTGGTCAGCGCGCCGAGAATTTCGACCCAGGGCGCGTAGGGAATGGCCTGGGCAACGCTGTTGCACCTGCCGATGGCCCAGTAGCCCTTGGCGTTGGCCTTGAGAGCTGCCTCGACCAGGCTCGACTTGCCCATGCCGGCGGCACCGTTGATCAACAGGGCATGGGGTTGGCTGTCGCGGCGCAGGGCCTTGAGCAGCAGGGCGATGGCTTTCTGTTCGGCGCAGCGGCCATACAGGCGTGCGCGGCTTGGCGTGACCGGGTCGGCACAACCTGGTTCGAAAGCCTCCATCGTCTTGCCGGCAGCCGACTGCCGCTGGCAGTGGGCCAGGTCCACCGCCAAGGCGCGGGCACTCTGGTAGCGGGCGTCCGGCTCTTTGGCCAAGGCCTTGGCCAGGATCCGGCTGAGGGGCTGCGGGACATTGCGGTTCACTTCGCAGGCCGCCCGCGGCTGCACACCGGCATGCAGCTGTCGCCAGTGCTGGGTGTCGCGCCCGGCCAGCGGCAGTTCGCCCAGCAGTAGCTGGTAGAGGATCGCGCCCAGGGCATAGATGTCGGTGCGTCGGTCGCTGCTGCTGCCGTGCGGGCAGACCTGTTCCGGCGCCAGGTACGCCCAGTTGCCGAGCGGGGTGCCTTGTTCGCTGATCAGCTGCGCCGGGTCGGCGCGAAAGCAGCCCAGCCGCACGCGCTGGTTGGTGTGCAGGCACACATGCTCGGGTTGCAGCGCGCCGTGCAGCACATTGCGTTCGTGGGCCAGGGCCAGGGCAGTGGCCGCGTTTACCGCGACTTCGAGAAACGGCGCCAGGGCCATCGGGCCTTCAGCGATCAGGTCAGCGATGGAGCGGCCGGCCGGGTACACCAGCAGCGGGCCTTCGGCCGAACGCACGAACGCCGAGGGGATCACCGCCCACTGCGGGTCCAGTTGCAGGCGGTAGTCACGCTCCAGGCGCTGGCAGGCGGCGGGGGCCTCGCGCGGGGCGCGTACGGCGATCCAGGCCTGTTGGGTGTCAGGGTCTTGAAGCCGGAAGTAGCTGAGCTCACCTTCCTGGCCCAGCGCGCTGATGTCACACCGATTCAGCCAGCCCTCGTCGATGGACTGGTCGTAATCGATGGGCCTGTGGGCAAGGCGTTCATCGAGCATAAGGCACCCCTGCTAGCGACATCCTGACGTGCGAGTATACGCAGCGGGCCCAGTACGGATGCGGGCTGCAGCCTGCTTGGCAGAAACGGGCACGCTGTTGTCCGTTATCGTCCCCTGCTGGGTGACGGGCTTTTGTATAGTCCTCAGGCCAACCTATCCCTCGGGATAATTGTCTGAAGGCGTACGCTGGCCTAGGCTGCCCGGGGTTGGAAAACGCCCGTGCCCGCGCGAGGAAGCCATGATCCGAATAGGTAATGCCCAGGTGTCGCTGGAGCGGCGCGAAGTCTATATTGACGGCCGGCCGATCCTGTTGGGCGGGCGAGCCTTCGAGGTGCTGGCGACGCTGATCAAGGCCAAGGGCCGGGTGGTCGGCAAGGACGAGCTGTTCAGCCAGGTGTGGGCCGGAACGGTGGTCGAGGACAACAACCTGCAGGTGCAGGTGTCCTTGCTGCGCAAGGCCTTTGGCGACCGTGGCCTGATCCAGACCGTGCCGCGGCGGGGCTACCGCCTGGCTGCCGAGATCAGCTTCGAGGTGCCTGGCACCCTGTCGGTCCAGTCGCCACTGTGCGCCGGGGCCGACACTGTCGAGCTGTTCGATGAGCACTTCAACGTGCCGGTGCTGGTGGTGGATGACGACCCGTCGGTGCGTACGGCGTTGGGCCGTCTGTTGCGTTCTCAGGACATTCCCCATCAGTTGTTCGCCAGTGCCGAGGCGTTGTTCGAGGCCCGCCTGGAAACGCCCTGTGCCTGCCTGTTGCTGGACATGCACCTGCCCGATACCAGCGGCCTGGAGGTACAAGACGCGCTGCGCCGGCTGGCGCTACCCTGGCCGATCGTGTTCATGACCGGCTTCGGCACCATCCCGATGACTGTCCAGGCCATGCGTGCCGGGGCCGTGGAGTTCCTGACCAAGCCGTTCGACGAAGACCAGCTGCTGACACTGTTGCCGGCGGTGCGCACGCGCGCAGTGGTCGAAGGCCGCAAGTGGCACCATGCGCGGCAGGTCGAGGAAAAGTACCAGCGCCTGACCCAGCGTGAGCGCCAGGTGTTCTCGCTGGTGGTCGGCGGCCTGTCGCACAAGCAGATCGCCAGGCATATCGGCACCAGCGAGGTTACGACCAAGGTGCACAAGAAGAACATCATGAACAAGATGCAGTCCCGCTCGCTGCTGGAGCTGGTGGCCATGCACAACGTCATCGGGACGCGGCCTGAGGGCCTGGGCGGCGCATGAGCAGAGCGGTGTGCATCGTCGACGACGATGCGTCGGTGCGCAAAAGCCTGGCCAACCTGTTGCGCTCAGCCGGGTTCGAGAGCCTGTCTTTCGCTGCGGGCGATGTGTTTCTGGCCTCGGCGTCGGCGCGGCAGGCGGGGTGTGTGCTGCTCGACCTGAGGATGCCCAGCATGAGCGGGCTGGCGGTGCAGCGCGAACTGGCCCGGCTGGGCTGGCGTTTGCCGGTGATCTGCATGTCGGCGCATTGGGATGAAGGGGCGGTGCACGCGGCGATGGCGCTCGGGGCGCTGGCCTGCCTGGGCAAGCCATTTTCTGACGAGGTGCTACTGAAGGTGGTTGAAGAGGCTTTGACTGGCGATCAGTGAGGTATTGCGGTCCCGGCCCCTTCGCGGGCTCGGCCCGCGAAGAGGCCGGTAGCTTTAACATCGATCCGGCGCTGCAAAGCAGCCCCGGCAATCTAGCTGCTCCCCGGCCGGTACTGCAGGGCCTCGGCCAGATGCGCCCGGCCAATTGCCTGGCTACCTTCCAGATCCGCCAGCGTTCGCGCAACCTTCAGCAACCGATGCGCCGCGCGCAACGACAGGGTCAGCCGTTCACAGGCCCCCTCCAGCCAGGCTTGGTCCGCCGCCGCCAGCCCACAATGGCGGCGCAACCCCTCAAGGTCGAGAAACGCATTCGCACACCCTTGCCGACGTTGTTGCAGTTCACGTGCCTCGGCCACCTTGGCCGCCACATCGGCACTGGTCTCGCCGCAGGGCTGATTGTTCAGCGTGGTGCTCTCCCGGGCCACGGTCAGGTGCAGGTCGATACGGTCCAGCAACGGCCCTGACAGCTTGTTGCGATACCGCGCGATCTGCTCGGTGCTGCAACGGCAGCGGCCAGTGGGATCGCCCAGATAGCCGCAAGGGCAGGGGTTCATTGCCGCCACCAGTTGAAAGCGTGCGGGGAAACGGACCTTGTCGCGGGCCCGGGCAATCACGATCTCGCCCGACTCCAGCGGTTCGCGCAACACTTCCAGCACACGCCGCTCGAATTCCGGCAGTTCATCCAGAAACAGCACGCCGTGGTGGGCGAGGGTAATTTCGCCCGGTTGTGGCCGGCTGCTGCCGCCGACCAGTGCCGGGCCGGAAGCGGAGTGGTGCGGATGACGAAAAGGCCGCTGCGGCCAGCTGTTCAGTGGCGTATGGCCGCTGACCGACTGGATTGCCGCCACTTCCAGTGCCTCGTGCTCGTCCAGCGGTGGCAACAGCCCCGGCAGGCGGCTGGCGAGCAAGGTTTTGCCGGTGCCGGGGGGGCCGGTGAACAGCAGGTTATGTGCCCCGGCTGCCGCTAGCAGCAGGGCGCGCTTGGCCGCCAGCTGGCCCTGCACCTCACTCAGGTCCGGGTACGGGCGTTGATTGCAGGATCAGGCCGTTGGCGGCATACGGCGGCAACGGCACCTGGCCGTTCAGGTGGGCGACCAGCTCCAGCAGGTGCCCCACCGCATACACCACCAGCCCGCCTGCCAGGCTGGCTTCCTCGGCGTTTTCCCGTGGCACCACCAGCGCCCGGCCTGCTTCGCGTGCCGCCAGTGCCGCGGGCAACACGCCCTGCACCGGGCGCAACTTGCCAGACAGCGCCAGTTCACCCAGGCATTCGACCTCGGCAAGGCTGGCCGTTGGCACCTGGCCATCGGCGGCGAGGATACCCAGGGCAATGGCCAGGTCATAGCGCCCACCATCCTTGGGCAGGTCGGCGGGGGCGAGGTTCTGGGTGATGCGCCGCTGCGGGTAGTTCAAACCGGAGTTGACGATGGCGCTGCGTACCCGGTCCTTGCTTTCCTTGACCGTGGTTTCCGGCAGGCCGACCAGGGTGAGGTGGGGAAGGCCGTTGGCCAGGTGGGTTTCGACGCTGACTGCCGGTGCCTGCACACCCACTTGGGCGCGGCTGTGGACGAGGGCTAGGGACATGGACGCTCCGTTGTCGCTGAAAAGGGCCGCTTCCTGCGGCTTTGCAAGCATAGCGAGCGCGACCCGGGCCGGCGCAGGAAGTGTGCGTCCTGGTTTTTCAGGCAGCGATTGCCCGCTGCATGCTCACCCCGTTGGGTGGGTGCCGGCTGCGCGCCCGAAGGACTCAGGCGCGGACATAGACCCAGGCAGTCAGGCCCGAAGCGAGGGTGACGGCCACGCGTTTGTAGTCGGCGACTTCATAGCGGTCCGCTGCCGCCAGCTCCTCTTCGCTGATCTGGAAGACCATACCGGCCACGCTGTCGTCGCTCTGGCTGCTGGGGCTGACGATAGGGTGATGGGACTTGCCGCTGGCCGCGAGCACGGCCGGGTCGGTGATCTCGACCCAGTCCTGGCGGTAGCCCGGCATGCGGTCGGCCTGCCCGCTCAGTTCGCGGCCGAAGTTGGCCAGTTGCACGGCCTTGTCCTGCAAGGTGCCGTAGGAAAACAACAATACCGGGTAAGCGCTGGAGGGCTGCATTCACTCATCCTGTGGGGTCGGGTCAAGCCGGGCTTCCAGCTCGGCTACCTGTTTTTCCAAGGCCTCGAGGCGTGCACGGGTACGCGCCAGCACGACCATCTGGCTGTCGAATTCTTCGCGGCTGACCAGGTCCAGCTTGCTGAAGGCACCTTGCATCAGCAGCTTGAACTGGCTTTCCAGTTCGGCGCGGGGCTGGGCGGTATCACTGCTGAACAGGCGCGAGGCCTGGTCGCTCAGGGCGTCGAGAAGGGCTTTGGGCGCGAGCATGGGGCGGTCCACTGATACTGGGAAATGGCCGGCAGTGTAGCACGCATGCATGTGCATTCGGCCTCGTCGCTGGCTCCTGCAGAAAGCAGCGCCCCTCTGAAACTGCACATTTTTCGAGCAACGCGCCAGGTCGGACCGCACCGAAATTGTGCATGTTTTCGATGCTGGCGACTGGCCAATCCCGACTGATTCACATAACTCGCTGTTTTCCCGCGCGTTGGCAGAACTGGCAAGGTTTCTGCAACGCCCCGTACGAGCCATGCACTGATGCGGTTCTTTGTGACCAGGCAGTGCGCATGCGGAGCCGGATGCCGACGACGCGTTACAAAGCCAACTGCTGCGCTTAGACTTGAGACGGGTTTGTTTTCCTGGGGCAAGTCCACCAAATCGGGAGAGAGTTTCATGAAGCTAGTCACAGCCATCATCAAGCCGTTCAAGCTGGACGACGTGCGCGAGTCGCTGTCGGAAATCGGCGTGCAGGGCATCACCGTCACCGAAGTCAAAGGCTTCGGTCGGCAGAAGGGCCACACCGAGCTGTATCGCGGTGCTGAATACGTGGTCGATTTCCTGCCCAAGGTGAAGATCGATGTCGCCATCGATGACAAGGACCTTGATCGGGTAATCGAAGCCATCACCAAGGCAGCCAACACCGGCAAGATCGGTGACGGCAAGATTTTCGTGGTGAATCTGGAGCAGGCGATCCGTATCCGTACCGGCGAAACCGATACCGACGCGATCTAAACAGCAACAAAGCCTCACCAAACCCAACGCCCCAGGAGAAAACAACATGACTCTGCGTAAGATCGCAGGGCTAGGAGCCCTATTGTCCCTCGTAATGCCCGGGCTTGCCCTGGCCGAGGAAGCTGCCCCAGCGCTGAACTCCGGCGACACCGCCTGGATGCTGACCGCAACGGCGCTGGTGCTGTTCATGACCATTCCGGGCCTGGCCCTGTTCTATGGCGGCATGGTGCGTTCGAAGAACGTGCTGTCGGTGATGATGCAGTGCTTTGCAATCACTGGCCTGATGAGCATTCTCTGGGTCGTCTACGGCTACAGCATGGCCTTCGATACCACCGGTATGGAAAAGGGCGTGCTCAACTTCAATTCCTTCGTCGGCGGCTTCTCCAAGGCGTTCCTCAGCGGCGTCACGCCCTCGAACCTGACCTCGGCTGCCGCGCTGTTCCCTGAAGCGGTATTCATCACCTTCCAGATGACCTTCGCCATCATCACCCCGGCGCTGATCGTCGGTGCCTTCGCCGAGCGCATGAAGTTCTCCGCGATGCTGGTGTTCATGGGCATCTGGTTCACCCTGGTCTATGCGCCTATCGCGCACATGGTCTGGAGCGGTGACGGTGCGCTGATGTGGGACTGGGGCGTGCTGGACTTCGCCGGTGGCACCGTGGTGCACATCAATGCCGGTATCGCTGGCCTGGTCTGCTGCCTGGTGCTGGGCAAGCGCAAGGGCTACCCGACCACCCCGATGGCCCCGCACAACCTGGGCTACACCTTGATGGGCGCGGCCATGCTGTGGATCGGCTGGTTCGGCTTCAATGCTGGCTCTGCCGCGGCCGCCAACGGCACTGCCGGCATGGCTATGCTGGTGACCCAGATCGCCACCGCTGCCGCAGCCCTGGGCTGGATGTTCGCCGAGTGGATCGGCCACGGTAAACCGAGTGCCCTGGGCATCGCTTCGGGTGTGGTCGCAGGCCTGGTCGCCATCACCCCGGCTGCCGGTACCGTAGGCCCGATGGGCGCCCTGGTGATCGGCCTGGTCTCGGGCGTGGTCTGCTACTTCTGCGCCACCAGCCTCAAGCGCAAGCTGGGCTATGACGACTCGCTGGACGCCTTCGGCGTGCACGGTGTCGGGGGCATCCTCGGTGCGATCCTCACTGGCGTGTTCGCAGCGCCAGCGCTGGGTGGCTTTGGCGCGGTCACCGACATCGGTGCCCAAGTCTGGATCCAGGCCAAGGGCGTGATCTTCACCGTGGTCTACACCGCCATCGTTACCTACGTGATCCTCAAGGTGCTGGATCTGGTGATGGGCCTGCGGGTCAGCGAAGAAGAAGAGTCGGTCGGCCTCGACCTGGCTCAGCACAACGAGCGCGGCTACAACCTGTAACTGCGACGCGGTAAAAACTTGCCCGGCTTGCCGGGCATTTTTTTGCCAGATTTTTAGCATTTCCCGCACGGCAAACGGTTTATCCGACACGTTCGCGACTTAGGCTGAAAACTTACAAAACGCAGAGCATTCATGGTGCTTTGCTTTTTCTGCTGGCGCGCTAGAATGCGCGCCGAAGGGTGTTTGACGAGTAGTCCACACGCTTCGCCAGCCTTTGCTAGGCTTGCCAATAGCGTGTGGCCAGCAGGGGCTAAAGGATTTGTCAGGTCCTGCCAGGAGCAGGTCCTGCTGGGTGCCGCCTCCCATCAGGAGCGCCGACCCATGGGCAGTGGCCTAACCCACGGCCAGTTGAATTTTCACTGGTGGCTGCCGGTCTACGGCTGCACTGGTCTATAACTAACCTGCTTTTCGCAAGTCATGAGGTAGAACATGAGCGACGACGATCTGGAAAATGATGACCTCGAAGTAGGCGACGAAGACGAGGGCGATGAAGGCCTCGAAGCGGCAACTGATGACGTTGCCGAAGATGCTGGCGATGACGACAGCAGCCCGGCACCCGTTGCCAAGGGCAAATCCAAGGCGGCAGTCTCGGTAGACGAGATGCCGAGCATGGAAGCCAAGCAGAAAGAGCGTGACGCCCTGGCCAAGGCCATGGAAGAGTTCCTCGCTCGCGGTGGCAAGGTTCAGGAAGTCGAGGCCAATGTGGTCGCGGATCCGCCCAAGAAACCGGACAACAAGTACGGCAGCCGCCCTATCTGAGTGGCTGAACGAAAAAAGCCCGCCGTCGCTGCGGGCTTTTTTGTGCCTTTGGGTTTTGTGTTGCCTGTGCCGGCCTCTTCGCGGGCATGCCCGCTCCCACAGGATCACCGCAGGCTTAAGCCTTGCGCAGCCCCTGTCAGCGCCAGCGCGCGAGGATGTCGGGCAACTGCGAAAGGCGCTGGATCTCGGCATCAGGCGCCTGCTCGCCTACCCAGGCCTTGCCCTGCGGGTTGAACCACACCGCCCGCAGCCCGGCACGCTGAGCGCCGGCGATGTCATCGCCCGGGTGGTCACCGATGTGCACCGCCGCGCTGGCCTCCACATCCCCACGGCGCAGCGCTTCCAGGAACGGCGCCGGGTCCGGCTTGCCGATGCCGAGGTCCTCGGCACACAGGGCAAAGCGAAAATAGTCCGCCAGCCCCAGCCGGCTCACGTCGGCATTGCCGTTGGTGACCACGCCCAGGGTGTAGCGGTGGCGCAGGATCTCCAGCACCGGCTGCACCTCCGGAAAGATCTCCACCTGGTGGCGGGCATGCAGGAACACTTCGAAACCTTCGTTGGCCAGCTCCTGCGCATGCTTTTCGCTGTAGCCGACTTCCTCCAGGGCATGGAACAGCACTCGGCGGCGCAGGGCGCTGATGCGGTGCTTCAGGCCAGGTTCGGCCTGTACCAGACGTTCGCGAATGGCGAACAGGTGCTCCACCGGCACGCCGCCAAGGATTGGGGCGTTGGCTTCGAGCCAGTCGCGCAGCACGACTTCCGCGCTGGCAATCACCGGCGCGGTATCCCACAGGGTGTCGTCGAGGTCGAAGGTGATCAGCTTGATGCTCATGAGTCTGTGCCTTTGCTGCGTTTGGCCCGAGGGTGGGCGCTGTCGTACACCGCGGCCAGGTGCTGGAAGTCCAGGTGGGTGTAGATCTGCGTAGTGCCGATGTCGGCATGGCCGAGCATTTCCTGCACGGCGCGCAGGTCCTGGGACGATTCCAGCACGTGGCTGGCGAAGGAATGGCGAAGCATGTGCGGGTGCAGGTGCTGGCCCAGCTCGCGCTCACCGGCCGCCTTCACCCGCTGCTGTACGGCCCGGGGGCTGATGCGGTTGCCTTGGCGGGTGATGAACACCGCACGGTCGCGCGGGTTGCCGATGCCGCGCAGGCGGTACCAGGCCTGCAAGGCCTCGCGGGCCTTGCGGCCGACCGGCAGCACGCGGGCCTTGCCGCCCTTGCCCAGCACCTGCACCAGGCCGGCGGCGAGGTCGAGGTGATCAAGGTCGAGGTTGGTCAGCTCGGACAGGCGCAGGCCCGACGAATAGAACAGTTCGAGAATGGCCTGGTCGCGACGGGCGATGAAGTCATCGTCGACACCGCCATCGAGCAGTTGCAGGGCGCGGTCAGTGTCCAGCACCTTGGGCAGCCGGCGCTCGCCCTTGGGCGCGCTCAGGCCGCTGGCCGGGTCGTGCTGGCACAGGCCTTCGCGGTTCAGGTAGCGGTACAGGCCACGTACCGCCGACAGCAGCCGCGCCAGGCTGCGCGAGGACTGGCCGTGGTGGTGCTGGCGGGCGATCAGCTGGCGTAGCTGCTGGATCTGCAGCGCCTGCCAATCGGCAATGCCGTGTTCCTTGCAGTAGGCGACGACCTTGTCCAGGTCGCGGCGGTAGCCCAGCAGGGTGTGCTCGGACACCTGGCGCTCGTTGCGCAGGTGTGCGCAATAAGCCTCCAGCTGGCGTTCCATCAACGTACCGGGCGCAGGGTCTGGGTAACGCGGGGCACAACCCGGCCAAGTACTTCGGCGATGTAGCCGAGGAACAGGGTGCCGACGCTGCTCTTGTAGTGTTGCGGGTCGCGGCTGCCGATCGCCAGCACCCCGTGCAGGCCATGGTATTCCAGGGCAGCCACGGCGCTGGAGCCCACTTCCCGGCGCTGTTCTTCACCGAACAGGAAGGCCAGCTCGTGCTCGCGCAGGTTGCCGCTGACCGTCTTGCCGCCGCCCAGCAGGGCACCGATGGCCTGCTGCGCTTCGGCGTTGCTCACCCAGCGCCCGACCGGCGCGACATTTTCGCCGAACAGGATCAGGCTGACGAAGGGTACCTGGAACTCCTGGCGCAGGCTGTCTTCGACCGCCATCACCACTTCTTCCAGGCTGCCGGCATCGAGCAGGTCGAGGATCAGCCGGCGGGTCTTGTCGAACAGCCGGTCGTTGTCACGGGCCACGTCCATCAGTTGCGACAGGCGGTGGCGCATCTCGATGTTGCGGTCGCGCAGCAGCTTGAGCTGGCGCTCTACCAGCGACACGCTGTCGCCCCGCTGGTGCGGGATGCGCTGTTCGATCAGCAGCTCGTCGTGCTCGGCGAAGAAAGTGGGGTGGGCGCGCAGGTAGGCGACCACCGCTTCGGCATCGAGCTCGGCGTACTGCTGGGGTACAACCTTGGGCTGATCGGTCATGGCGGTTACTCGCTTAGAGACGAACCTGTCCTTCGTAGACGCGTACGGCCGGGCCGGTCATCAATACGGGCTTGCCGGGGCCGGCCCATTCGATGTGCAGGCGGCCACCGGGCAGGTCGAGGGACACCGGAGAGTCCATCCAGCCCTGGCTGATCGCTGCCACGGCGGCGGCGCAAGCGCCGGTGCCGCAGGCCTGGGTTTCGCCGGCTCCACGTTCCCATACCCGCAGGTTGGCGCGGTGGCGGTCGATGACCTGGAGGAAGCCGGCATTCACCCGCTGCGGGAAGCGTGGGTGGTTTTCGATCTTCGGGCCCAGCTGGTGCACCGGTGCGGTACGCACATCGTCGACACGCAGCACGGCATGCGGGTTACCCATGGACACGGCGGCAATCGAATGCACCTGGCCGTCGACTTCCAGTGGGTAGCTCAGCGCCTGCTCGTCGGCGACGAAGGGGATTTCGGCAGGGATGAAGCGCGGTGGCCCCATGTCGACACTGACCTGGCCGTCATTCTGTACGTCCAGTTCGATGATGCCGCTCTTGGTTTCCACGCGGATGCGCTTTTTCGCGGTCAGGCGCTTGTCCAGCACGAAGCGGGCGAAGCAGCGGGCACCGTTGCCGCACTGCTCTACCTCGGAGCCGTCGGCGTTGAAGATGCGGTAGCGGAAATCCACTTCAGGGTTGTTCGGTGCCTCGACGATCAGCAACTGGTCAAAGCCGATGCCGGTGTGGCGATCACCCCATTGCTTGGCGTGCTTGGGCTGGATGTGCGCATGCTGGCTGACCAGGTCGAGGACCATGAAGTCGTTGCCCAGCCCATGCATCTTGGTAAAACGCAGCAGCATGGGGTTACTCCGGCAGCAGGCTTTCGCCAGCGTACAATTCGGCGATGGTCTCGCGGCGGCGTACTTCGAAGGCCTGGTCGCCGTCGACCAGGATTTCAGCGCAACGGCCACGGGTGTTGTAGTTGGAGCTCATGACAAAACCATAGGCGCCCGCGGACTGTACGGCCAGCAGGTCCCCTTCGGCCAGGTTCAGTACGCGATCCTTGCCGAGGAAGTCGCCAGTCTCGCAGATCGGGCCGACCAGGTCGTAGGCACGGCCTTCGCCTGTGCGTGGCTTGACCGCGCTGATGCCCATCCAGGCCTGGTACAGGGCCGGGCGGATAAGGTCGTTCATCGCTGCATCGATGATGGCGAAATCCTTGTGCTCGGTGTGCTTGAGGTATTCCACGCGGGTAAGCAGGACGCCGGCGTTAGCCACGATGTAGCGGCCCGGCTCGAACACCAGGGCCAGGTCGCGGTCGCCGACGCGCTCGCGGATGGCCTTGATGTAGTCGGCCACCAGCGGCGGCTCCTCATCGCGGTAACGCACGCCGACACCGCCACCCAGGTCCAGGTGGCGCAGGTGGATGCCGCACTCGGCCAGGCGGTCGACCAGCACCAGCAGGCGGTCGAGGGCATCGAGGAAAGGCTCGACGGTGGTCAGCTGCGAACCGATGTGGCAGTCGACACCGACCACTTCCAGGTTTGGCAGCTGCGCGGCGCGCACGTAGATGGCCTCGGCATCGGCGATGGCGATGCCGAACTTGTTCTCTTTCAGGCCGGTGGAGATGTACGGGTGGGTGCCGGCGTCGACATCCGGGTTGACCCGCAGCGAGACCGGGGCAACTTTGCCCATCTCGGCGGCCACCACTTGCAGGCGCTCCAGTTCGTCGGTGGATTCGACGTTGAAGCAGTGCACGCCGACTTCCAGGGCACGGCGCATGTCGTCGCGGGTCTTGCCGACGCCGGAGAACACCACGCGGTCGGCACGGCCGCCAGCGGCCAGCACGCGCTCCAGCTCACCGCCGGAGACGATGTCGAAGCCTGCCCCCAGGCGCGCCAGCACGTTCAGCACACCGAGGTTGGAGTTGGCCTTGACCGCGAAGCACACCAGGTGCTCGGTGCCTTGCAGGGCGTCGGCGTAGCTGCGGTACTGGGCCTCGATGTGGGCGCGTGAATACACGTAGGTGGGGGTGCCATAGCGTTCGGCGATGGCCGACAGGCCCACGCCTTCCGCGAACAGCTCGCCGTCGCGGTAATTGAAAGCGTTCATCTGATTTCCTTTACTGCGCTGGCGACTGCTCGGGCTCAGACTCGGGCTGCTGCTCTTGCGTCGGGGCCGGCTTGGCTTTTGGCTGGTACTGGTGCGACTTGTGGCTGGCCTTGCCGTCCTTGCCGTCTTCAGGCAGGTAAAGCGGGCCTTTCTGGCCGCAGGCCGAAACGAGGCAGGCAACAGCGACCAGCGCCGCAAGGGAGGAAATCAGGCGCTTCATTGGGTGAAATCCTTAGAATATGCAGTATTGCGGCCCGAGTATACCGAGCGACCGACGGCTTGCCTATGCAAGGGCCGGTCCGCCGGGCGGGCTATTCTTGGTGCCTGCAAGGGCCCTTTCGCGGTACCTGTGGGAGCGGGCGTGCCCGCGAACACGGGCGGAGCCCGTGCCAACCACCGCAGAGCCTGCTTCGCGGGCGTGCCCGCTCCCACAGGTACTGCGCTGGCTTCGAGTTCATACCAGTGAAGGCAACGGCTAAACCTTTGCATTCAGCGGCCAGCGCCCGTATCTTGCCGGGCTTGCCTGTAACGCAGCCAATTTCGAGGTTCCTGCAATGAGTTTGAGTGAAGCGCGTTTCCACGACCTGGTCGACGCGACCCAACAGGCGCTGGAAGACCTGTTCGACGAGAGCGGCCTGGACCTGGACATGGAGAACTCCGGCGGCGTCCTCACCGTCAAGTTCGAGGGCGGCGCCCAGCTGATCTTCAGCCGCCAGGAGCCGCTGCGCCAGCTGTGGCTGGCCGACCGGTCCGGCGGTTTCCACTTCGACTACGACGAGGACAGCGGCAAGTGGGTGTGCGAAAAGAGCGAGGAACTGCTGGGCGAAATGCTCGAACGCATCGTCTGGGAGCGGGCCGGCGAGAAGCTGGACTTCGACGAGATCTGACATGAGCAGTACCCAGGCCCGGCCGCCCAAACCACTCTATAGCAACGTCAGCCCCGCCGTGCCGTCGCCGTGCATCAGCGTTTGCCGGCTGGACGAACAGCGGGTGTGCACGGGGTGCCACCGGCATGTCGAGCACATCCGTGAGTGGCGTTCGGCCGATGACGAACGGCGCCGGCAGATCTGCCGCGAGGCCCAGGCGCTGCGCGACCAGGCTAAGGCACACTGATCGCAGGGGCTTGAGTATTTACCCGGCTGTGGTAACGTCGGGTTCTGCGTCGGTGACGCCAAAGTCTTCACAAACCCCGCCCTTGGGCGGGGTTTTGCTTTATCTGCACGATGAAAACCGCCTGTTCAAAGGAGTCTGACTGGATCATGAGCACCAAGCCTTCCCTCATCCTCACCCGATTGGACGTACAACGTCTGGAGCGTCTGATCGACAGCCTCGACGAGAGTACGCCGGGTGTGCTCGCCTTGATCGGCGAGCTGGACCGCGCCGAGCAGGTGGTCGGTCACGAGGAGGTCCCGGCTGGCGTGGTGACCATGAACTCGCGCGTGCACTGCCGCGAGGAAGCCAGCGGCAAGGATTACCACCTGACGCTGGTGTATCCGAAGGATGCCGGGCCGGAAGGCAAGGTCTCGATCCTGGCGCCGATCGGTTGCGCCTTGCTCGGGCTTTCGGTGGGCGAGCAGATCGACTGGCCGGCGCCGGGGGGCAAGACCCTCAAGCTGAAGCTGCTGGAAGTCGAGTACCAACCGGAAGCGGCGGGCGATTTCGACCTGTAAGGCCCAGGGGGCCGCTTTGCGGCCCATCGCCGGCAAGCCAGCTCCCACAAGGATTGCATAAGGCCTGAGGTTGGCGCTGTACCCTGTGGGAGCTGGCTTGCCGGCGATGGGCTGCAAAGCAGCCCCGGCAATTCAGGATTTCTCCGCCAAAACCTGCTCCAACCCCTCATTCAGCGCCTGCTCCAGCTCCCGCTTGTAGCGCAGGTACATCTGCGTCGACCCCAACTGGTCATCCAGCAACTCGGACAAGTCCAGATCAGTGATGTAGCACCGGTACTGCCCTGCACCCCGTCGCTGCCCGATGATCTGCCGGGCCACCACTGCATAAAGCTGCTCACCATGCTCCAGTTCGGAAAACTCCTGCTGGTCGCAATACAGCGTCACGTGCGCCGCACCCGCCACCCCGGCCTGGATGATTGCCTGCACCTCGTAGCAAGGCTGGTCGTTACCCTCGAACGGGGCCTGGCGCGGTTCGATGCTGCGCGCCTTGCCTGGCCCGGAAGGCAACAGTTGCGCGTAGTGGATGTCCAGTGACGCCGCGCGCTGGGTGTCCAATGGCAGACGGGCATCCCGGCGCATCACCACAGAGCGCAGAAAGCGTTGCAGCGGCAACAGCAGGTGGACGTCGTCGTGCATCGGCAGGCGTTGCTGCCACAGGGCGTTGTATTCATCCAGCACGTACAGCTCGGCCCAGCCACCCTGCAGGCGGTAGAACACCTGGATGCAGGCCGGCCGGCCTTGCTCCAGCACCAGGCGCAGGTCGTCGTCCTGCAAAGCGTTGGCGTCCAGGTACAGCGGGCTGTAGGCGTTACGCTCTTCGCCCAGGTGGTCCAGCAGCGCGTCGTGCTCGGCCAGGGTGGTCAGGCCGACATGCCCGGCCAGCAGCTCCAGCACATGGGTGTGCTGGGCCACCTGCAGCAGGTAGCGGTGGTTCAGGCCCTGGTCCAGCAGCAGTTGCACGGTGTCGAAAATTTCCTCCACACGTTGGCCGATGGCCTGGGCGCGGCTTTGGCAGAAACAGCGCACCCGCACCCTTGGCCGCTGGCCGCGCAACACCGGACTGTTGAGAAAGTCGCGCAGGCAGCGCATCAGCGCATGCTCGCCGTCATAGCGCTGGACCAGTACCTCGTTCCAGCTGTTGAGGGTGACCTGGTCCAGGGTCAGGACCAGGTTTTCGCGCACGCCTGCATAGCTCAGCGAGTCGGTGCGCTCGGTGGTCATCAGGATGTTCAGGTCGCGGTGGTGACGCAACGGGTCGATGGCGACGTTGACCAGCAACAGCACTTCGTCGGCAACGCTGGGTTGCAACAGGCGCACCTCGCTGACGGTCGGCAAGGGCAGGGGAATGCTCTGTTGCAGGCAGCCGATCAGGTTGAACAGCTCGAATTCGCTGAGGTCGCTGACACCCGGGTGTAGCGCCAGGCGCGTGCTGCTGTCGATTACCCCGTTGCGATGGGCCCAGGTCAGCAGCTCGAGCAGCTCGCGGCAGCGCTTTAGCGGGCTGAAGTGGTCCACCTCATGGGTGCTCAGGTTGCCGGTGTACAGCTCCCAGTGGTGGCTGCCGGGCTCCTTGCGGTTAGGCGCCTGGACCAGGGTCAGGGTGCCTTCGGCCAGGTCCGGGGCGATACCGGGGTTGATCACTTCGACCTTGCCGGCGCGGCGTTCGAAGGCCGCGTAAAGGCGCCGGCCCAGCACATTGAGGTCGCGCTGGTCGGCGCGGCTGCTGGCGTTCTGGGAGCGGGCAAACTGGCTGAGGAAGCGGTAGCTGTGGTTCAGTTCGGCCACCAGTTCACGGCGTTCGACGGCAACTTGCTGCACCTTCCATTGGCTGCGGCTGTCGAGCAGGGCCAGCTGGCGCTCATCCCAGCCCCACTCGTTGGCCAGGCGCTGCAACAGGCGGCGTTGCCAGCCATTGGCCCGGGCCGGGTCGCTGAGCTTCTTGTTCACCTTCAGGTACAGGCTGCGCCGCACCAGCTCCAGGCGCGCGGCCTCGCCACGTTGCAGCAGGTAGCGCTCGATGCGCCGGTACACCATAACGTAGGGGTCCAGCTCGTCGAGGTCGAGCTGGTTGGCGAACACTGCCTGCTTGTAGTCCAGGCTCAGGCAACGTACGGCGGGGTGTTCGCTGGCATAGGCCTCGGTCAGCAGCAACTTGAGCAACGACTTGTAGGGCGAATCGATGCCTTTGAACAGTTGCCACAAGCCGGCGCCGACGAACTCGCCGGGCGGGATGTGCGCCAGGTTGCCGAGATCGAGGGCGTCCTGGCTGCGGATGAAACGCTTGGACAGCAGAGTCTGGGTGTAGGCGTGGTAATCGTGTTCCTGGTAGACCGGCACCAGCCACCATAGCGGTGTGCGCCCGGCCAGCCAGATAGTGGTGCGGTAGAACTCATCCAGCAGCAGGTAGTGCTGGGTGGTACCGCAATCGTCGGAACCGAGCTGGCCTTCGCGTTGGCCCTGGGCGAAACCTTGCGTGTCGATCAGAAAGAAGTGCGCCTCTGCACCCAGGCTTTCCGCCCACGCTTCCAGCAGTTGGCATTTGCGACGCAGCTCACCCAGAAGCTCGTCGGCCAGGCCGGGCGCGTGGCACACCCACAGGTCCATGTCGCTGTGCTCGGCCTGGGCCAGCGAGCCCAGGCTGCCCATCAGGAACAGGCCGTGGATCAGCCGCGGCGGATTGCCATGGCGGGCTTTGTAGGTGAACGAGCGGGCAAGGCGCTGGGCCTCGACTATCAGGTCGGCGCTCGGCTCGTAGCCCGATACGCCGGCGGGGGTAGTGCCGGAGACGTAGCCCGGCAGCAACGGGTGGTTCACATGAAACAGCAGCGGCAGCAGCGTCAGCACTTGTTGCTGGCGCGTCGACAGGCCCTCCAGCGCCCGCTGCAGCCGGCCCTGGTTAAGCTGCAGGAAGCGCGCACGCAATGTCGCCAGTACCTTGCGGTCGATGCCTTCGTCCAGGTCGGGGCGGATTTCGTGGGGGTGGTTCATTGCGCACTCGGGCAGGCCAGCGGAGCTGTGCCGAGTGTAGCCTGAGTGGCGGGGGCGGATAAGCGGCAATTGAAATATTGGCGCCATTTTCCCAGCGCTGCGTGGGCAGTTGCTGCAGCTTCCGCTGCGCTTGAGGCATGATGGTGGCCTCAAGCCGATTGTGAGGTTTTCCGATGCGTGTGTGGATCGATGCCGACGCCTGCCCCAAGGCGGCCAAGGATCTGATCGTCAAGTTCGCCCTCAAGCGCAAGTTCGAGGTGGTGATGGTGGCGGGCCAGGCTGTGGCCAAGCCGGCGTTCGCGATCGTGCGCCTGATCGTGGTACCCAGCGGCATGGATGCGGCCGACGATTACCTGGTGGAGCACGCCGTGCCCGGCGAGCTGGTGATCTGCAGTGACGTACCGTTGGCCGACCGCCTGGTAAAAAAGGGCGTGGCGGTGTTGGACCCACGCGGGCGCGAGTTCGACGAGCGCAACATGGGCGACCGGCTGGCGGCGCGCAACCTGTTCACCGACCTGCGCGAGCAGGGCCAGGTGGGGGGAGGGCAGGCGCCTTATGGCGAGCGCGAGAAGCAGGCGTTTGCCAATGCGCTGGACCGGATCATCGCCCGGTTGTCCAAACCCTGAAGCGGGGCTGCTTTGCAGCCCATCGCCGGCAAGCCAGCTCCCACCCGACCGCGCTGACCTCAAGCCATGCGCAGTACCTGTGGGAGCGGGCAAGCCCGCGAAACAGGCGACGCGGTGGATGGCACGGGCTTCGCCCGTGTTCGCGGGCCCGCCCGCTCCCACAGGTATCGCGCATGGCTTGAGGTCGACGCGGTCCAAGTGGGAGCTGGCTTGCCGGCGATGGCCTGCGCAGCAGGCCCGAGGATTTACTGGTCACCCTCGTGGGTCAGCTCCAGCACCCGATCCACCAGCTTGTAAATGCCACCAGCCGCCTCGCTGATCGACTTGGCCTCCATGTACGCCGGGGTAGTCACCAGTTTGCGCTGGGTGTCCTCGACAATATCGTGCACATCGCACTCTTCATGGGTGCCCCCCATTTTCTGCACGGCTGCCGCAGTACTGGCGTCAGTACCGATGGTGCAGACCACGCCCGGCCCGTAGATCTTTGCCGCCAGCGCCGGCGAGATGCAGATCAGGCCAACCGGCTTGCAGGCGTCGGCAAAAGCTTCGGCCAGGGCCAGCACATCCGGGTGGACGCTGCAGTTGGCGCCTTCCACGGCAAAGTTGGACAGGTTTTTCGCCGCGCCGAAACCGCCCGGCACGATCAGCGCATCGAAGTCTTCGGCCTTGGCTTCGCGAATATCCTTTACCTCGCCGCGGGCAATGCGCGCCGATTCCACCAGCACATTGCGCGACTCGGGCATTTCCTCGCCAGTCAGGTGGTTGATCACATGCATCTGCGCAATGTTCGGCGCGAAGCACTGCACCTGCGCACCACGCTGGTCGAGGCGCAGCAGGGTGATCACGCTTTCGTGGATTTCGGCGCCGTCATACACGCCACAGCCGGAAAGAATCACCGCTACTTTTTTTGTCATGCTTTTTACTCCAGTGTCGAGGCGCTAAATGTCCTCTAGTTTGGCAGATGTCGCCATAGGGATTCCTGCGCGCGCGGCCTAGTCTTGGCGGATAACGCCTGAGGTCGTACCCATGGACCTGATCCTGCTGGCCGTGCCGTTCTTCTTCGTGCTGATTGCCGTCGAGCTGCTGGCCGACTGCGTGCGTGGCCAGCGCAACTTCACCCTGGCCGATTCGATCAACAGCCTCAGCACCGGCGCGCTGTCGACCACTACCGGGTTGCTGACCAAAGGGGTGGGGCTGGTGACCTATGCCCTGGCCTTCGAGCACCTGGCGTTGCTGCGCCTGCCGGCGCAGGCCTGGTGGGTGTGGCTGCTGGCCTTTGTCCTGTACGACATCTGCTACTACTGGCTGCACCGTCTTGGCCACGAGCGCAACGTGCTGTGGGCTGCGCACTCGGTGCATCACCAGAGCGAGGAGTACAACCTCACCACGGCGCTGCGCCAGACCAGCAGCGGGTTCATTTTCTCGTGGCTGTTCTACCTGCCGCTGGCGTTGCTCGGTGTGCCACCGCTGGTGTTCATCACGGTGGCGTCGCTCAACCTGCTGTACCAGTTCTGGGTGCATACCCGGCACATTCCCAAGCTGGGCTGGCTCGAGTGGGTGTTGATCACGCCATCCAACCATCGCGTCCACCATGCGCAAAATCCTGCTTACTTGGATCGCAATTACGGTGGCGTGTTCATTCTCTGGGATCGTCTGTTCGGTACCTTCAAAGAGGAGGACCCGGCCGAGCCGGTGGTGTTCGGGGTGACCACGCCGCTGGCCAGCTGGAACCCGCTGTGGGCCAACCTGCAGTTCTATGCCCAGCTCTGGCACGATGCCCGGCGCGCCGACAGCCTGTGGGACAAGCTGCGGATATGGTTCATGCCCACCGGCTGGCGCCCGGCCGATGTGGCTGCACGCTACCCACAGGCCAAGCAGGACCTGACGTTGTTTCGCAAGTTCGAGGTTGCCCTGGGCCGTGCGCAGCAGGCCTATGTGGCGGCGCAGTTCGTGGTTTACGTGGCGCTCGGCAGTTATCTGATGGAGGTGGCCGAGCGCGTGCCGACCGCCGCCCTGGTACTCGGCTGGGCGCTGATGGCGTTTGGCTTGTTCGTGCTTGGCGCGCTGCTGGAGGATCGGCCATGGGCCGTGCGCATGGAGCGGGTGCGGCTGCTGGTGAACGCGCCGGCGCTGTACCTGGCCGGCGCATTGGGCTTAGCGGTGGTCGCGCCGCTGGCCTGGTTCCTGCTCGTGACTTACAGCCTGTTCAGCCTCTGGGGCCTGGGGCATGCCCGCCGCCTTGCGCTCCGCACGCAGGGTGCGGAAGCGCCGGCGCAGCCATAGCAGGCCACCCAGCGCCAGCAGGCCACCGAGTACCCATAGCTCGTAGCGCTTCACGTTGCCCAGCAGGCCTTCGAGGATGGCGCCGAAGTGGTACGCTGCCGCGCCCAGCGCCACTGCCCAGATGGCCGCGCCGAGACCGTTCAGCAGCAGGTAGCGGCGTGGCGGGTAGCCGGACAGGCCAATGGCCACCGGCATGACCGTGCGCAAGCCATAGACGAAGCGGAAACTCAGTACCCAGATGTCGGGGTGGCGACGGATGTGGTCCAGCGCCCGGTCACCCATCGCCTGCCAGCGTGGTTTGCGCGCCAGGATCCTGCGCCCGTGGCGACGGCCCATGAAGTACCACAGCTGGTCGCCGGCATAGCTGCCGAAAAACGCCACCAGGCACACCAGGTTAATGTCCATGTAACCGCGAAACGCAAGGAACCCCGCAAGCACCAGGATGGTCTCGCCTTCAAAGAAGGTGCCTAGAAAAAGGGCGAAGTAGCCGAAATCCTGCAGGAATTGTTGAAGCATTTTCTGAGGTGCTGGCGAAATGAACGCGAAGCCTACCCCTTCGCGCGCGTTCGTGAAAGTGTCCAAATGTGTCTCGACATGAACAATGCCTGCTCGGAGAATGCCAGAAGCCACGCGCCATGGCTTGCCCTGGTGTGTAACACAGGCGTCATAATGGGCGCTTATCTTGCCGCTCAATTGATGATAGGGCGTTAACGTCCTCAGGAACGCCAGATGAATAATGAAGTGCTAACCCCTGTCGCGATCAAGGATGCTCAGGAAATCCCCGAAGAGATGGTGCAGACTCCGCCAGACCTGCCGCCGGCGCCCCAGCCCGCAGTGGAAGCGGTGGCCGAGCCCGTGGCGCCGGCGCCTGCACCAGCCCCGGTGATCGCCGTCCCGGGCCTGGACGACAGCAGCCTGTACATTCATCGCGAACTCTCGCAGCTGCAGTTCAACATCCGGGTGCTGGAGCAGGCACTGGACGAGAGCTATCCGCTGCTCGAACGCCTCAAGTTCCTGTTGATCTTCTCCAGCAACCTAGACGAGTTCTTCGAGATCCGCGTCGCCGGCCTGAAAAAGCAGATCAACTTCGCCCGGGAACAGGCCGGTGCCGATGGCCTGCAGCCGCACCAGGCGCTGGCGCGTATCAGCGACCTGGTACACAGCGAAGTCGAGCGCCAGTACGCGATCCTCAATGACGTGCTGTTGCCCGAGCTGGAAAAGCACCATATCCGCTTCATCCGCCGCCGCTACTGGACACCCAAGCTCAAGACCTGGGTGCGCCGCTACTTCCGCGACGAAATCGCCCCGATCATCACCCCGATCGGCCTCGACCCGACCCACCCGTTCCCGCTGCTGGTGAACAAGAGCCTCAACTTCATCGTCGAGCTCGAGGGGGTCGATGCCTTCGGCCGCGATTCGGGCCTGGCGATCATCCCGGCCCCGCGCCTGCTGCCGCGGGTCATCCGCGTGCCGGAAGAAGTGGGTGGCCCAGGTGCCAACTACGTGTTCCTGTCGTCGATGATCCATGCCCACGCCGACGACCTGTTCCAGGGCATGAAGGTGAAGGGCTGCTACCAGTTCCGCCTGACCCGTAACGCCGACCTGGCGCTGGACTCCGAAGAGGTCGACGACCTGGCCCGCGCCCTGCGCGGCGAGCTGTTCTCGCGCCGCTATGGTGACGCCGATGCGCCTGGAGGTGGCCGACACCTGCCCGAAACACCTGTCGGACTACCTGCTCAAGCAGTTCAGCCTCAGTGAAAGCGAGCTGTACCAGGTCAACGGCCCGGTCAACCTTACCCGCCTGTTCAGCATTACCGGCCTGGACAGCCACCCCGAGCTGCAGTACACGCCATTCACCCCGGCGATCCCCAAGCTGCTACAGAACGCCGACAATATCTTCAGCGTGATCGGCAAGCAGGACATCCTGCTGATGCACCCGTTCGAGTCCTTCACCCCGGTGATCGACCTGCTGCGCCAGGCCGCCAAGGACCCGCACGTGCTCGCCGTACGCCAGACCCTGTACCGTTCCGGGGCCAACTCGGAAATCGTCGACGCGCTGGTGGACGCGGCGCGTAACGGCAAGGAGGTCACCGCGGTGATCGAGCTGCGGGCGCGGTTCGACGAAGAGTCCAACCTGCAGATGGCCAGCCGCCTGCAGGCCGCCGGTGCGGTGGTTATCTACGGCGTGGTCGGCTTCAAGACCCACGCCAAGATGATGCTGATTTTGCGTCGTGAGCAGGGCGAGATCGTGCGTTATGCGCACCTGGGCACCGGCAACTACCACGCCGGCAACGCCCGCCTGTACACCGACTACAGCCTGCTGACCTCTGACGACGCTCTCACCGAGGATGTGGGCAAGCTGTTCAGCCAGTTGATCGGCATGGGCAAGACCCTGCGCATGAAGAAGCTGCTGCACGCGCCGTTCACCCTGAAGAAGGGCATGCTCGACATGATTGCGCGGGAAACCCAGTTCGCCCTCGAAGGCAAGCCGGCGCATATCATTGCCAAGTTCAACTCGCTGACCGATGCCAAGGTCATCAAGGCGCTGTACAAGGCCAGCCAGTCAGGTGTGAAAATCGATCTGGTGGTGCGTGGCATGTGCTGCCTGCGCCCAGGCATTCCAGGGGTTTCGCACAACATCCAGGTGCGCTCGATCATCGGCCGCTTCCTCGAACACACGCGGGTGTTCTACTTCCTCAATGGCGGCGAAGAGCAGATCTACCTGTCCAGCGCCGACTGGATGGAGCGCAACCTCGACAAGCGCGTCGAGACCTGCTTCCCGGTGGAAGGCAAGAAGCTGTTGCTGCGGGTGAAGAAGGAGCTGGAAGGCTACCTGACCGACAATACCCACGCCTGGACCCTGCAGCCGGACGGGCGCTATGTGCGCAGCACGCCGACCGGTAACCAGAACCCGCGCAGTGCCCAGGCGACCCTGCTGGAGCGCCTGAGCAACCCGGTCCTCAACGTACGCTGAGGACGAAGCCGACCCGGGCCAGCCACTCCGCCTCGTTGGCGAAGTCGGCCTGGGTCAGCTGGTTCTGTTCCAGCCAGCCCTCAGGGAAGGCCACATCCAGGCTGCTGTCGGCAGCCTTGAGCTCGACCTTCGGCATCTGCTGGTTGCCACGGATGTGGTGGAACAGGATGGCGAAGCGCAGCAGCACGCACAGGCGCAGCAGCTTGACCCCTTCCTCACCCAGTTCGGCGATCTTGTCCTTGGGGATGTTGCGGCGGTGGCCGCGCACCAGCAAGGCCATCATCTGCTGGTCCTCGCGGGAAAAGCCCGACAGGTCGGAATGCTCGATCAGGTAGGCGCCGTGCTTGTGGTAGTGGTAGTGGGCGATATCCAGGCCGATTTCGTGCACTTTCGCCGCCCAGCCGAGCAGATCGCGCCAGTTCCCGTCTTTCAGGTCCCAGGCGTCGGCCACCTGGTCGAAGGCGTGCAAGGCTTTGCGCTCGACCCGTGCGGCCTGGCCCTGGTCCACGTGGTAGCGTTCCATCAGCGAGTTCAGGGTGCGTTCGCGCACGTCTTCGTGGTGGTGGCGGCCGAGCAGGTCGAACAGCACGCCTTCACGCAGGGCTCCATCGCAGTGGTCCATGCGCTGCAGCTCCAGGGCATCGAAGATCGCTTCGAGAATCGCCAGACCGGCCGGGAAGATGGCGCGGCGATCCGGCTTGACGCCTTCGAAGTCGATCTTGTCGACTTCACCCAGCTTGAACAGTTTGCGCTTGACCCAGGCCAGCCCCTCGGCGTTGACCTCGCCATTGCCCAGGCCGCCGGCCTTGATCGCGGCACCGATGGCACGAATGGTACCGGACGAGCCGATGGCTTCGTCCCAGGTCAGGCGGTGCAGGGCATTCTCGATGCTCATCAGTTCCAGGCGTGCGGCGGTATAGGCCTGGGCGTAACGGGCCGGGGTGATCTTGCCGTCGCGGAAGTAGCGCTGGGTGAAGCTGACGCAGCCCATCTGCAGGCTTTCGCGCAGCAGCGGCTCGAAGCGCTGGCCGATGATGAATTCGGTGCTGCCGCCGCCAATGTCGGCCACCAGCCGCTTGCCGGGGGTGTCGGCCAGGGTGTGTGATACGCCCAGGTAGATCAGGCGCGCTTCTTCACGGCCGGAGATAACCTCGACCGGGTGGCCGAGGATGGCTTCGGCGCGCTGGATGAATTCGTTGCGGTTGCGCGCTTCGCGCAAGGCGTTGGTGCCGACGATGCGCACCGAGCCTGCCGGCATGCCGTTGATCAACTGGGAAAAGCGCTTGAGGCAGTCCAGGCCTCGTTCCATGGCTTCTTCGCTGAGCAGGCGCTCTTCGTCGATGCCGGCGGCCAACTGAACCTTCTCGCCGAGCCGCTCGAGAATGCGGATTTCGGTATGGTGGGCCTTGGCCACGACCATGTGAAAGCTGTTGGAGCCAAGGTCGATGGCGGCGATCAGGGACAGGTTCTTCGCGATGGTATGCGGCATGATCTGGTTGTTCTCGGTCGTTAACCTGGCAATCGTGCCACGATAGCAGGCTATCGCCAACGCGTGACACTCAGCCGTTGTGCTGGCCTTGATACAAGGCAATGTGCCATTCGATGCTATGACACTTGTATGACGGTTTCGATTCGTGGCGTCTTGCGCAACTATAGTTACACTCAATCGTCCGCGGCTTCCTGTAGGAGACGGGTGCGGCTATGATGGGCAACGTTTTTATTGCTTACGACCTTGGAGATTTCCATGAGCGACAAAATCAAACACGTCACCGACGCCAGCTTCGAAGCCGACGTACTGCAGGCTCAAGGCCCGGTGCTGGTCGACTACTGGGCTGAATGGTGCGGCCCATGCAAGATGATCGCTCCGGTTCTGGACGACATCGCTGCTACCTACGAGGGCAAACTGACCGTCGCCAAGCTGAACATCGACGAGAACCAGGAAACCCCGGCCAAGCACGGCGTGCGTGGTATCCCGACGCTGATGCTGTTCAAGAACGGCAACGTCGAAGCCACCAAGGTCGGCGCCCTGTCCAAATCGCAGCTGGCCGCGTTCCTCGACGCCCACCTGTGATATGAAAAAGCCCCGCAGATGCGGGGCTTTTTTTGCCTCTGCAAAGGCAGTCTTGCCCATGCAGGAGCAGCCTTGTGCTGCGAAAGTGCCGGTAAGACTGACGTTGTCGCTGCGGCTGATGGCCTCTTCGCAGCACAAGGCTGCTTCTACAGAAAGGTGTGTTGCAGCTGAAAATGGCAGGGCAAAACCACTAGACGTCGAAAAAAGCAAGTGTTACATTCGGCCTCGCACTGCTTTTCCAGTGCCCTCTACACGCCGTCGCCGAAGCATCCCTAATTCGAATCAGTACGCGATCCTGTCGCCATCTAGCGGCGCGGCCTCATTAAGCCAGAAGCTTAATTCTCCCTTCTTACATGATTACGTCATTCCCCTTATGAACCTGACTGAACTCAAGCAAAAGCCGATTACCGATCTTTTGGAAATGGCCGAACAGATGGGCATCGAAAACATGGCCCGTTCGCGCAAACAGGACGTGATTTTCGCCCTGCTGAAGAAGCACGCGAAAAGCGGCGAAGAGATCTCGGGTGACGGCGTGCTGGAGATTCTCCAGGATGGTTTCGGTTTCCTGCGCTCGGCTGATGCGTCCTACCTGGCCGGCCCTGACGATATCTACGTCTCGCCCAGCCAGATCCGCCGCTTCAACCTGCGTACCGGCGACACCATCGTCGGCAAGATCCGCCCGCCGAAGGAAGGGGAGCGTTACTTCGCCCTGCTGAAGGTCGACACCATCAACTTCGACCGCCCGGAAAACGCGAAGAACAAGATCCTGTTCGAAAACCTGACGCCGCTGTTCCCGAACAAGCGCCTGAAGATGGAAGCCGGCAACGGCTCCACCGAAGACCTGACCGGCCGCGTGATCGACCTGTGCGCCCCGATCGGCAAAGGCCAGCGTGGCCTGATCGTCGCTCCGCCGAAAGCCGGTAAGACGATCATGCTGCAGAACATCGCGGCCAACATCACCCGTAACAACCCCGAGTGCCACCTGATCGTCCTGCTGATCGACGAGCGCCCGGAAGAAGTGACCGAAATGCAGCGCACCGTGCGCGGCGAAGTGGTTGCCTCCACCTTCGACGAGCCGCCAACCCGCCACGTGCAGGTTGCCGAGATGGTGATCGAGAAGGCCAAGCGCCTGGTCGAGCTACAAAAAGGACGTGGTTATCCTGCTGGACTCCATCACCCGTCTGGCGCGTGCCTACAACACCGTGATCCCGAGCTCCGGCAAGGTACTGACCGGTGGTGTCGACGCCCACGCCCTGGAGAAGCCGAAGCGCTTCTTCGGTGCAGCGCGTAACATCGAGGAAGGCGGTTCGCTGACCATCATCGCCACCGCGCTGGTCGAAACCGGCTCGAAGATGGACGAAGTGATCTACGAAGAGTTCAAGGGCACCGGCAACATGGAGCTGCCGCTGGACCGCCGCATCGCCGAGAAACGTGTGTTCCCGGCCATCAACATCAATCGTTCCGGTACCCGCCGCGAAGAGCTGCTGACCGCCGACGACGAACTGCAGCGCATGTGGATCCTGCGCAAGCTGCTGCACCCGATGGACGAAATCGCCGCCATCGAGTTCCTGGTCGACAAGCTCAAGCAGACCAAGACCAACGATGAGTTCTTCCTGTCGATGAAGCGCAAGTAAGCGTTTCAGGCCAGGCAGTAATTGGGGCCGCTTCGCGCCCCTTCGCGGGCACGCCCGCTCCCACAGGTTCTGTGTGATCCTTGTGGGAGCGGGCGTGCCCGCGAAGGGGCGCGAAGCGGCCCCAATGCATTTTCGCCCCAAACAAAGCCCGAACGGCGCTACACTCTGCACCCCCGACCGATACGGCCAACACGAGGCTTCTGCATGCAGTATCGCGACTTGCGCGACTTCATCCGTGGCCTGGAACAGCGCGGCGAGCTCAAGCGCATCCAGGTTCCGATCTCCCCCGTCCTGGAAATGACCGAGGTCTGCGACCGCACCCTGCGTGCCAAGGGCCCGGCATTGCTGTTCGAAAACCCCACCGGCTTCGACATCCCGGTGCTGGGCAACCTGTTCGGTACCCCGGAGCGCGTGGCCATGGGCATGGGCGCCGAGTCGGTCGATGAACTGCGAGAAATCGGCAAGCTGCTGGCCTTCCTCAAGGAGCCCGAGCCGCCGAAGGGCTTGAAGGATGCCTGGTCCAAGCTGCCGATCTTCAAGAAAGTCGTGTCTATGGCGCCGAAAGTGGTCAAGGACGCGGTGTGCCAGGAAGTGGTGGTCGAGGGTGACGATGTCGACCTCGGCGCCCTGCCGATCCAGCACTGCTGGCCGGGCGACGTGGCGCCGCTGATCACCTGGGGGCTCACCGTTACCCGCGGCCCGAACAAGGACCGCCAGAACCTGGGTATCTACCGCCAGCAGGTGATCGGCCGCAACAAGGTCATCATGCGCTGGCTCAGCCACCGTGGTGGCGCCCTGGACTACCGCGAGTGGTGCGAGAAGAACCCTGGCCAGCCGTTCCCGGTCGCCGTGGCCCTGGGCGCTGACCCTGCCACCATCCTCGGCGCCGTGACCCCGGTGCCGGATACCCTCTCCGAGTACGCCTTCGCCGGCCTGCTGCGCGGCAACCGCACCGAACTGGTCAAGTGCCGGGGCAGCAACCTGCAGGTACCGGCCACCGCCGAAATCATTCTGGAAGGTGTGATCCACCCGGGCGAAATGGCCCCCGAAGGCCCATACGGCGACCATACCGGTTACTACAACGAAGTGGACAGCTTCCCGGTGTTCACCGTCGAGCGCATCACCCACCGGCAAAAACCGATCTACCACAGCACCTACACCGGCCGACCGCCAGACGAGCCCGCGATCCTCGGCGTGGCGCTGAACGAAGTGTTCGTACCGATCCTGCAGAAGCAGTTCCCGGAAATCGTCGATTTCTACCTGCCGCCAGAAGGTTGCTCGTACCGCATGGCGGTGGTGACCATGAAAAAGCAGTACCCGGGCCACGCCAAGCGCGTGATGCTGGGTGTGTGGTCGTTCCTGCGACAGTTCATGTACACCAAGTTCGTTATTGTCACCGATGACGATATCAATGCCCGTGACTGGAACGATGTGATCTGGGCCATCACCACGCGCATGGATCCCAAGCGTGATACGGTGATGATCGACAACACCCCGATCGACTACCTGGACTTCGCGTCGCCGGTATCCGGGCTGGGGTCGAAGATGGGCCTGGACGCCACGAACAAGTGGCCGGGCGAGACTACACGGGAATGGGGACGGGTCATCGTCAAGGACGAAGCCGTCACCCGCCGTATCGATGAGCTGTGGGATCAGTTGGGAATAGATTGATGCAGGTAACGTTGCAGCCGTCCGGGGCGGTGCTGGCGCTCGAACCCGGGGAACGGATCCTGGATGGAGCGCGGCGGCTGGGCTATGACTGCCCGAACAGCTGCCGCAATGGCAATTGCCATGTCTGCGCCGCGTTGTTGGTCGAAGGCCGGGTCCGCCAGGACGGCGAAGTCCGCGACCATGGCGAGCTGTTCACCTGCATTGCCGAACCGCTGGAGGACTGCGTGTTGCTCTGGGATGGTGTGCTCGCCCTGGGCGAGCTGCCGGTGCGCAAACTGGCGTGCAGTGTCAGTGAGTGCGTCGAGGTCGGTGGCGACGTCTGGCGCGTGCGCTTGCGCGCACCGGCCGGCAAGCCGCCGCGTTACCACGCCGGGCAGTACCTGATGATCGAGCGCGAGGGCGGCAAGCAGGCGGCATTCTCGCTGGCATCCGCGCCCCATGCCGGGCGCGAGCTGGAGCTGCATGTGCTGGCGCGCGAGCCCAGTGCGCTGCAGCTTGTCCAGCAGCTCAAGCGCGACGGCCTGGCCCGCATCGAAATGCCGTTCGGTGACACCCACCTGGCCGAGTTGCCCGACGGGCCGCTGGTGCTGATCGCTGCCGGCACAGGTATGGGCCAGATGCACAGCCTGGTCGAGCATTGCCGGGCCCAGGGCTTCAAGCATCCAGTACACCTGTACTGGGGCGTGCGCCGGCCCGAGGACTTCTACCAGATTGAGCACTGGGACGAATGGCAGCGCCTGCCCAACCTGTTCCTGCACCAGGTGGTCAGCGACCTGTGCGGTTGGGAAGGCCGTTGCGGCATGCTGCATGAGGCGGTCTGCGAGGACATTGCCGACCTCAACAGCGTGCATGTATATGCCAGCGGTTCGCCCAACATGATCTATGCCACTCTCGACGCCTTGGTCGAAGCCGGCATGGATGCACATCGCATGCGCGCCGATGTGTTTGCCTACGCGCCACGCGGCTAATAACCGAAGTTGGAAAGCAGGGATATAAGGCGGTAATTGTTACCGCCTTGGCCAATAACTTTCACAGTTGCCGAAACAGTACTTCCCAGTCGTCGGGAGCACGGATGAAACTCTGGCCCGAGGGCTTGAGTATTCCTGTGCTTCTGTCCTATGGTTACTGCAAGCGCCCCTGGTACAGAGGCTTGGGGCCACATCGTAATCGAATTTCGCTACATCCGTAGTTCACAGGGATAATGGCGGCAGCTTATGTCGGCACTTGAAAGCATGTCCTGGGAAGTTTCATATCCACCGACACTCGACTTCGGTCAGCAACATACTCGCGAACAGTTGTTCAATTCCATGAAGACAACCATGTCTCGCCATCGGGGTGGGCCGGTTTGGTTGTTCGCGTATGGTTCGTTGATCTGGCGGCCGGAGTGCAACTCGGTGGAACGCCAACGGGCGCGTGTACATGGTTACCACCGTGGCTTGTACCTGTGGTCGCACGAACACCGCGGCACCCCGGAAACCCCCGGCCTGGTATTTGGCCTGGACCGTGGTGGCTCCTGCAGTGGTTTTGCCTACCGGCTGGATGAAAGCACCCTGGACGATTCGCTGATGGCCCTGTGGCAGCGCGAGATGCCATACCCGGCGTACCGGCCGCACTGGCTCAGTTGCCGGCTGGGTGATGGCAGCAAGGTGCAGGCCTTGGGCTTTGTGCTTGAGCGGCATTTGCCGTGCTACGCCGGGAACTTGCCAGACACCCTGCTCAGCCAGATCCTGGCCAGTGCCAAGGGGCGTTATGGCACCACGCGTGATTATGTCGAACAGACCTTGAATGCCCTGCGCAGCCACCAGATGCCCGATCGTAACCTGGAGGCGCGGTTCAGGCGTTGCCATAACCTGCGCGAAGTTTGATTTGTCTGCACCGGCCTCTTCGCGGGCACGCCCGCTCCCACAGGATCACCACAGCCTCGAACGGCATGGTATTCCTGTGGGAGCGGGCGTGCCCGCGAAGAGGCCGGAACAGTCGATAAACCCCTGAAGCCTTACCTGGCCAGCACCACCAACTTCCCCACAGCCTGTCGCTGCCCCAGCCTCTCAATGGCTGCCCCCGCCTCAGCCAGTGGATAAGTCTGTGACACCAGCGGCTTCAACTTGCCTTCTGCATGCCAGGCAAACAGCTGCCGAAAGTTGGCCGCATTGTCCTCCGGCTGACGCTGGGCAAATGCCCCCCAGAACACCCCGAGCACCGCCGCGCCCTTGAGCAACACCAGGTTGGCCGCCAGCTGCGGGATGGTTCCGCTGGCAAAGCCCACCACCAGCAACCGGCCATTCCAGGCCAGCCCGCGCACTGCCTGCTCGAACAGCTCGCCGCCCACCGGGTCGTAGATCACATCCACCCCCTGGCCGCCGGTCAGGCGCTTGATCTCGTCACGCAGGCTGGCCTGGCTGTAGTCGATCAGTTCATCCGCCCCGGCTGCCTTGGCCACGGCCAGTTTTTCCGCACTGCTGGCGGCCGCGATCACCCGCGCGCCCATGGCCTTGCCGATCTCCACCGCCGCCAGGCCCACTCCGCCGGACGCGCCCAGCACCAGCAGGGTCTCGCCCGCCTGCAACTGGCCGCGCTGGCGCAGGGCGTGCATGGAGGTGCCGTAGGTCATGCCGAACGCCGCTGCGGTGGTGAAGTCCATGCTCGCGGGGATCGGCAGCACATTGTAGAACGGCACCGCCACCTGCTCGGCGAACGCACCCCAGCCGGTCAGCGCCATGACCCGGTCGCCGACCTTGAACGTGCCGGCCTTTTCACCGACTGCGGCCACCACGCCGGCCGCCTCGCCGCCGGGGGAGAATGGCAACGGTGGCTGGAACTGGTACTTGCCTTCGATGATCAGGGTGTCGGGGAAGTTGACCCCGGCGGCCTGCACATCCAGCAGGATTTCGTTTTTCTTTGGCACCGGGCTGGCCACCTCTTCCAGCACCAGGTCGCGCGCCGGGCCCAGGGTTTTGCACAACACAGCTTTCATCGGGGCTATTCCTTTGCGGGTAGTGGCCGATAAGTGTAGGAGGGGCGCCGGTCCGGTCAACGAGCATGGCCCACCCTGATGTGCAGGCATAAGTGGCGGCACAAGCCTGTGCTTGGGTTTGAGTGGCATGCTGGGTAAGCTGGCGCCAACTGTATTGAGGAGCGAATTCGTGAAAGCGTGGATCTTGATGGTGCTGGCGCTGCTGCTGCCAGCTGCGGCCATGGCCGAGGAAGCCAAGGAAGGGGCGCCTAAAGTCGCCTACATCAGCTTGAGCCCGCCCTTTGTCGGCAACTACGCCCTCGACGGCAGCCCGCGGCTGCGCGTGTACAAGGCCGACGTGGCCCTGCGCGTAACCGGCGACGAAGCCGCGAAGGCGGTGAAGCACCACGAGCCGCTGATCCGCAACCAGCTGGTGGCGCTGTTCACCCAGCAGTCGGTGGACAGCATGAGCAATGTCGAGGCCAAGGAACATCTTCGCCAGGAAGCGCTGAAACAGGTGCAGCAGGTGATGGAAGCCGAAGAGGGCAAGCCGATCGTTGAAGATTTGCTGTTCAACAACCTGATTGTGCAGTGACCCACTGGTTCGAGTTGACGCACTTCGGGTTGAAACTACTTTCAATGGCCTGGCAGGGACCTGTGGGGGCGGGCGAGCCCGCGAAGCAGGCGCCGCGGTGAATGGCACCGGCTTCGCCGGTGTTCGCGGGCGTGCCCGCTCCCACAGCGATCGCGCAGACTCTTGAATTTGAACCGGGCAGGTGGTCTTGAGTTTTGCTCAGGACGCCAGGCTTCGGCGAAACCGTGCCAGCGCCACGCCGAAGAACACCAGGCCGATCACGGCCAGCACCAGGATGTCCGGCCACACCACCGTCCACCCGGCATCACGGAACAGGATTGCGGCACCAAGGCTGACGAAGTGCGTCGACGGCGACCCCTGCATCACCCACTGCAGCCACTGCGGCATGCTGTCCAGCGGCGTGCTGCCGCCGGACAGCAACAGCATCGGGATGATCACCGGAATCGCCAGCAGGCCGAACTGCGGCGTCGAGCGCGCCAAGGTGGCGAGGAAGATACCCAGTGCGGTACTGGCAAACAGGTACAGCGCGGTGACAGCCAGGAACAGCCCCATCGAGCCGGACAGCGGCACGCCCAGCGCACCCTTGACCACCACCACCAGCGAAATCCAGGTGCAGATCACCACCACCAGCGCGTTGCTGGCGATTTTCGCCAGCATGATTTCCAGGGCGGTCAGCGGTAGCACCAGCAGGTGGTCGAGGGTGCCATGTTCGCGCTCGCGCAGCAGCGCGGTGCCGGTGAGGATGATCGCCAGGATGGTGATGTTGTTGACGATCTGGATCACCGCCAGGAACCAGCCACCCTCCAGATTGGGGTTGAACAGGGCCTTGGCATTGATCGCGATCGGGCTCTGGGCGTCCGCCCGCTGGCCGTAGTCGAGCAGCTCGCGTTCGAAGATGCGGCCGATATAGCCGGCGCCCATGAACGCCTGGCTCATGGCGGTGGCATCGACGTTGATCTGCAGCTCCGGCGAGCGCCCTGCCAGCAGGTCGCTCTGGAAGTTCACCGGCACATTGATGACGAAGGTGTACTGGCCGCTGTCCATGGCCTGGTCCAGGCGCTCCGGGGCCAGCGGCACGGCGGGCTGGAACTCGGGCGGTTGCAAGGCTTCGCTGAGCTTGCGGGACAGCAGGCTGTGGTCTTCGTCGACCACTGCGACGCTGGCATTGTGCACGCCGATCACCGAACCGGCTGCCGGCATGTAGATGGCCACGCTGAAGGCGTACAGCAGGAACAGCAGTAACACGCTGTCATGGCGCAGGCTGGTCAGTTCCTTGAAGCCCAGGCGCAGGGTGTGGCTGAAGTGCGACATGTCAGGCCTCCTGCTTCTTCAGCATGGCCAGGCTGAGGCCGGTGAATACGGTGAAGAAGCCCAGCAGGATCAGGCACTGCGGCCACAGTTCGCGCAGGCCCAGTGCCTTGGTGAAGGTGCCGACCGCGATGTCGAGGAAATAGCCCGCCGGGAACAGCTGGCCCATCACCGCTGCCGCGCCGTCCAGCGACGAGCGTGGCACGATCAGCCCGGAAAACTGGATGGTCGGCAGGCTGGTGATGATCATGGTGCCGAGGATGGCGGCGATCTGCGTGCGAGTGAAAGCCGAGATCAGCAGGCCCAGGCTGGTGGTCGCCAGCAGGTAGGCCAGGCCGCCACAGGCCAGGGCCAAGACGCTGCCCTTGAGCGGTACGGCGAACAGCCAGCGGTTCATCGCCACCAGCAGCGCCAGGTTGACCAGGCTCACGGCCAGGTAGGGCATCTGCTTGCCGAGCAGGAACTCCAGGCGGGTGATGGGGGGTGGCGTAGAAGTTGGTGATGGAGCCGAGCTCTTTCTCGCGGACGATACCCAGCGCGGTGAGCATCGCCGGGATGAACGCCAGGATCAGCGCCATCACCCCCGGGCCGATGGCGTTCACGCTGACCACATCCTGGTTGTAGCGAAAACGGGTTTCCAGGCGCACCAGGTCCTGACGCGGCTGCGGCTGTGGGCTGGCCTTGGCCAGATGCTCAAGGTTGGCCTGGTGCACGGCTTCCACGTAATTGCGGCTGGTTTCCGCGCGGAATGGCATGCCGCCGTCGAGCCAGGCGGCCACTACCGGTTGGCGCCCGGCGTACAGGTCGCGGCCAAACCCGGGCGGAATTTCCAGCGCCAGTTTGATTTCCGAGCGCTGGAGGCGCTGGTGCATTTCGCGGGTATCGCGGATGGGCGCCTGTTCGGCGAAATAGCGTGAACTACGGAAAGCTTCGAGGTAGGCCCGGCTTTGCGGGCTCTGGTCCTGGTCGTGCACGGCGAAGGCGAGGTTTTCCACATCCAGGGAAATGCCATAGCCGAAGATCACCATCATGAACATCGCCCCCAGCAGGGCGAAGGCCAGGCGCACCTTGTCGCGCAGCAGCTCCTTGCCCTCACGGCTGGCCACCGCCAGCAGGCGACGCAGGCTGAAGCCCTGGCGCAGCGCCGGCACCGGCGTGGCGGCCTGCTCCAGCACGGCGTTGTCGGTGGTGGGTGGCGCCAGTTCCTGGGCTTGTTCCAGGCAGCGAACGAACGCGTCTTCCAGGGTGTTGCCCTGGAACTGGCGTTGCAGGGCATCCGGTGTGTCGCAGGCCAGTACCCGGCCGGCATGCATCAACGAGATGCGGTCGCAGCGCTGGGCTTCGTTCATGAAGTGGGTGGAAAGGAAGATGGTCACGCCCTGCTCGCGTGACAGCTCTACCAGCAGGCGCCAGAAGTCGTCGCGGGCAGCCGGGTCGACACCGGAGGTGGGTTCGTCGAGGATCAGCACTTCCGGACGGTGCAGCACCGCTACCGCCAGCGACAGGCGTTGGCGCAGGCCGAGGGGCAGGGCGCCGGACGGCTGGTCGGCGATGGCGCTCAGGTCGAAGCGCTCGATAAGCTCGTCGATACGCTTGGCGCTCTCTGCCTTGGGCAGGTCGAACAGGCGGGCATGCAGGGCCAGGTTCTGCCGTGTGTTGAGCTCGCCATACAGCGAAAAACTCTGCGACATGAAACCGACCCGCTTGCGCGTGGCCAGGTCGCTGGCATCCACCGGGCGGCCGAGCAGGCTGGCACTGCCCTCGCTGGCCGGCATCAGGCCGGTGAGCACTTTCATGGTGGTGGTCTTGCCGCAGCCGTTGGAGCCGAGGAAGCCGAAGATCTCCCCGCGGCCAATCGCGAAACTGACCTTGTTCACGGCAGTGAAATCGCCAAAGCGCAGGGTCAGGTCGTGCGCCTCGATGGCGACCGGGCCGTCCGTGGCAGGGCGCGGCGGAATGGTCAGCGGTTGATGCTGGGCCTTGCCCGCGCCCTGATAGTGGATGAAGGCGTCGTCGAGCTTGCCGCCGGGGGTGACTGCGGCCAGTTCATGGCTGGGGCCTGCGGCCAGCAGGCGGCCGCCGTCGAGCATCAGGCAATGCTCGAACTGTTCGGCTTCCTCCATGTAGGCGGTGGCCACCAGCAGGGTCAGTTGCGGGCGTTGCGCGCGCACCTGTTCGACCAGCTCCCAGAAGCGCCGCCGTGACAGCGGGTCGACACCCGTCGTCGGTTCGTCGAGGATCAACAGGTCCGGTTCGTGGATCAGCGCGCAGCACAGGCCCAGCTTCTGCTTCATGCCGCCCGACAGCTTGCCCGCCGGGCGCTCGGCGAAGCGCTGCAGGTCGGTGGCCTGCAGCAGGTTTGCCATGCGCTGTTCGCATTCGCGGCGGCCGAGGCCGAACAGGGTGGCGAAAAAACGGATGTTTTCGCGGATCGACAGTTCCGGATACAGGTTGTTACCCAGTCCCTGCGGCATGAACGCCACTTTCGGGTACAGCGCTGCACGATGGCGCCGCTGGCGGATCGAGCCGCCCAGCACCTGCAGTTCGCCCTGTTGCAGGCGCTTGACGCCGGCGATCAGCCCCAGCAGGGTCGATTTGCCAGCCCCGTCAGGGCCGATCAGCGCGCAGCGGGTGCCCGCAGGCAGGCTGAAGCCAAGGGGATGCAGGGCCACCAGGTCGCCATAGCGATGGCTGATGCCCTCGGCCAGCAAGGCCGGGGCGTTCATTGCAGGTTGGCCGGCCAGTCCACTTCAGCCGTGCGTACATAGCCGGCGCCTGGCATGCCTGGCTTGGCTTGTGGCACGGCGCCCGGGTCGCTCAGGCGCAGCTTGACGCGAAACACCAGCTTCTGCCGCTCGTCGCGGGTTTCCACCTGCTTGGGGGTGAACTGGGCCTTGGCCGCGACAAAGGTCACTTTCGCCGGCAGCGCCTGCTCGGGCAGGGCGTCGAGCACGATACGTGCCTGGTCGCCGACGGTCAGCCGGCCGCTGGTGGAGGCCGGCAGGTAGAGGTTCATGTACTGGTCGCTGGGGTCGATCAGCATCAGTACGCGGCCGCCGGCACCCAGCACTTCACCGGGTTCGGCCAGGCGCAGCTGGATGATGCCGTCGATCGGTGCGCGCAGGCTGCTGTCGTCGATTTCGCTGGTGAGCTGCGCCACCTGGGCCTCGGCGGCGCCAATGGCGGCCTTGATCGCCGCCAGTTGCGCGCGGGCGGCGACCACGGCGGCGTTGGCCGTGTCGAAGCGCGCCTGCTGCTGGTCGAGCAATTGCTGGCTGGCGTACTTGCGCTGGAATATCTCGCGCACACGCTTGAGCTCCTGGCTGGCCAGCAGCAGTTCGCTCTGGCGCAGCTGCACGCTGGCCTGGGCGGCGGCGTAGTTTTCCCGGGCGCGCAGCACTTCGGCTTCGGCCTGGCTGCGTTGGGCTTCCAGGGTGCGGGTGTCGATGCGCGCCAACAGCTGGCCGCGAGTGACCTTGTCACCTTCGTCGACCAGCACTTCGGCCAGGCGCCCGGGGATCTTGCTGGCGATCTGCACTTCGGTGGCTTCGAGGCGGCCGTTGCCCATGCTCAGGCCTTCGGGCAACTGGTCGTGGAGCGACTTCCAGTATCCCAGCCCACCGGCTGCTGCGAGCAGGGTGATCAGCGCGGTGGCGAAGATTCTGGGGGCGTATCGGTTCATCGTTCTGCATCCTTGCGGTCATGCACATTGCATCATGGCCTGTGGCCGCGCGCGGCGTGTTGATATCAGTCAAATCCATGACTGGGTCTGCTTCGCAACCCATCGCCGGCAAGCCAGCTCCCACAGGGGCAGCGCATGGCTTGAGGTCTATGCGGTCGGGGTGGGAGCTGGCTTGCCGGCGATGGGCCGCAGAGCGGCCCCTTTGGTTTATGACCTTAGCCGCAGTTTCAGCGCAAAGCGACAATCACCGCCCACTGCTCTGGCGTCACCGGCATCACCGAAAGGCGGCTCCCACAGGGGCAGCGCATGGCTTGAGGTCTATGCGGTCGGGGTGGGAGCTGGCTTGCCGGCGATGGGCCGCAGAGCGGCCCCTTTGGTTTATGACCTTAGCCGCAGTTTCAACGCAAAGCGACAATCACCGCCCATTGCTCTGGCGTCACCGGCATTACCGACAGGCGGCTGCCCTTTTGCACCAGCGGCAGTTCGGCCAGGCCGGCCTGCTGTTTCAGCCTGCCCAGCTCCAGCACCCGTGGCAGGGTTTGTACATGGGCCACATCCACCGCGCTCCACGGGTTCTTGTCAGGCGTGGCCTTGGCATCGTAGTAGTGGCTTTGCGGGTCCAGCGCGGTCGGGTCCGGGTAGGCTGCGCGGGTGATCCTGGCGATGCCGGCAATGCCCGGCTGGGGGCAGCTGGAGTGGTAGAAGAAGAACTCGTCACCAACGTTCATGGCCCGCAGGAAATTGCGCGCCTGGTAGTTGCGCACGCCGTCCCAGCGCGCTTCGCCAAGGCGGCCAAGGGCTTCGATGGAGAGCTCGTCGGGCTCGGATTTCATCAGCCAGTAGGCCATGGGTGCTGCTCCTGAAAAGGTTTGAAATAACCTGTTGCACGAAACCGACAGCCGGTTGACGTCAAGGTTTGCTTGCAGACGCAGGTTGTCGGAAAATGCGCCCCGTTTAAAGCGCGATGCTCCGGCGATTCCCAGAAAATTCGCCGAGCCTGAACAGTTTGCCGGGGGGGCAATCTTCGATGAATCAACGTAACAAGCCGGATCTGCTGTGGGTCCTGGTGTTCATTTTCGGCCTGGGTGTGGTCACTACCGGTTATGCGCAAGGGTTCTGGGAGCGCAAGCTGGACAACGCCTATCAGATGCCGGTCGACGCCAGCCAGCCGCAACGTTGATGCCCCTCGCTGGCGCCGCTCAACGCGGGGCCAGGTACCAGCCACGGTCCGAGACCGTCCCCTGCAACGGTACATCCCAGCTGGCCTGCGCCAGCCGTTCGACCTTCTGGCATTCATGCGCTAGGCCCAGCAACAACGGCTTTTTCCAGGTTTGCCGACGTGCCTGGTAGGCCAGGCTGCGATCATAGAAACCACCCCCCATTCCCAGGCGCCCGCCCACTTCGTCGAAACCGACCAACGGTAGCAGGATCAGGTCCAGCGACCAGATCGGGCGCTGGCGCTTGCGCTCGGTGACCGGTTCTGGAATGCGAAAGCGGTTAGGCTTGAGCTTCTCGCCCTGCTCGAAGCGCTGGAACACCATGCGCGTGCGCGGCCAGGCGTGCAGCACCGGCAGGTAGGTGCGCTTGCCGCGGCGCTGGGCTTCGCGCAGTAGCAGGTAAGGGTCGATTTCACCGTCGTTGGGCAGGTACAGGGCAATGTGCCGGGCGCGGCGGAACAGCGGGTGCTGTGCCAGCTGGCGGTACAGGCCAAGAGCGGCCTGGCGTTGCTGGGCCGGGGTAAGAGCGCGGCGGGCATTGCGGAGCAGGCGACGAAGCTGGGGGCGGGTGAGCGGTGCAGTGTCGGTCATGGCACGGACATCCCGGAGGTGCAGGCCACCATGGAAGGTCGGCCATAACGAATTGCCCGCCGGAACGGGCGGGCAAGAGAATTCAGGCTCCCCGACAAGACCGCTATCGGTGTAGCCCTTGAACCCGAAAGTTCAAGGTGGAGATTGCAGGGGGCGTTAAGGCTTTCCGTCGGGCGGACATGCACACCGGCCCCAGCGTGCAACCCCCGTGGTTGTGCGTATCGGCTCAGGGACATAACCGACTGGCGCATCCCCCAGGGAGTGGCGCCAGTATACCAATCTCAGCCGATTTTGGTATCCGCGTCGTCGGACAGTGCCTGATCGACCCGTTCCAGCAGGTCGCGCACCTGTTCGCGGGTGGTGCCGCCTGCCGGGGCATCGTTGCGGTCTTCCTGGCGGTGCAGCATTTCGTGGGTGATGTTCAACGCTGCCATGACCGCGATGCGGTCGGCGCCGATCACCTTGCCGCTGCTGCGGATCTCGCGCATCTTGCCGTCCAGGTAGCGCGCGGCGCTGACCAGGTTGTTGCGCTCTTCCGGCGGGCAGATGATCGAATATTCCTTGTCGAGGATCTGCACGGTGACGCTATTGCTTGAACTCATGAGTCTTGCTCCAGAGCCTTGAGGCGTAAGATCATCGACTCGACCTTGCGCTTGGCGATCTCGTTCTTTTCGATGAGGTGGGCGCGCTCTTCGCGCCAGGATTTTTCCTGAGCTACTAGGAGTGCATTTTGCCGTTTTAGTTGCTCGACACGTTCGATCAGCAGCTCGAATCGGCTCATCAGTGCCTGCAGGTCGTTCTCTTGCGTGGGTTGCACTCGATTCGCTCCGTCGTTCAGTCACCTGGCGATGATGCCTCTCCCTGGGCGGCGACGGCCAGTGCCGATGGTCTTGGCGCGCCTGCCGGTGCTAGGATACAAGGTCTCCATTCTAGTCATTGCGCCGTCTGGCGCCTAGTTGCCCATGCCCAATACCCAATCGCCCTACATCGCCTTCGCCATGCTGCTGTCCAGCAATGGCCATCCTGTCACCCCGGCCGAACTGCACGGCCTGCTGATCGGGCGCAGCTGCGCCGGTGCCGGCTTCGATGCCGACGGCTGGCTGGCCGATGCCGCCCAGCTGCTGGAAACCGAGCCCGGTGACAGCGTGCGCAACGCCCTGGTCGGCCTGCAGGAAATGGTCAAGGGCGAGCTCTCCAGCGACGACATGGCGATCGTCCTGTTGCTGCCTTCCGACGATGCCGCCCTGAGCGACCGCGCCACCGCGCTGGGCCAGTGGTGCCAAGGCTTCATTACCGGTTTCGGCCTGAATGCCGGTGGCAAGGACCTGTCCGACGAAGCCAAGGAAGTGCTGCAGGACCTGGTGGCCATTTCCCAGGTTCAGGAGGCCCTTGAAGAGTCCGAGGATGGCGAGAGCGACTACATGGAAGTCATGGAATACCTGCGCGTGGCACCCCTGCTGCTGTTCTCCGAGCTGGCCAGGCCGGCTGCCCCCGCACCCAAGCCATCGCTGCACTGATCAACCGGGGGTAGTCTGCCCATGAGCCACATTCCCAAGGCCGAGTATGCCCGTCGGCGCAAGGCGCTGATGGCGCAGATGGTCCCCAACAGCATCGCCATCCTGCCCGCTGCCGCGGTTGCCATCCGCAACCGCGACGTCGAGCACGTGTACCGCCAGGACAGCGACTTCCAGTACCTCAGCGGCTTCCCCGAGCCGGAGGCGGTGATTGTACTGATCCCGGGGCGCGAGCATGGCGAATACGTGCTGTTCTGCCGTGAACGCAACCCCGAGCGCGAGCTGTGGGATGGCCTGCGCGCCGGGCAGGAAGGTGCGGTACGCGATTTCGGCGCCGACGATGCCTTCCCCATCACCGACATCGACGAGATCCTGCCGGGCCTGATCGAAGGCCGTGAGCGGGTGTACAGCGCCATGGGCAGCAACCCCGAGTTCGACCGCCGGCTGATGGACTGGATCAACGTGATCCGCTCCAAGGCCCGCCTGGGTGCCCAGCCGCCGAACGAGTTCGTTGCGCTGGATCATCTGCTGCACGACATGCGCCTGTATAAATCGGCGGCGGAAGTGAAGGTGATGCGCGCTGCCGCCGATATCTCGGCGCGGGCCCACGTGCGGGCCATGCAGGCCTGCCGGGCCGGGTTGCACGAATACAGCCTGGAAGCCGAGCTGGACTACGAGTTCCGCAAGGGCGGGGCGAAGATGCCGGCCTACGGTTCTATCGTCGCGGCCGGGCGCAATGGCTGCATCCTGCACTATCAGCAGAACGACGCCCCGCTTAAGGATGGCGACCTGGTGCTGATCGATGCCGGCTGCGAAATCGACTGCTACGCCAGCGACATCACCCGTACCTTCCCGGTCAGCGGGCGCTTTTCGCCGGAGCAGAAGGCCATCTACGAGCTGGTGCTCAAGGCCCAGGCCGCGGCGTTTGCCGAAATCGCCCCCGGCAAGCACTGGAACCACGCCCACGAGGCGACCGTGCGGGTCATCACCGAGGGCCTGGTGGAACTGGGCCTGCTGACTGGCGAGGTGCAGGCGCTGATCGACAGTGAGGCCTATCGAGCCTTCTACATGCACCGCGCCGGGCACTGGCTGGGCATGGATGTGCACGATGTCGGCGAGTACAAGGTGGGCGGCGAATGGCGGGTGCTTGAACCCGGGATGGCGCTGACCGTCGAGCCAGGCATCTACATAGGCGCCGACAATCAGGCCGTGGCGAAGAAATGGCGCGGCATTGGAGTAAGGATCGAGGATGACGTGGTTGTGACCAGGCAAGGCTGTGAAATCCTGACTTCGGGCGTGCCGCGTACGGTCGCCGAGATCGAGGCGCTGATGCAGGCCGCGCGCAAGGATGCGGCATGAATCGGGTCAACCTGGCGATCATCGGTGGCGGCCTGGTGGGCGCAAGCCTGGCCCTGGCCCTGCAGGCCGGGGCCAAGGCGCGCGGCTGGAAAATTCTGCTGATCGAGCCGTTCGCCCCGGGTGACAGCTTTCAGCCCAGCTACGATGCGCGTTCGTCGGCGCTATCGTTCGGTACCCGGCAGATCTACCAGCAGCTGGGCCTGTGGCAGGCCATCAGCCATCGCGCCGAGCCGATCCGGCAGATTCACGTGTCCGACCGCGGCCGCTTCGGCGCCACCCGCCTTGATGCCCTGGAAGAGGGCGTGCCGGCGCTTGGCTACGTGGTGGAAAACGCCTGGTTGGGGCAGTGCCTGTGGCAAGGGCTGGACAGCGAGGTGGTGAGTTGGCGCTGCCCGGCGGAAGTGACCGCGATGCAGGCCATCGAAGGCGGCTACCGCTTGCGACTGAACGACGACACCCAGCTGGAATGCGACCTGGCGGTACTGGCTGACGGTGGCCGCTCCGGTCTGCGCGAACAGCTGGGCATCCATGTGCGCCACACGCCCTACCAACAGAGCGCGCTGATCGCCAATATCACCCCGGGCCAGGCCCACGGTGGTCAGGCCTTCGAGCGCTTCACCGAAGAAGGCCCCATGGCCCTGTTGCCGCTGCCGGATAACCGCTGTGCGCTGGTCTGGACCCGCCAGGGCATGGACGCGCGGCGCCTGGCCGACATCGATGAGCGCAGTTTTTTGCGCGAGCTGCAGGGCGTGTTCGGCTATCGACTGGGCGCCTTGCGCCAGGTTGGCGCGCGGCACCTCTATCCATTGTCGCTGATCGAGGCCCAGGAGCAGGTGCGGCCGCATCTGGTGGTGCTGGGCAACGCCGCGCACAGCCTGCACCCGATTGCCGGCCAGGGTTTCAACCTGTCGCTGCGTGACGTGCAGGCGCTAGCCGAGGCGCTGCTGGCCGGCCCGCAGCAGCCTGGCGGCCTGACCACCCTGCAGGCCTACCACCAGCGCCAGCGCCTGGACCAGGCCATGACCATCGGCTTTTCCGACCAGGTCACGCGCCTGTTCGGCAGCAACCAGCCGTTGCTGGCCGCCGGGCGTAACCTCGGCCTGCTCGGGCTCGACCTGCTGCCGCCGGCCAAAAGCTGGTTCGCCCGCCAGGCCATGGGCCTGGGCACTCGCCCCGATCCGCGGGGCCAGGCATGAGCAACCCTCGTAAGCTGGCGCGCCGGGCGCGCATGCTGCGCTGGCTGCTGAACCTCTACCCCCCTTACCTGGGCGCCGGGATCCGTGTGCAGCACATCAGCCCGGACCTGCGCAGCGTCAAGGTGGCGATGAAGCTGACCCGCTGGAACCGCAACTATGTCGGTACTCAGTTCGGCGGCAGCCTGTATTCGATGGTCGACCCGTTCTACATGCTGTTGCTGATCGAACAGCTGGGGCGTGACTACATCGTCTGGGACAAGGCCGCCAGCATCGATTTCATTGCCCCGGGCAAAGGTCCGGTGTATGCCGAACTCCACGTCGATGACGCGCTGCTGGAGGAAATCCGCCAGCAGACCGCCACCGGCAAGAAGTGCCTGCCACGTTTGCAGGTCGATATCCGCGACGGCGCCGGCGAGCTGGTGGCGCGGGTCGATAAAACCCTATACGTGCGGCTCAAGCCGCAAGCGAGGCTGGCGTAAGGCATGGAAATGCGCGCAGATCTGTTGATTGTCGGTGCCGGTATGGTCGGCAGCGCCCTGGCCCTGGCATTGCGCCACAGTGGCCTGCAAATCCTCTTGCTCGACGGTGGCCCGCTGACGGTCAAGCCGTTCGATGCCCAGGCCCCGTTCGAGCCGCGCGTCAGCGCGCTGTCGGCGGCCAGCCAGCGTATTCTCGAGCGCCTTGGCGCCTGGGACGGCATTGCCCAGCGGCGTGCCACGCCCTACTCGGACATGCATGTGTGGGATGGCAGCGGCACCGGGCAGATTCACTTTTCGGCTGCCAGCGTGCATGCCCAGACGCTCGGCCATATCGTCGAGAACCGGGTGGTGCAGGACGGCCTGCTGGAGCGCCTGCATGACAGCGACATCGGCCTGTTGGCCAATGCGCGGCTGGAGCAGCTACGTCGCTCTGGCGACGAATGGCTGCTGACCCTGGCAGATGGCCGGCAACTGCGTGCGCCGCTGGTGATTGCTGCCGATGGCGCCAACTCGGCGGTGCGGCGCCTGGCCGGTTGCGAAACCCGCGAGTGGGATTATCTGCACCATGCCATCGTCACCAGCGTGCGTTGCAGTGTCGGCCACCAGGCCACGGCCTGGCAGCGCTTCACCGATGAAGGGCCATTGGCGTTTCTGCCGCTGACGCGTGATGGCCAGCAGGACTGGTGCTCGATCGTGTGGTCGACTACCCCGGAGCATGCCGAGCAGTTGATGGCACTGGATGAAACGGCCTTCCTGAAGGCCCTGGAACGTGCTTTCGAGGGGCGCCTGGGTGATGTGCTGCAGGCCGACCCGCGGCTGTGTGTACCGCTGCGCCAGCGCCACGCCAAGCGCTATGTGGACGAGGGCCTGGCGTTGATCGGTGATGCCGCGCACACCATTCACCCGTTGGCCGGGCAGGGCGTCAACCTGGGCTTCCTCGATGCTGCGGTGCTGGCCGAGGTACTGGTCAATGCCTGCGAGCGTGGCGAGCGGCTGGCGGATGTGAAGGTGCTGAGCCGTTACGAGCGGCGGCGCATGCCGCACAACCTGGCGCTGATGGCGGCAATGGAAGGGTTCGAGCGGTTGTTCCAGGCCAACCCGTTGCCGCTGCGTTGGTTGCGCAACAGCGGGTTGAAGCTGGTGGAGCAGATGCCGGAGGCCAAGGCGCTGTTCGTGCGCCAGGCGCTGGGTTTGAGCGGTGACCTGCCGGATCTGGCCAAGGCTTGAGATTGCCGGGGCCGCTCTGCGGCCCTTTCGCCGGCAAGCCAGCTCCCACAGGTACGGCGCAGGCCTCCTGGCCTTGTGAGATCCCTGTGGGAGCTGGCTTGCCGGCGATGGGCTGCGCAGCAGCCCCCTCTGCAACATCCGGTAACGGCTATGTAGATGAGTCGGAAAATGGGATTCACTACCATTTGCGCCTCTCATACGATCCGAGGAGTGCTTTCCATGTTGCCACGCAAGCCCCTACTGGCCGCCCTGGCCCTGACCTTGTTCGGCGGCACCGCCCAGGCGGCAGACGAAGTGGTGGTGTACTCCTCGCGCATCGATGAGCTGATCAAGCCGGTGTTCGATGCCTATACCGCAAAGACCGGGGTCAAGATCAAGTTCATCACCGACAAGGAAGCCCCGCTGATGCAGCGCATCAAGGCCGAGGGCGAAAATGGCGTGGCCGACCTGCTGCTGACCGTCGATGCCGGCAACCTGTGGCAGGCCGAGCAGATGGGCATCCTGCAGCCGATCAAGTCCGACATCATCGACCAGAACATCCCGCCGCAGTACCGCGCCTCGTCCCACGACTGGACCGGCCTGAGCCTGCGCGCCCGCACCATCATCTACTCCACCGAGCGGGTCAAGCCGCAGGAACTGAGCACCTACGAAGCCCTGGCCGACAAGCAGTGGGAAGGTCGCCTGTGCCTGCGCACGGCGAAAAAGGTGTACAACCAGTCGCTGACCGCCACCCTGATCGAGACCCACGGCGAGGCGAAGACCGAGCAAATCGTCAAAGGCTGGGTCAACAACCTGTCCACCGATGTGTTCTCCGACGACAACGCAGTGATCCAGGCCATCGAGGCCGGCCAATGCGACGTGGGCGTGGTCAACACCTACTACTACGGCCGCCTGCACAACCAGAACCCGAAGCTGCCGGTGAAGATCTTCTGGCCCAACCAGGGTGATCGAGGCGTGCACGTGAACCTGTCGGGTATCGGCCTGACCAAGCATGCACCGCACCCGGAAGCGGCGAAAAGGCTGGTGGAATGGATGACTGGCGAAGAGGCGCAGAAGCTGTTTGCCGACATCAATCAGGAGTTCCCGGCCAACCCGAAGGTCAAGCCATCGGAAGAAGTGGCGGCGTGGGGCAGCTTCGAGGCTGACAGCATTCCGGTGGAAATCGCAGGCAAGCGCCAGGCTGAAGCGATTCGCTTGATGGATCGGGCTGGCTGGAACTAAGCGCCAGGCTTTATCCTTCCGGGGCCTTTCAGGGCCTCTTCGCGGGCATGCCCGCTCCCACAGGCACCGCACAATGCTTGAATCCTGTGCAATTCCTGTGGGAGCGGGCGTGCCCGCGAACGACCGCAAAACGGTCGCAAATCAGCCATCGAGACATTCAACTTGCCCCACACCCCCCAACGCCGCTGGTACCTCCCGGTCACCCTGGTCGCCGCCCTGGTGCTCCTGCCCCTGAGCGTTCTGCTGTTGTCCTGGCAAACCATCGACCTGCAGATCTGGTCGCACCTGCTCGACACCCAGATGACTCGCCTGCTGGGCAATACCCTGACGCTGGTGGTGGGTGTGGGCATCGGCGTCACCGTGCTCGGCGTCAGCCTGGCCTGGCTGACCAGCCTCTGCGAGTTCCCCGGCCGGCGCTGGCTGGACTGGGCGCTAATGCTGCCGTTCGCTATCCCGGCCTACGTACTGGCGTTCGTCTTCGTCGGCCTGCTGGACTTCGCCGGCCCTGTGCAGAGCGCCCTGCGCGAGGTGTTCGGGCCGATGCGCCTGCCGCGGGTGCGTTCCACTGGCGGGGTGATTGTCGTCCTGGTGCTGGTGTTCTACCCCTATGTCTACCTGCTGGCGCGTACCGCATTCCTGGCCCAGGGCAAGGGCCTGATGGAGGCTGCACGAGTGCTGGGGCTGTCCCCGCTGCAAGCGTTCTGGCGCGTGGCCCTGCCCATGGCACGGCCGGCGATCGGCGCCGGTATTGCCTTGGCCCTGATGGAAACCCTGGCCGACTTCGGCGCGGTGGCGGTATTCAACTTCGACACCTTCACCACGGCGATCTACAAGACCTGGTACGGCTTCTTCAGCCTGTCCAGTGCGGCCCAGCTGGCCAGCCTGTTGCTACTGGCGGTGATGCTGGTGCTGTATGGCGAGCGCCGGGCCCGGGGTGCCAGCCGCAGCGGCAACGAGCGGCCGCGCGGGCAGGCGCTGTACCAACTGCACGGGTTCAAGGCATTGCTGGCCAGTGGCTGGTGCCTGCTGGTGTTCGCCTGCGCCTTCGTCATCCCGCTGCTGCAACTGCTGGCGTGGTTCTGGCAGCGTGGGCGGCATGACCTGGACGAGCGCTATGTCGGCCTGGTGCTGCACACCCTGTACTTGGGTGGCATGGCGGCGCTGGTCACGGTGTGCGTGGCGTTGCTGCTGGCGTTTGCCCGGCGCCAGGCACCGACGGGCGGTATCCGCGCCGGGGTAGGCCTGGCCAACCTGGGCTACGCCTTGCCCGGCTCGGTGCTGGCGGTGTCGATCATGCTGGCCTTCAGTTACCTCGACAACCACCTGGTCATCCCGTTGTCGAGCTGGTTGGGCGGGGCCGGCAAGCCACTGCTGCTGGGCAGCCTGGGCGCGTTGCTGCTGGCCTACCTGGTGCGCTTCATCGCGGTGGCATACGGGCCGCTGGAGAGCAGCCTGGAGCGTATCCGCCCGTCACTGCCTGAGGCATCCCGCAGCCTTGGCGTCGGTGGCGCGGGATTGTTTTTCAAGGTGTATCTGCCGCTGCTGGTGCCTGGCGCGCTCAGCGCCGCCTTGCTGGTGTTTGTCGATGTGCTCAAGGAAATGCCGGCCACCTTGCTGATGCGCCCGTTCGGCTGGGACACCCTTGCGGTGCGGGTGTTCGAGATGACCAGCGAGGGTGAGTGGGCGCGTGCCTCGCTGCCGGCACTGACCTTGGTGCTGGTGGGGCTGCTGCCGGTCATCGGCCTGATCCGCCGTTCGGCCCGTCGACCCGGTCACAGTCACTGAGGGTGTCAGCCCGCGCCCTTGCGGCTACAATGCGCGGCACTCGCGCGGCGGGTCCTACACAAGAAGAGCTGACGACCCAACGTCATCGACCGCCGCCGCTTCGCCACGCCCGGAAGGAGAAACCCATGGGACAGCGCACGCTTTTGTATGACCTGCACCTGGCGCTGGGCGCCAAGACGGTCGATTTCGGTGGCTGGGACATGCCCCTGCACTATGGCTCGCAGGTCGAGGAGCACCATCAGGTGCGCAGCGATTGCGGGGTGTTCGATGTGTCCCACATGACCGTGATCGATGTCGAGGGTAGCGACGCCACTGCCTGGTTGCAGCGCTTGCTGGCCAACGATGTGGCCCGTCTCGACGATATCGGCAAGGCGCTGTATAGCCCGTTGCTTCAGGAGCAGGGCACGGTCATCGACGACCTGATCGTCTACCGCACCGAAACCGGCTACCGCCTGGTCACCAACGCCGCCACCCGGGCCAGGGTACTCGATTGGCTGGCAGCACAGCGTGCCGGTTTTGCCGTGGACTTCCGGGTCCGCCCGGACCTGGCCATCCTCGCCATCCAGGGCCCGCATGCACGCGAGAAGGTGGCCGCCTTGCTCAGCCCCGCGCGCGCCGCGCTGATTCGCGAGCTGCGCCCGTTCGAGGGCATTGCCGAAGGCGACTGGTTCATTGCCCGCACCGGTTATACCGGTGAAGACGGACCTGGAGATCATTCTTCCTGGCGAGCAGGCCGTGGCCTTCTTCAACGACCTGGTCGGCGCCGGTATTGCCCCAAGTGGCCTTGGCGCCCGCGACACCCTGCGCCTGGAAGCCGGCATGAACCTGTACGGCCAGGACATCGACGAAACACACACACCGCTCACCTCCAATCTGGGCTGGAGCATTGCCTGGGAGCCAGCCGAGCGCAACTTCATCGGCCGCACCGGCTTGCTGGCGGAAATCGAGAACGGCGTGCAGGAAAAACTGGTCGGCCTGGTGCTGGAAGAGCGCGGCGTGCTGCGTGCCCATCAGGTAGTGCGTGTAGCCGGGATTGGCGAAGGAGAGATCACCAGTGGTAGTTTCTCGCCTACGCTGAGCAAGTCCATTGCCCTTGCACGCGTGCCCATGGCCACCGGCGACCGGGCCGAGGTGGAAATCCGCGGCAAGTGGTACCCGGTGCGGGTGGTCAAACCGACCTTCGTGCGCCACGGCAAGATCCTGATCTGAACAATTTTTAACCGGCGGGCGTACCGCTGAGCCAATCGAGGAATTCAAGACATGAGCAATATCCCCGCCGACCTGCGTTTTGCCGAAAGCCACGAGTGGGCTCGCCTGGAAGCCGACGGCAGCGTGACCGTGGGTATCAGTGACCACGCCCAGAAAGCCCTGGGTGACGTGGTGTTCGTCGAGCTGGCCGAAGTCGGCAAGGTGTTGGCCGCTGGCGACGCTGCCGGTGTGGTCGAGTCGGTCAAGGCCGCTTCGGACATCTATGCCCCGGTCGCCGGCGAAGTGATCGCGGTCAACGACGAACTGGCAGACAGCCCTGAGTTGCTCAACGAAGAGCCTTACGAGTCGTGGATCTTCAAGCTCAAACCAAGCAACCCGGCCGAGCTGGACAAGCTGCTGGATGCTGCAGGTTACGCGGCCGCGATCGGCGAGTAAGACCGCGTCGCCTGCTTCGCGGGCATGCCCGCTCCCACAGGGGTCGCGCCAGCCTCAGTGTGGTCTTGTGGTTGACCTGTGGGAGCGGGCATGCCCGCGAAGAGGCCGATACTGCAAAACAAGTTTCCCCGCACAATCGGCAATCCCTTCCTAGACTTGTAAGTCTCCATGAGAGCTGGCCTAGGAAGAGAGCGTCGTCATGTCCCAGTCGCCATCCCTGCATCAACTGCAAGAGCTCAACCCGTTCCTGCGTCGCCACCTGGGCCCGGATGCCACGGAGCAGCAGGCCATGCTCAACGCGCTGGGTGCCGCCAGCCGCAGTGAGCTGATCGAGCAGACCGTACCGCCAGACATCCGCCTCAATCGCCCCCTCGACCTGCCTCCGGCGCTGGGCGAACAGGCCGCCCTGGCCAAGCTCGCCGGGTACGCCGGGCAGAATCAGGTCTGGACTAGCCTGATCGGCATGGGCTACCACGGCACCATCACCCCCACGGTCATCCTGCGCAACGTGCTTGAGAACCCGGGCTGGTACACCGCCTATACGCCCTATCAGCCCGAGATTGCCCAAGGTCGGCTGGAGGCGCTGCTGAACTTCCAGCAAATGGTCATCGACCTCACCGGGCTGGCTCTGGCCAATGCCTCGCTGCTCGACGAAGCCACCGCCGCCGCCGAGGCCATGGCCCTGGCCAAGCGGGTGGCGCGCAACAAGAGCAATGCTTTTTTCGCCGACCAGCACTGTCACCCGCAGACCCTGTCGGTACTCAAGACCCGTGCCGAGGGCTTCGGCTTCGAGCTGATCGTCGATTCTGTGGATAACCTTGGCAGGCACGCTGTGTTCGGGGCCTTGCTGCAGTACCCGGATACTCACGGCGAGGTGCGCGACCTGCGCCCGCTGATCGACCATCTGCACAGCCAGCATGCCCTGGCCTGTGTGGCCGCCGACCTGCTCAGCCTGGTGGTGCTGGCACCGCCCGGGGAGCTGGGCGCCGATGTGGTGCTGGGCTCGACCCAGCGCTTTGGCGTACCGATGGGCTATGGCGGCCCCCACGCCGCCTATTTCGCCTGCAGGGATGACTACAAGCGAGCCATGCCGGGGCGCATCATCGGCGTGTCGCGCGATGCGCGTGGCAACACCGCGCTGCGCATGGCGCTGCAAACCCGCGAGCAGCATATCCGCCGCGAGAAGGCCAACTCCAACATCTGCACGGCCCAGGTTCTGCTGGCCAACATTGCCGGCTTCTACGCGGTGTACCACGGCCCGGAAGGCCTGCAGCGCATTGCCCAGCGTGTGCACCGGCTGACCTTCATCCTGGCCGCCGGCCTCGAAGCCAAGGGTATCAAGCGCCTCAACCAGCATTTCTTCGACACCCTGACTCTGGATGTCGGTGGCACCCAGGCGGCTATTATCGAAAGTGCCGAAGCCGCGCAGATCAACCTGCGTATCCTCGGCCGCGGGCACCTGGGTGTGAGCCTGGATGAGACCTGTACGGAGCAGACGGTGCTGCGTCTGTTCGATATCTTCCTGGGGGTGGACCACGGCCTGGACATAGCCACACTCGACCAGCAGGCTCTGCCCGAAGGCATCCCCGCCAGCCTGGTGCGGCGCACGCCGTTCCTCGCCCACCCGGTGTTCAACCTGCACCACAGCGAAACCGAGATGCTGCGTTACCTCAAGCAGCTCGAGAACAAGGACCTGGCGCTGAACCAGTCGATGATCCCGTTGGGTTCGTGCACCATGAAACTCAATGCCACCAGCGAGATGATCCCCATCACCTGGCCTGGCTTTGCCCAGCTGCACCCGTTTGCCCCGGCGGCGCAGGCCACCGGCTACAAAGCGATGATCGACGAACTGGAAGGCTGGCTGTGCGCCATTACCGGCTTCGATGCCATCTGCATGCAGCCCAACTCCGGCGCCCAGGGCGAGTACGCCGGCCTGATGGCCATTACCCGCTACCACCGCAGCCGACACCAGCCGCATCGCACGCTGTGCCTGATCCCGTCGTCGGCCCACGGCACCAACCCGGCATCGGCGCAAATGGCCGGCATGGAGGTGGTGATTGTCGATTGCGACGCTGATGGCAACGTCGACCTGGCCGACCTCAAGGCCAAGGCCCACGCGGCCGGGGACCGTTTGTCGTGCCTGATGATCACTTACCCGTCGACCCACGGCGTGTACGAAGAGGGCATTCGCGAAATCTGCGAGGTGGTTCATCAGCACGGTGGCCAGGTGTACATGGACGGTGCCAACCTCAATGCCCAGGTGGGGCTGGCGCGTCCGGCGGATATCGGCGCTGACGTTTCGCACATGAACCTGCACAAGACCTTCTGCATCCCCCATGGCGGAGGCGGCCCGGGCATGGGCCCGATTGGCATTCGCGCGCACCTCAAGCCGTTCGTCGCCAGCCACCCGGTGGTGCCGGTGCCCGGCCTGGACCCGAACAACAGCGCGGTCAGCGCCGCGCCCTGGGGCAGTGCGAGCATCTTGCCGATCAGCTGGATGTACATCGCCATGATGGGGCCGCAACTGGCCGATGCCAGCGAGGTGGCGATCCTCTCGGCCAACTACCTGGCCAGCCAGCTGGCTCGCGCTTTCCCGGTGCTGTACCGCGGGCGCAACCAGCGCGTGGCGCATGAGTGCATCCTCGACCTGCGGCCGCTGAAGGCGCTGACTGGCATCAGCGAAGAGGATGTGGCCAAGCGCCTGATGGACTATGGCTTCCACGCGCCTACGATGTCGTTCCCGGTGCCGGGCACGCTGATGGTCGAGCCGACCGAGAGTGAGTCGAAGGCCGAACTGGACCGCTTCGTCGAGGCAATGCTGGCGATTCGGGCGGAAATCGGCGAAGTGCAGGAGGGCAACTGGCCGGCGGAGAACAACCCGCTCAAGCATGCGCCGCATACCCTGGCCGATGTGCTGGCTGTGTGGGACAGGCCCTACAGCCTGGAGCAGGCGGTGGCGCCCAGTGCTCACGTGCGCCAGCACAAGTACTGGCCAGCGGTGAACCGGGTCGACAACGTGTATGGGGACAGGAATCTGTTCTGTGCTTGTGTGCCGGTGGAGGCGTATCGGTAGGGCTGAAAATTGGTGTTGGCTTCATCGCCGGCAAGCCAGCTCCCACAGGTATTGCACAGCTTGGAGGGCGACGCAATCCTGTGGGAGCCGGCTTGCCGACGATCGGGGGCGAGGCCCCCGCTGCGGTTACTCGGTTACCGCATTTTTGGCCAGGATGGCATTGGCCAGTTCCATGTCGGAAGCCTGCAGCCCCGGGTTTTCCGCGCGGGCCTGGCGAATCGCCGCTTCAAGGAACGGCCCGCGGATAGCGCCTTCGCTGGCCACGAAGCTACCGGCGTCGTCCTGCGCCGCCATCACCAGCTTGTGATCCCCGGAAGTCAGATAGCTCGATGCCGTGGTAGCACCGGTAGTCATCACGTTACGCCAGAAGGTATCGGCCATGGCCGAGCCAATAGGCAGCGAGAGCAAGGCAGCGGCAGCGATGGCGGTTTTGAAACGCATGTTGAAACACCTCGAAGGGTGAGGGTTGAAGATGCGCGGTTTGATCCTGCTACAGGGCTGCAAGTTCCTTGAATACAAGGGATTTTTGCTCAGGAACAGGCCCGCAGCACTTCCTCTTGGCGGGTTTGCCCACGGGCCACTTTTGCCTCTCCGCTGCGGCGTAGATCAAGCAGCCCATCCGCTACGGCCTGACGCCGCAAACTGGCCAAGTCGCTGCCTGGACCTATCTGGGCGCGCAGGCTGTCGCTGGGCACCAGCAGTTCGAACAACCCTGTGCGCCCGTGAAACCCGGTGCCACGACAGGTGCGGCACGGCTGGCCACCGGGCAGCGCTGCATTTCCCCGGCAATCTGCGCACAGTGTGCGCACCAACCGCTGGGCCATGACCCCGACCAGCGTCGCCTTGATCAGGTAGTCGGCCACCCCCAGTTCCTGCAGGCGAGTGATCGCACCACAGGCATCGTTGGTATGCAGGGTGGACAGCACCAAGTGCCCGGTCAGGGCCGCTTGCACCGCCACCAGGGCAGTTTCGCGGTCGCGGATTTCGCCGATCATGATGATGTCCGGGTCCTGGCGTAGCATGGCCCGCACACCGTTGGCGAAACCCAGGTCCAGGGCGGGCTGCACCTGCAGTTGGTTGAAGGCCGGTTCCAGGCGCTCGATCGGGTCTTCGATGGTGCACAGGTTGACCTGCGGTGTGGCCAGCAGCTTTAGGCTGGCGTACAGCGTGCTGGTCTTGCCGGAACCGGTGGGGCCAGTGACCAGAATGATGCCCTGACGCTGGCGCAGCAAGCCTTTCCACTGTTCCAGTTGAAGCCCGTCCAGGCCGAGCCGGTCGAAGCCTTCTTGCAACTGTTGCGGGTCGAACAGGCGCAGTACCAGTTTTTCGCCGAACGGGGTCGGCAGGGTCGACAGCCGCAGTTCCACCTCGCCGCCGCCAGGCAGGCGGCTTTGCAGCCGGCCATCCTGCGGCCGGCGCTTTTCCGCGACGTCCATGCGCCCCAGGTGTTTCAGGCGGCTGACCAGCGCCAGGGCAACCCCGGCGGGGAAGGCATAGACGCTGTGCAGCAGGCCGTCGATGCGGTAGCGCAGCTGGCCCTGCTCGCGGCGTGGTTCCAGGTGGATATCGCTGGCGCGTTGCTCGATTGCGTACTGCAGCAACCAGTCGACGATATGCACGATGTGCGCGTCGTCCGCGCTGGCCTCGGCCTGGCGCTTGCCCAGCTCCAGCAACTGTTCGAGTTCGCCCAGGCTGGCTGACTGCTGGTATTGCGCGCTTTTTACCGATTGGGCCAGGCGCTGGAATGACTGCCCTGCCTGGCGGATCTGCTGGGGGCTGGCCAGCACACGGTGGATCGGCCGGCCCAGGCTGCGGGTGAGATCGGCCTGCCAGTCGTCCTGGTAGGGCTGGGCGCTGGCGACGGTGACGCTGCCGGTGTCGGCGGCGACGATGAGGATGCCATGGCGCTGGGCGAAAGCCGGGGATATCAGGCCGCTGACCTGGGGCAGGTCCAGTTGCAGCGGGTCGATGCGCAGGTAGGGCTGGCCGACCTTGTTGGCCAGCCAATGGCAGAGGTGGTCCAGGTCGAGGCGGCGGCCGGGGTTCTGACGGTCTTCGACGTCACAGGCGTCGATCTGTTCCAGTGGGTGGAGGGTGGGGCAGGTAGCGGCATGTTCGAGTACTTGCAGGGTGTCGTTGGCATGCAGGCGCAGGTCGGCGAGCAGGGCCTGGAGCACGCGCTTGAGGTCGAGTGCCGGGTTGTCGGGGGTATGCATGGTTGGCGTCCGTGCCTGATAGGGGATGCTGATCAAGGCTAGACGGGCGGGGCTGGGTTGATGGGGATGAAGGGTTTCGGGATCTTGCAGTGCCTGTGCTGGCCTCTTCGCGGGCTCGCCCGCTCCCACAGGATTATCACCGACCTCAGCCTTGTGGTGTACCTGTGGGAGCGGGCGAGCCCGCGAAGGGGCCAAAGCGGATGGCTCAGACCACCGCCAGCTCCACCCGCTGCAGGTTGCTCAGACTCACCTCACCCACACACACCAGGTTACGCAGTTTCTGCGCAATCACTTCGGCCCGGTGCCAGCTCAGGCCACCGATGCCGACCTCGATTTCCAGCCAGTCATCCTGCTGGCTGACCTGCACGCTGTGCGGGGTCAGGAACTGCAGGGCAAACAGGTTGAGCACTCGGCACAGGCTGTCAGGCTCGGCCTCGGCCTGCAGGCGATAGTGCACGGTGCTGTGGGCGCTGCTGGCGGCCCAGGCGTCGGTACGGGGCTGTGCGTTCATGCTGGTCTCCGCGAATGTGGGAGAAATTCTTGCACGTTGGCAGCGGTATTTTTTCGCTATGATTTGAGCATTTCGCTGCATTGGCGAATTGTTCTATTCATTAAGTGCTGTTCAGGAGAATTTTTGATGCACAGCGAGCTGGACGCCTATGACCGCCGTATCCTCGAGCTGCTGCAGGAGGACGCTTCGCTGTCCAGCGCGCAGATCGCCGAACGCGTGGGGCTGTCGCAATCACCGTGTTGGCGGCGTATCCAGCGGTTGAAGGAGGAGGGAGTGATTCGCGGGCAGGTAACCCTGCTGGACCGCAAGAAGGTCGGCCTGAACACGCAGATTTTCGCCGAGGTGAAACTGAACGCCCACGGGCGCTCCAACTTCGCCGAGTTCACCGACGCGATCCGCGGGTTTCCGGAGGTGCTCGAGTGTTATGTGCTGATGGGGTCGGTGGACTTTCTGCTGCGCATTGTCACCTCGGATATCGAGGCTTATGAACGGTTCTTCTTCGAAAAGCTGTCGAACGTGCCGGGAATTCAGGAAGTGAACTCGATCGTGGCGCTGTCGGAGATCAAGTCCACCACCAGCCTGCCACTGTCGCGCTGAGGCATTCGCGGCGGTTCGGCGCCCCGACTCGCCCGCTCCCACAGGTGCTGTGCAGGCCCAGGCCTTGTGCAGTTCCCTGTGGGAGCGGGCAAGCCCGCGAAGCAGGCTACGCGGTATCAAGCCTTGAGCAGGTGCTTCCAGCCGCGGCTCTGATCTACCGCCCGGGCCTGTTCGATACGCGCTTCCAGCACTTCATCGCTGATCGGCTGTTCAGACAGCTCATGCAGCTTCTTCAGGTCGCCATACAGGCGGTCCATCTGCGGAGCCTCAAGCACCTGACGAGCATGGTGCAGCCAGGCCAGCAGCTGTTCGATACGCGGCAGTTGCTCAGCCAGGTCTTCCGGACGCTGGGTATACAGCGGCAGCTTCAACGCTCGGCCTTCTTCGCCCAGCAGGTGTGCCAGCCAGCTTGCCAGCTGCGCCTTGCCCTGGCGCTCGCCGCGGCCTTTGCGCTCCACGGTCCAGGCGCGGGCCAGCAGCCAGCGCGAGGTTTCCAGCGAGAACTGGCCCCACCGCACGTCTTCCAGCTCTTCGGCGAACTGCTCGGGGGCGGCGCGACGGATATCTTCGTCGTCATTGCCGGCCTGCACCAAAGGGCGCCAGTCTTCGAGCAGGGCGTCGAGGCTGCTGCGCAGGTCGCGGGTGGTGGCGCGCGGCGCGGCCTGGCCCAGGCTGGCGGTAACGGCACGCAGCTCGGTCAGGCACTCGACCCAGTCCTGCAACAGGCGCCAGTGGCCGTTGTGGCGATATTGCTCCGCCAGGCGCTGGCTGCTGCCCAGCAGTTGCCAGGCCAGTGCGGCGTAGGCGTCGTCCACGGCCATTTCGGCCTCCAGCTCGGTGTGCGGCAGGCTCAGCTCGTAGCTGTCCGGCTCCAGCAGGCGGTAGCCACGCTCGGCCTTGCTGATGTCGCATGGCATCAGCGGCAGGCTGGCGGCCAGCTCGGCGGCCAGTTCCAGCAGCGCCTGTGGCTCGCCTTCACGCAGTTCCAGTTCCAGCTCGCAGATTTCTTCCTTGCGCTTGCCGGCGATCACGAAGCCCTGGTCGAGTGCGGCCTCGATCACTACCTTGCTCTTGCCACGGCCCCAGGCGATTTCGGCGTATTCACGGCTGAAGTCGGTGGTGAACAGCGGCTTGATGGTCTTTTTGTCCAGGCTGGCCAGTTGCGCGGGCCAGCAGCTGTCGTCGAGCTTCTTCAGGTCGAGCTTGACCTTGTCCAGCTGCCATTCGTGCTCGTTGCGCTCGGACAGGCCGGCCACGCTGGTGCCGCGGCACTTGAGAGTCTGGATGACGGCTTCGCCATCGCGGCGCAGGCGCAGGGCGACGCGGGCAGCGGAGAGCTCGCGCTCGGGGGTGTCGAAGTACTGGTTGAGCAGTTCGCGGGTCTGCCAGCCGGACTTGTTGCGCTTCTTCAGCAGAGGGTGCTCGCGCAGGGCGGCAAGGGTCTCGCGGCTGGCGCGGAGCTTGAGTTCGGTTTCTTTGTGCATCACAGGCTCGAAGGAGGGGGCGTGGTTGCCCAGCAGTCTACAGGAGTCGGCTCTCGTCTGTTGGATCGTGGTGGCCTTCTTCGCGGGCTTGCCCGCTCCCACAGGTACAGCATCGCTTTCAAGGGCGGTGCAACCCCTGTGGGAGCGGGCGAGCCCGCGAAGAAGCCCACACGGTTGCCCCGCGAACGATTGGCATTGCTATGATGGGCAACGCTTCCGAGGAGTACGCGCATGCCGTTGCCGACGCTGAAAGACCAGTTCGCCGCCCTGATTGCCGCGCCCTCGGTCAGTTGCACCCAGCCTGCGCTGGACCAGTCCAATCGCCAGGTCATCGACCTGCTGGCCGGCTGGCTGGGCGACCTGGGTTTCAAGTGCGACATCCAGCAGGTCAGCCCCGGCAAGTTCAACCTGCTGGCCAGCCGTGGCACTGGCCCGGGTGGCCTGGTGCTGGCGGGGCACAGCGACACCGTACCTTATGATGAACAGCTGTGGGCCAGTGACCCGCTGAAGCTGACCGAAACCGATGGCCGCTGGGTCGGTCTGGGCAGCTGCGACATGAAGGGCTTCTTCGCACTGGTCATCGAAGCGGTCACCCCATTGCTGGAGCACGACTTCAAACAGCCGCTGCTGATCCTTGCCACCTGTGACGAAGAAAGCTCCATGTCCGGCGCCCGTGCGCTGGCCGAGGCCGGCCAGCCGCTCGGCCGTGCGGCAGTGATCGGCGAACCCACCGGGCTGCGGCCGATCCGCATGCACAAGGGCATCCTCATGGACCGCATCGACATCCTCGGGCGCAGCGGCCACTCTTCGGACCCAAGCCTGGGCCGCAGCGCCATGGAGGCCATGCACGCAGTAATGAGCGAGTTGATGGGTTTGCGCCAGCAATGGCAGCAGGCCTACCGCAACCCGCAATTCACCGTGCCGACCCCGACCATGAACTTCGGCTGCATTCACGGCGGCGACAACCCCAACCGTATCTGCGGCCAGTGTGCCCTGGAGTTCGACCTGCGCCCGCTGCCAGGCATGGATGTGGAGCAACTGCGTGCGGCCATCCGCGCCAGGCTGGTACCGGTGGCAGAGCGCTTCGAGGTGCGCATCGACTATGCGCCTTTGTTCCCGGAGGTGCCGCCATTCGAGCAGGCCGCCGACACCGAGCTGGTGCAAGTGGCGGAGCGCCTGACCGGCCATCGCGCCGAAGCGGTGGCGTTCGGCACCGAAGCGCCTTATCTTCAGCAGCTGGGTTGCCAGACCATCGTGCTGGGCCCCGGCGACATCGCTTGTGCCCACCAGCCGGGCGAGTACCTTGAAATGTCACGAATCGAGCCTACCGTGCGTCTATTGCGTGACCTGATCCGGCACTATTGCCTGGACTAAACGTCAACCGGACTGATTCGTTCCTGCCTAGAGGAGACCGCGCGTGACCGCAAGCCTGTTCCGACGATGATCCTGAACGCCCCCTGTATCGCCGTTCTCCGTCCACTTATCCACAGGCCCTGTCATGCCCGACTACGTCAACTGGCTGCGTCATGCCTCCCCGTACATCAATGCCCATCGCGACTGCACCTTCGTGGTCATGCTCCCTGGCGATGGGGTGGAACACCCTAATTTCGGCAACATCGTCCACGACCTGGTACTGCTGCACAGCCTGGGCGTGCGCCTGGTGCTGGTACATGGCTCGCGCCCGCAGATCGAAAGCCGCCTGGCGGATCGGGGCCTGACCCCGCACTACCACCGTGGTCTGCGCATTACCGACGCCGCCACCCTGGACTGCGTGATCGATGCTGTGGGCGCCCTGCGCCTGGCCATCGAGGCGCGCCTGTCGATGGACATCGCCGCTTCGCCGATGCAGGGCTCGCGCCTGCGCGTGGCGTCCGGCAACCTGGTCACGGCGCGGCCGATCGGCGTGCTCGAAGGTGTGGACTACCACCACACCGGCGAAGTGCGCCGGGTCGACCGCAAGGGGATCAGCCGCCTGCTCGACGAGCGCTCCATCGTGCTGTTGTCGCCGCTGGGCTACTCGCCCACGGGGGAAATTTTCAACCTGGCCTGCGAAGACGTGGCCACCCGCGCCGCCATCGAACTGGGTGCCGACAAGCTGCTGCTGTTCGGTGCCGAGCCGGGCCTTCTGGATGCCGATGGCAAGCTGGTGCGTGAGCTGCGCCCGCAGCAGGTTGCTCCGCATTTGCAGCGTCTGGGCAGTGATTACCAGGGCGAATTGCTGGATGCCGCGGCCGAAGCCTGCAAAGGCGGTGTGGCGCGCAGCCATATCGTCAGCTATGCCGAGGACGGCGCCTTGCTGACCGAGCTGTTCACCCGTGGTGGTGGCGGCACGTTGGTGTCGCAGGAGCAGTTCGAAGTGGTGCGCGAGGCAACCATCGAGGATGTGGGCGGTTTGCTGGAGCTGATCAGCCCGCTGGAAGAGCAGGGCATCCTGGTACGTCGCTCGCGCGAGGTGCTGGAGCGGGAGATCGAGCAATTCAGCGTGGTCGAGCGCGAAGGCATGATTATCGCCTGTGCGGCGTTGTACCCGATTGCCGACTCCGACGCCGGCGAACTGGCGTGCCTGGCGGTGAACCCGGAGTACCGCCATGGCGGGCGTGGTGACGAACTGCTGGAACGTATCGAGAGCCGGGCGCGGCAGTTGGGGCTGAACACCTTGTTCGTGCTGACGACGCGAACCGCGCACTGGTTCCGCGAACGCGGGTTTGCGCCGAGTGGGGTGGAGCGGCTGCCGGCGGCGCGGGCTTCGCTGTACAACTACCAGCGCAACTCGAAAATCTTCGAGAAGCCCTTGTAAGCCTGTACCGGCCTCTTCGCGGGCTCGCCCGCTCCCACAGGGTACTCACAAGGCCTGAAACCTGTGGTGTACCTGTGGGAGCGGGCAAGCCCGCGAAGCAGGCGACACCGATCTCAAACAAGAACGCCGCCCTGTGGGCGGCGTTTTCGTTTACACGGTATGCAGGTACCAGTTGTACTCGAGGTCGGAGATCGAGTGCTCGAACTCCTCCAGCTCGCTCTCCTTGCACGCGACGAAGATGTCGATGTACTTCGGATCGATGTACTTGTTCAGGATCTCGCTGTCGTCCAGCTCGCGCAGGGCATCGCGCAGGTTGTTCGGCAGGCTCTGCTCCAGCTGCTCGTACGAGTTGCCTTCGATCGGCGCACCCGGCTCGACCTTGTTGGTCAGGCCATGGTGTACGCCGGCCAGCACGGCGGCCATCATCAGGTACGGGTTGGCGTCGGCACCGGCCACGCGATGCTCGATACGCACGGCGTCCGGCGAACCGGTCGGCACGCGCAGGGCCACGGTGCGGTTGTCCAGGCCCCAGCTAGGCGCGTTCGGTACATAGAACTGCGCACCGAAGCGGCGGTACGAGTTGACGTTCGGGCAAAGGAACGCCATCGAAGCGGGCAGGGTCTCGAGCACACCGCCGACAGCGTGACGTAGCGCGGCGTTCTGCTCGGGATCCTCGCTGGTGAAGATGTTGTTGCCATCTTTGTCCAGCACGGAAATGTGTACATGCAGGCCGTTGCCTGCCTGGCCCGGGTAGGGCTTGGCCATGAAGGTGGTGTCCATTTCATGGTCGTAGGCGATGTTCTTGATCAACCGCTTGAGCAGTACCGCGTAGTCGCAGGCCTTGAGCGGGTCGGCCACGTGGTGCAGGTTGACTTCGAACTGCGCCGGGGCGCTTTCCTTGACGATGGCGTCGGCCGGGATACCTTGCTCTTTCGCGCCTTCGAGGATGTCCTGCAGGCAGTCGGCATATTCGTCGAGGTCGTCGATCAGGTACACCTGGGTCGACTGCGGGCGTTTGCCGGAAATGGGCGAGCGTGGCGGCTGCGGGCGGCCGTTCACGTTCTCCTGGTCGATCAGGTAGAACTCCAGCTCGAATGCGGCGCAGATGGTCAGGCCCATTTCGGTGAACTTGCTCACGACCTGGCGCAGTACTTCACGCGGGTCGGCGAAGAACGGCTCGCCTTCGAGCTCGTGCATGGTCATCAGCAGCTGGGCGGTGGGGCGCTTTTGCCACGGCTCATTACAGAGTGTGTCAGGGATTGGATAGCAGATGCGGTCAGCATCGCCGATATCCAGGCCCAGCCCGGTGCTTTCGACGGTGGAACCGTTGATGTCCAGGGCGAAGAGGGAGGCCGGCAGGTTGATGCCTTTCTCGTAAACCTTGTGGAGGCTGGTGCGCTCTATGCGCTTGCCACGCACCACACCATTCATATCTGCAATCAGAAGGTCAACGTAGAGAACCTCAGGATGTTCCTTAAGGAACGCGTTCGCTTCGTTAAGCTGAACGGCACGCGGGGGTACCGACATGATGCAACACCTTTGTTGTTAAAAATATCAATCAAGGGGGGCTTGCAAGACCAGTCAATCGAAAAGACAAACTGATGTCAAGCCAACCCCATGATGCCCTGAAATGGCTCATCGACGGCAGATTTGCTGCATATCGGGGCAAGCCATTATCCGCTATTTACCGCACGAAGGGCTATCTCCGACGAGCCGTGTTTTATTTTTTACGGAGGTGTTGTGTAAAAAAATGAACAAGGCTAAGCTCGGTCTCAACCCAGAACACAATAATACGAGGGTCACATGGTCCGCTTGCCGCGACCTGAAAGCACTGCCTGCGCAGTGCCATCGGGTACATCCGTCATTTTTGCAAGCTTCGTCGATGGCGTTGCCGCCCTGGCCGCAATAATTGACGTTTGGCGCGCCCGGACCTGCCCTCGTAGCGGCTTGCCGCCCTTCGTTTCGTCTTCCTGCCTTTCGAACTCATTACGGACGCACCTGTTTTCAGTGTATCCACTGTGGCTCTGCGCGGGGGTTTTTGCTTTAGCAATGTACTCCATCCAGAATCAGTGCGCGGACCACCTTACCTCCTGAGGTATTTATGAGTAACAACCTCGACCAGCTCACCGATTGGTTGAAAGAGCACAAGATCACCGAAGTCGAATGCATGATCAGTGACCTGACCGGCATCACTCGCGGCAAAATTTCGCCTACCAACAAGTTCATCGCCGAAAAAGGCATGCGCTTGCCCGAGAGCGTGCTGCTGCAGACCGTGACCGGCGATTACGTCGACGACGACATCTATTACGAACTGCTGGACCCGGCGGACATCGACATGATCTGCCGCCCCGACGAGAACGCCGTGTTCCTCGTGCCATGGGCCATCGAGCCGACCGCCCAGGTGATCCACGACACCTACGACAAGAAGGGCAACCCGGTCGAACTATCGCCGCGCAACGTCTTGAAGAAAGTGCTCAAGCTCTACGCTGACAAGGGCTGGCAGCCGATTGTCGCGCCAGAGATGGAGTTCTACCTGACCAAGCGCAGCGAAGACCCTGACTTCCCGCTGCAGCCCCCGGTAGGCCGCTCGGGCCGCCCGGAAACCGGCCGCCAGTCGTTCTCGATCGAAGCCGCCAACGAATTCGACCCGCTGTTCGAAGACGTTTACGACTGGTGCGAACTGCAGCAGCTGGACCTCGACACGCTTATCCATGAAGACGGCACGGCGCAGATGGAGATCAATTTCCGTCATGGCAATGCCCTGCACCTGGCCGACCAGATCCTGGTGTTCAAGCGCACCATGCGCGAGGCCGCGCTCAAGCACAATGTCGCCGCCACCTTCATGGCCAAGCCCATGACCGGCGAGCCAGGCAGTGCCATGCATCTGCACCAGAGCGTGGTCGACGTGGCTACCGGCAAGAACATCTTCAGCAACGACGACGGCAGCATGAGCGAACTGTTCCTGCACCACATCGGTGGCCTGCAGAAGTTCATCCCCGAGGCGCTGCCGCTGTTTGCCCCCAACGTCAACTCGTTCCGCCGCTTCCTGCCCGACACCTCGGCGCCGGTGAACGTGGAGTGGGGCGAGGAAAACCGTACCGTCGGCCTGCGCGTGCCGGACGCCGGCCCGCAAAGCCGCCGGGTCGAGAACCGCCTGCCAGGCGCCGACGCCAACCCTTACCTGGCCATTGCCGCCAGCCTGCTGTGTGGCTACATCGGCATGGTCGAAGGCATCGACGCCAGCGCGCCGGTGCAGGGCCGTGGCTACGAACGCCGCAACCTGCGCCTGCCACTGACCATCGAAGATGCCTTGGAACGCATGGAAAACAGCCGTGCACTGGTGCAGTACCTGGGCAAGAAGTTCATCACCGGCTACGTCGCTACCAAGCGCGCCGAGCACGAGAACTTCAAGCGAGTCATCAGTTCCTGGGAGCGTGAGTTCCTGCTGTTTGCTGTCTGATAAATCTGGTGCCGCAGGACGCGGCTGTCGAACAACGGAGAAGCACATGAGCGTCAACAACCCGCAAACCCGTGAATGGCAAACCCTGAGCGGGGAGCATCACCTCGCGCCCTTCAGTGATTACAAGCAGCTGAAGGAAAAGGGGCCGCGCATCATCACCAAGGCCCAGGGTGTGCATTTGTGGGATAGCGAGGGGCACAAGATTCTCGACGGCATGGCTGGCCTGTGGTGCGTGGCAGTAGGCTACGGCCGTGAGGAACTGGTGCAGGCGGCAGAAAAGCAGATGCGCGAGCTGCCGTATTACAACCTGTTCTTCCAGACTGCCCACCCGCCTGCGCTGGAGCTGGCCAAGGCCATCTCCGACGTGGCGCCACAGGGCATGACCCATGTGTTCTTCACCGGTTCCGGCTCCGAAGGCAACGACACCGTGCTGCGCATGGTCCGCCACTACTGGGCGCTGAAAGGCAAGCCACAGAAGCAGACCATCATCGGCCGCATCAACGGCTACCACGGCTCCACCGTGGCTGGTGCCAGCCTGGGCGGCATGAGCGGCATGCACGAGCAAGGCGGCCTGCCGATCCCTGGCATCGTGCATATCCCGCAGCCTTACTGGTTCGGCGAAGGTGGCGACATGACCCCGGATGAGTTCGGGGTGTGGGCAGCCGAGCAGCTGGAGCAGAAAATCCTCGAAGTCGGCGAAGACAACGTCGCCGCTTTCATCGCCGAGCCGATCCAGGGTGCCGGCGGCGTGATCATCCCGCCGGAAACCTACTGGCCGAAGGTGAAGGAGATTCTCGCCAGGTACGACATCCTGTTCGTCGCCGACGAAGTGATCTGCGGCTTCGGCCGCACCGGCGAGTGGTTCGGTTCCGACTACTACGACCTCAAGCCCGACCTGATGACCATCGCCAAGGGCCTGACCTCCGGTTACATCCCCATGGGCGGTGTGATCGTGCGTGACACCGTGGCCCAGGTACTCAGCCAAGGCGGCGACTTCAACCACGGCTTCACCTACTCCGGCCACCCGGTAGCGGCGGCGGTGGGCCTGGAAAACCTGCGCATCCTGCGCGACGAGAAAATCGTCGAGAAGGCGCGCACCGAAGCGGCACCGTATTTGCAAAAGCGTTTGCGTGAACTGCAGGACCACCCGCTGGTGGGCGAGGTACGCGGCCTGGGCCTGCTCGGCGCGATCGAGCTGGTCAAGGACAAGGCCACCCGCAGCCGTTACGAAGGCAAGGGCGTGGGCATGATCTGCCGCACCTTCTGCTTCGACAATGGCCTGATCATGCGCGCGGTGGGGGACACCATGATCATCGCGCCACCGCTAGTGATCAGCCACGCGGAGATCGACGAACTGGTGGAAAAGGCACGCAAATGCCTGGACCTGACGCTCGAAGCGATTCGTTGACAGTTTGCTAGGCTAGCGATGTGACATTAAGTCGTTACAAGGCCCTGCTTTCCTTGATACAGAGCCTTGTAACTTGCCAGACTAGCGACTGTTTCAGTCGCCGCGCGCTCTGCACCGTAGGTCCTGGCTGCTGAACAGATGGCTAAACAAAAAAATTCTGGAGCATTACGCATGAATAAAATGGGCAAGACGTTGCTGGCCGCCGCCCTGATGGGCGCCATGGCTACCGCTGTTCAGGCTGAAGACAAGGTGTTGAACGTCTACAACTGGTCGGACTACATCGCTCCGGACACCATTGCCAAGTTCGAGAAGCAGACCGGTATCAAGGTCAAGTACGACGTGTTCGACAGCAACGAAACCCTCGAAGCCAAGCTGCTGGCCGGCAAGTCCGGCTACGACATCGTGGTGCCGTCCAACAACTTCCTGGCCAAGCAGATCAAGGCTGGCGTGTACGAGGAGCTGGACCGCTCCAAGCTGCCGAACTGGAAGAACCTCGACCCTGACCTGCTCAAGGCCGTTGGCGATGCCAGCGACAAGGACAACAAGCACGCCTTCCCGTACATGTGGGGCTCGATCGGCATCGGCTACAACCCGGAGAAGGTCAAGGCCGCGCTGGGCGTGGACAAGATCGACTCGTGGGACGTGGTGTTCAAGCCTGAGAACATCGCCAAGCTCAAGAGCTGCGGCGTGAGCTTCCTCGACGCCCCGACCGAAATGCTCCCGGCTGCGCTGCACTACCTCGGCAAGCCGACCGACAGCACCAAGAAGGAAGACCTGAAGGCCGCCGAGGACCTGTTCCTCAAGATCCGTCCTTCGATCACCTACTTCCACTCGTCCAAGTACATCGGCGACATGGCCAACGGCAACATCTGCGTAGCCGTCGGTTACTCGGGTGACCTGGAGCAGTCCAAGGCCCGTGCCCACGAAGCTGGCGACAAGGTCAAAGTGGACTACGTCATTCCGAAGGAAGGTGCCGGTACCTTCTACGACATGGTCGCTATCCCCAAGGATGCCGAGCACAAAGACGCTGCCTACCAGTTCATGAACTTCCTGATGCAGCCGGAAATCATGGCTGAAATCACCAACGCCGTGCGCTTCCCGAACGGCAACGCTGCCGCCACCCAGTTCGTGGACAAGGAAATCACCAGCGACCCAAGCATCTACCCACCAGCCGAAGTGAAGAAACAGCTGTACGCCATCGCTGCACCTGAAGCGAAGGCCCAGCGTGACATCACCCGCAGCTGGACCAAGATCAAGTCGGGCAAATAACCCCGATGCGGCACCTCTGGGCCGGGGGATCCCGGCCCAGAGCCAGTGAAAGGCAATTGATGATTGCGGCATCGAAGCTGCGAAGGTAAGTTGCGCGCCGGTTTTGCGTGTGCGGCAGCATTGTCGCTACCCAGGCACTGATTGTGAGGACCACCCACTTGTCCATTTCTGTATTCCGCAAAGCCTTGATGGCTGGAGCGGGCCTGACGCTGGCATGCAGCGTCCAAGCGGCGCCTACGGTGCACTTCTACAACTGGTCCGACTACGTCGGCCCGACCACACTCGCGGACTTCGAGAAAGCCACGGGCATCAAGCCCGTGCAAGACGTGTTCGATTCCAACGAAACCCTGGAAGGCAAGCTGCTGGCCGGCAATACCGGCTATGACGTGGTGGTGCCGTCCAACCATTTCCTCGGCAAGCAGATCAAGGCGGGCGCGTTCCAGAAGCTCGACAAGAACCTGCTGCCCAATTATTCCAACCTGGACCCGGCGCTGATGAAGCGCCTGGAAAGGAACGACCCGGGCAACCAGTACGCCGTGCCTTACCTGTGGGGCACCAACGGCATCGGTTACAACGTCGACAAGGTGAAGGCTGCGCTGGGCGTGGACACCATCGACTCCTGGGCAGTGCTGTTCGAGCCCGAAAACATGAAGAAGCTCGCCAAGTGCGGCGTGGCCTTCCTCGACTCGGCGGACGAAATGCTGCCGGCGGTGCTCAACTACATGGGGCTGGACCCCAATAGCACCAACCGCCAAGGACTACCAGGCCGCCGAGAAGAAACTGCTGGCGGTGCGCCCGTACGTGACCTACTTCCACTCGTCCAAGTACATCACCGACCTGGCCAACGGCGACATCTGCGTCGCGGCAGGTTTTTCGGGTGATGTGTTCCAGGCCAAGACCCGCGCCGAAGAGGCGAAGAAGGGCGTGAACCTGGCCTATGCCATTCCCAAGGAAGGCGGCAACCTCTGGTTCGACGTGCTGGCGATCCCCAAGGACGCCAAAAACGTCAAAGAGGCGCATGCCTTCATCAACTATTTGCTGAAGCCTGAGGTTATCGCCCAGGTCAGTGATTACGTCGGTTACGCCAACCCGAACCCCAAGGCTGGCGACCTGATGGACCAGGCCGTGAGGACTGACGCCGCGGTTTACCCACCGCAGGAAGTGCTGAACAAGATGTTCGTGAATTCAGAGTTGCCACCCAAGGTGCAACGGCTGATGACCCGTAGCTGGACCAAGGTCAAGTCGGGCAAGTAAAAATCCAGGCCCGTGGAGGCCCCTGTAGAACAGGGCTCGCGGGCACAAAAATCTTGTTGGGAGTTTCACTCATGGCAGTTGCCTCCGGTGCCTATAAAAAAGCCCTCGAGGGTGGCCAGCAACCCAAGCAGGTGCTGGTCAAGATCGACCGGGTCACGAAAAAGTTCGACGAAACGGTAGCCGTGGACGATGTGTCCCTGGAAATCCGCAAGGGCGAGATCTTCGCCCTGCTGGGTGGCTCCGGTTCCGGCAAGTCCACCTTGCTGCGCATGCTGGCCGGCTTCGAGCGTCCGACCGAAGGGCGGATCCTCCTCGATGGCGTCGACATCACCGACATGCCGCCCTACGAGCGGCCGATCAACATGATGTTCCAGTCCTACGCGCTGTTCCCGCACATGACCGTGGCGCAGAACATTGCCTTCGGCCTGCAGCAGGACAAGATGCCCAAGGCCGAGATCGACGCCCGCGTGGCCGAGATGCTCAAGCTGGTGCACATGACCCAGTACGCCAAGCGCAAGCCGCACCAGCTGTCCGGTGGCCAGCGCCAGCGCGTGGCCCTGGCCCGCTCGCTGGCCAAGCGCCCCAAGCTGCTGCTGCTCGACGAGCCGATGGGCGCGCTGGACAAGAAACTGCGTTCGCAGATGCAGCTGGAACTGGTGGAGATCATCGAGCGCGTGGGCGTGACCTGCGTGATGGTGACCCATGACCAGGAAGAGGCCATGACCATGGCCCAGCGCATCGCCATCATGCACCTGGGCTGGATCGCCCAGATCGGTTCGCCGGTGGACATCTACGAGACGCCTACCAGCCGCCTGGTGTGCGAGTTCATCGGTAACGTCAACCTGTTCGAAGGTGAAGTGGTCGACGACGCCGAAGGCCACGCGATCATTGCCAGCCCGGAGCTGGAGCGCAAGATCTACGTCGGCCACGGCATCACCACCTCGGTGGAAGACAAGCACATCACCTACGCCCTGCGCCCGGAAAAGATGCTGGTCACCACCCAGCAACCGACCTGCGAGCACAACTGGTCGCGCGGCAAGGTTCACGACATTGCCTACCTGGGTGGCCACTCGGTGTTCTATGTCGAGCTGCCGAGCGGCAAGGTCGTGCAGTCGTTCGTCGCCAACGCCGAGCGCCAGGGCACCCGCCCGACCTGGGGCGACGAAGTGTACGTGTGGTGGGAAGACGACAGCGGCGTGGTACTGCGGTCATGAAACTGCGCAAGCTCAAGCGAGCCTTCCAGCGCATTACCCCGGAGGGGCGGCACTTGGTGATCGGCGTGCCGTTCATCTGGCTGTTCCTGTTCTTCATGCTGCCGTTCTTCATCGTGTTGAAGATCAGCTTCGCCGAAGCCGACGTGGCGATCCCGCCGTATACCGAGATCTACAGCTACGTCGAAGACAAGATCCAGCTGGTGCTCAACCTGGCCAACTACGGCCTGTTGACCGAGGATGAACTGTATATTTCGGCCTACCTGGGCTCGCTGAAGATGGCCTTCTTCAGCACCTTGCTGTGCCTGCTGATCGGCTACCCGATGGCCTATGCCATTGCCAACGCCAAGAAGGAGACGCAGACGGTCCTGCTGTTGCTGATCATGATGCCGACCTGGACCGCGATCCTGATCCGCGTTTATGCCTGGATGGGGATTCTCAGCAACAACGGCCTGCTCAACGGCTTCCTGCTGTGGATCGGGTTGATCGACCAGCCGCTGCAAATCCTCAACACCAACCTGGCGGTGTACATCGGCGTGGTCTATTCGTACCTGCCGTTCATGATCCTGCCGCTGTTCGCCAACCTGGTGAAGCACGACGCGAGCCTGCTCGAGGCCGCTTCGGACCTGGGTTCGAGCACCTTCAACAGCTTCTGGAAGATCACCGTGCCACTGTCGAAGAACGGCATCATCGCCGGCTGCATGCTGGTGTTCATCCCGGTGGTTGGCGAGTTCGTGATCCCTGAGCTGCTGGGCGGCCCGGAAACCCTGATGATCGGCAAGGTGCTGTGGCAGGAATTCTTCAACAACCGTGACTGGCCGGTGGCCTCGGCGTTGGCGGTGGTGATGCTGGCGATCCTGATCGTGCCGATCCTGCTGTTCAACCGCAGCCAGGCCAAAGAAATGGAGGGCAGGACATGAAGCGCTTCAGTTTCTCCAAGCTGATGCTGGTGCTCGGCTTGCTGTTCATCTACCTGCCGATGCTGATCCTGGTGATCTACTCGTTCAACGCCTCCAAGCTGGTGACGGTATGGGGTGGCTGGTCGATCAAGTGGTACGTCGGCCTGCTCGACAACACCCAGCTGATGGGGTCGGTGATGCGCTCGCTGGAAATCGCCTGCTACACGGCGGTGGCAGCTGTGGCGCTGGGTACCCTGGCGGCGTTCGTACTGACCCGGGTTACCCGCTTCAAGGGCCGCACGCTGTTCGGTGGCCTGGTCACCGCGCCACTGGTAATGCCGGAAGTGATCACCGGTCTGTCGCTGTTGCTGCTGTTCGTGGCCATGGCGCAGATGATCGGCTGGCCGCAGGAGCGTGGCATCGTCACCATCTGGATCGCCCACACCACGTTCTGTGCGGCGTATGTGGCGGTGGTGGTGTCGGCACGCCTGCGTGAGCTGGATCTGTCGATCGAAGAGGCGGCGATGGACCTGGGGGCCAAGCCGTGGAAGGTGTTCTTCCTGATCACCATCCCGATGATCGCGCCATCGCTGGCAGCGGGCGGCATGATGTCGTTCGCGCTGTCGCTGGATGACCTGGTGCTGGCCAGCTTCGTGTCTGGCCCGGGCTCGACCACCTTGCCGATGGAAGTATTCTCTGCGGTGCGCCTGGGTGTGAAACCGGAGATCAACGCCGTGGCCAGCCTGATCCTGCTGTCGGTGTCGCTGGTGACCTTCTTCGTCTGGTACTTCAGCCGCCAGGCCGAAGAGCGTCGTCGCAAGGCAATTCAGCAGGCGATCGAAGAGGGTGCTGCGGCCAATGCCTCGCAGCCGCAGGTCAAGCGCCCGGTGCAGGTTACGGCTTCGGCCTGATCCGGCCCTTTCGCGGGCACGCCCGCTCCCACAGGGATATCACAGCTTTCAGGCTTGTGGTGAACTCCTGTGGGAGCGGGCAAGCCCGCGAAGGCCCCAACACCGATTCAAAGCCATACCGCATCCCAGTGTGGGTAGTCCCTGACACTCCTGACCAATCCTGCCCTCAAGGGATTGGCAACAATGTACCGGGCCACATGCACCACACTCTCTTCCCCCCGCAGCGCATGGTCGTGGTAACCCGGTTGCCATATCGGCTTGTGCCTGACACCTGCCTTGCGCAATGCAATGGCTGTGCGTGATTTGAATTTGCGCATCAGTGTTCCCAGTGTCACTTCTTTCAGCTCGATCAGCCAATGCAGATGGTCTGGCATCACTACCCAGGCCAATGACCGGCAGTCCTGAATGTCATCTGAGACCCGCAAGTGTCTGACCACCAGGCGAGCATTGTCGAAGTCATGGAACAGTGGCAGCCGCAGGTGTGTTTTGGTGGTCAGCATGTAGAGCCTGCCTGGCTCGGAGAAGCGCCCACGACGTAGCAGGCGGGATTCGGCTAACGGCATTGTGATCTTCCTTGAAGTTGAACCTCCCTTTTGAAAGGTAGCGGCTGAAGCGGGGTTGCCGAGTGGCTGATGGTTTCTGAATATGGCAGAAACTGATGTGCCGGCCTCTTCGCGGGCTCGCCCGCTCCCACAGGTACAGCGCAAGTCACAAGGCCTGCGATATCCCTGTGGGAGCGGGCGTGCCCGCGAAGAGGCCCGCACAGGCGCCGAAAATGCCAGCTTGATCGCGGTCAGTGATGTTTATCCAACCCTGAACTACGCTGACAGTCGCATCCCACGAATCATTTGCGCGCAAGCAAGGAGCCTGCATGACGTTTATGCGTCCGCTGTTGGTCATTTGCCTGGGGCTGGGTACCCTGCTGTCAGGCTGTAGCAAGGAAGAAACCACCGAAACACTGCCACGCGTAGGCGTGCAACAGGTACAGCCGACCGACTTCGCCGCCAGGGTCACCCTGACCGGCGACGTGCAGGCGCGGGTGCAGACCGACCTGTCGTTCCGCGTAGGTGGCAAGATCATTTCGCGTAGCGTCGACGTCGGCGATCACGTCAAGGCCAACCAGGTGCTGGCGCGCCTGGATCCGAAAGACCTGCAGAACAACGTTGACTCGGCCAAGGCCGAGGTGTTCGCCGCACAAGCGCGAGTCACCCAGACCAGCGCCGCCTTCGTACGCCAGCAAAAGCTGTTGCCCAAAGGCTACACCAGCCAAAGCGAATACGACGCCGCCGAAGCCGCCTTGCGCAGCAACCAGAGCGCGTTGAAGGCGGCTCAGGCACAGCTGGCCGACGCCAACGAACAACTCAGCTACACCGCGCTGGTCTCCGAGGCTGATGGGGTCATCACCGAGCGCCAGGCCGAGGTCGGCCAGGTGGTGCAGGCGACCATGCCGATCTTCAGCCTGGCCACCGATGGCGATCGTGACGCCGTGTTCAACGTCTACGAATCGCTGCTGGTGGCTCCGCCCAGTGATGCCGGGGTGATCGTCAGCCTGCTGGACGACCCTAAGGTCCAGGCTCATGGCTTCGTACGCGAAATCACGCCTACCGTGTCGGCGCAGAGCGGCACGGTGCAGGTCAAGGTAGGGCTCAAGGATGTACCGCCGGGCATGCAACTGGGCGCGCCGGTAACCGCCACCACCAATGCCCAGGGGCGACCCAGTATCGAGCTGCCATGGTCGGCCTTGACCAAGGCCTTGCATGAGCCCGCCGTCTGGGTAGTGGGCGAGGGCGACAAGGTCGAGCTGCGCAAGGTGGAAGTCAGTCGCTATCTCACCGGCCGTATCGTGGTCGCCGACGGCCTCAAGGGCGGCGAGACCGTGGTGGTGAATGGCGGGCAATTGCTGCACCCCGGCATGCAGGTACACAAGATCGATGCCAAGGCCCAAGGAGGTGAGCTATGAAGCGCCTGCTGCTGATGTTGTCAGCCGGCGTGCTGCTGGGTGGCTGCGGTGGCGAGGACGAAGTGCCTGAGCCGGTTCGGCCGGTGCTGTCGGTGAAGGTCGAGCCCCAGGTGCAATCGCAACTGGGGCGTTTCGCCGGCAGTATCCAGGCGCGCTTCGAAAGCACGCTGGGCTTCCGCGTTTCCGGGCGTATCGCCAGGCGCTGGCTGAATGTGGGTGCTCAGGTGAAACCGGGCGATACCTTGGCCACCCTCGACCCGACCGACCAGCAGAACCAGCTGCGCGCCGCCGAAGGCGACCTGGCCAAGGTGCAGGCGCAGTGGATCAACGCCCAGGCCGATGCCCGTCGCCAGCAACAGCTGTACGACCGTGGCGTAGGCGCCCAGGCGCAGCTGGATATCGCCCAGACCAACCTGAAAACCACCAGCGCCGCGCTGGAACAGGCGCGCTCTGCGCTCAGCCAGGCGCGTGACCAGCTCGACTACAGTACCCTGCGTTCCGACCACGCCGCAGTGATTACCGACTGGAAGGCCGAAGCCGGGCAAACCGTTACCGCCGGCCAGGCCGTGGTAACCCTGGCTCGGCCGGATGTGAAGGAAGCGGTGATCGATCTGCCGATCGGCCTGGCCGAGCAGCTGAGCAAAGGCCTGACCTTCACCGTTGCCTCGCAACTCGACCCGACCATCAACACCACTGCCAGCCTGCGCGAACTGGAGCCCCAGGCCGATGCCACCACCCGTACCCGCCGTGCCCGGCTGACCCTGGCCAGCACACCGGCGGCCTTCCATCTGGGCACTGCCATCAGCGTGACCCTGAGCTCGGCAGTGACGCCGCGCAGCGAACTGCCCTCGAGCGCCTTGCTCGAGCGTGACGGCAAGACCCAGGTGTGGGTGATCGATACACAACAGAAAACCGTGGCCACCCGTGACGTGGCCCTGATCGACCGCACCGCCGAGAGCATCGTCCTGACCTCGGGTGTGCAGCCCGGCGAGCGTGTGGTCACCGCCGGCGTCAACAGCCTCAAGCCTGGCCAGAAGGTCACCTTCGACGAGGATGCGCAATGAAAGGAAGCTTCAACCTGTCCGACTGGGCACTCAAGCATCAATCGTTCGTCTGGTACCTGATGTTCGTTGGCCTGCTGATGGGGATCTTCTCCTACTTCAACCTGGGCCGTGAAGAAGACCCGTCGTTCACCATCAAGACCATGGTCATCCAGACCCGCTGGCCCGGCGCGACCCAGGACGAAACCCTGTACCAGGTCACCGACCGCATCGAGAAGAAGCTCGAGGAGCTCGACTCGCTCGACTACACCAAAAGCTACACCCGCCCTGGTGAATCCACGGTCTACGTGTACCTGCGCGACACCACCAAGGCCAAGGACATCCCGGAAATCTGGTACCAGGTGCGCAAGAAGATCCAGGACATTCGCGGTGAATTCCCGGCGGGCATCCAGGGGCCCGGGTTCAACGATGAATTCGGCGATGTTTTCGGTTCGATCTATGCCTTCACTGCCGACGGGCTGACCCTGCGTCAGCTGCGCGACTACGTGGAACAGGCGCGGGCCGAAGTGCGCGATGTACCCAACATCGGCAAGATCGAGCTGCTTGGCACCCAGGACGAAGTGCTGTACCTGAACTTCTCCACCCGCAAGCTGGCAGCCCTTGGCATCGACCAGCGCCAGGTCATGCAGGCCCTGCAATCGCAAAACGCCGTGACCCCTGCCGGGGTGATCGAGGCAGGGCCTGAGCGTATCTCGGTGCGTACCTCCGGGCAGTTCACCTCGGAAAAGGACCTGCAAACCGTCAACCTGAAGATCAACGACCGCTTCTTCCGCCTGGCCGACATCGCCGACATCGAGCGCGGCTACGTCGACCCGCCATCACCGATGTTCCGCTACAACGGCCAGACCGCCATCGGCCTGGCCATCGGCATGAAGGCCGGTGGCAACATGCAGGTGTTCGGCGCGGCGCTGAAAAAACGCATGGACCGGGTGGTCGAAGACCTGCCGATAGGTGTCGGGGTCCACACCGTGTCGGACCAGGCTGTGGTGGTCAAGCAGGCAGTCGGCGGCTTCACCAGCGCGCTGTTCGAAGCGGTAGTGATCGTGCTGGCAGTGAGCTTCGTCAGCCTTGGCATGCGCGCCGGCCTGGTGGTGGCCTGCTCGATTCCATTGGTGTTGGCGATGGTGTTCGTGTTCATGGAGTACAGCGGCATCACCATGCAGCGGATTTCGCTGGGGGCGCTTATCATCGCCCTCGGCTTGCTGGTGGATGACGCGATGATCACTGTAGAGGTGATGGTCACGCGCCTGGAAATGGGCGAGACCAAGGAGCAGGCGGCCACGTTCGCCTACACCTCGACGGCGTTCCCCATGCTGACCGGTACCTTGGTGACGGTTGCCGGCTTCGTGCCCATCGGCCTCAACGCCAGTTCTGCGGGTGAGTACACCTACACGCTGTTCGCGGTGATCGCGGTGGCACTGATGGTGTCGTGGGTGGTGGCTGTATTCTTCGCACCGGTGCTGGGGGTGCACATTCTCAGCAGCGCCAAGCTCAAGGCCCATGAAGCCGAGCCTGGGCGCGTCGGCCGGGCGTTCGAGCATGGTTTGCTGTGGTGCATGCGCAACCGTTGGCTGACCATCATTGGTACCGTGCTGCTGTTTGCCCTGGCGATCTTCTGCGAGCGCTTCGTGCAGAACCAGTTCTTCCCGTCCTCGGATCGCCCGGAAATCCTCGTCGACCTCAACCTGCCGCAGAACGCCTCGATCGAGGAAACCCGCAAGGTGGTCGACCGTTTCGAGGCGCGGATCAAGGATGACCCGGACCTGGTGAGCTGGAGCACCTACATCGGCCAGGGCGCCATTCGCTTCTACCTGCCACTCGACCAGCAGTTGCAGAACCCGTACTACGCGCAGTTGGTGATCGTCAGCAAGGGCTTCGAAGAGCGCCAGGGCATGATGGCGCGGTTGCAGAAGATTTTGCATGAAGAGTTCGTCGGCATCGGTGTCAACGTGCAATCGCTGGAGATGGGCCCGCCGGTGGGCCGGCCGATCCAGTACCGGGTCAGTGGCGCCAATATCGACGAGGTGCGCAAGCACGCCATCGAACTGGCCACCTTGCTCGACCAGAACGAGCACATCGGCGAGATGATCTACGACTGGAACGAGCCGGGTAAGGTACTGCGCGTGGACATCGCCCAGGACAAGGCGCGCCAGCTGGGGCTGTCGTCGGAAGACGTGGCCAATGTGATGAACAGCATCGTCAGCGGGGTGGATATCACCCAGGTCAACGACAACATCTATCTGGTCGACGTGGTCGCCCGTGCCGAGGACAGTGAGCGGGGTTCACCCGATACCCTGCAGAACCTGCAAATTCTCACACCCAACGGCACCGCGATCCCGCTGCTGTCGTTCGCCACCGTGCGCTACGAACTGGAGCAGCCGCTGGTATGGCGCCGTGACCGTAAGCCGACCATTACCATCAAGGCCTCGGTCAACGGCGATATCCAGCCTACCGACCTGGTGGCCCAGCTGAAGCCGCAGATCGACGAGTTCGCCAGCAAGCTGCCGGTGGGTTACGAAGTGGCCACCGGCGGTACGGTGGAGGAGAGCGCCAAGGCCCAGGGGCCGATCCGCAAGGTCATCCCGCTGATGCTGTTCCTGATGGCGACGTTCCTGATGATCCAGCTGCACAGCGTGCAGAAGCTGTTCCTGGTGGTCAGCGTGGCGCCGTTGGGGCTGATTGGCGTGATCATCGCGCTGGTGCCCACCGGTACGCCCATGGGCTTCGTGGCGATTCTCGGCATTCTCGCGCTGGCGGGCATCATCATTCGTAACTCGGTGATCCTGGTGACCCAGATCGACGAGTTCGAAGCCCAGGGCTTGTCGCCGTGGGATGCGGTGGTGGAGGCCACCAACCACCGGCGCCGGCCGATTCTGCTGACAGCGGCGGCGGCGAGCCTGGGCATGATTCCGATTGCCCGCGAGGTGTTTTGGGGGCCGATGGCCTACGCCATGATTGGCGGGATCATCGTGGCGACCTTGCTGACGCTGCTGTTCCTTCCGGCGTTGTATGTGGCCTGGTACAAGATCCGCGAGCCTGAACACAAGACCGAAACCCAGCACTGAACCCTGTGGGAGCGGGCGTGCCCGCGAATGCGATGGTGAATTTACTGACGCATTCGCGGGCACGCCCGCTCCCACAGGGCCTTCTGTGGTCTTCAAAACGAGCTTTTATTTTCGGTTATATAAACATTCTTAAACAGTATTTTTAAGAATAACCCCGCCTCACTACTATTGCCCTCAAGCCAGGCGCAAATCCCCTTCAAACCTCAGCCCGGCACCCTCACTCCAAGGAGAACGAGCATGAGTGCATCTCTGCGTAGCATCGACGGCCAGGACGAAGCCACCATTCTGCGGGAAATCCAGAGCGCTCTGCGCGACCTGCGATTCGGTGCGGTGGAGATCACCGTGCACAACGCTCAGGTTGTACAGATCGAGCGCAAGGAGAAGTTCCGCCTGCAACAGCCCGGCAACAAGACCGGCTGATCGCACCACCCATCCAAAACTAGAAAAATGCCAATCGGGAGCTTCACCATGTCCATCCGCCGTTATGCGCTCGCCGCCCTGGCCAGTGCTGTTTTTGCCGGTTCCGCCATCGCCAAGGACTACGAACTGTTGAACGTGTCCTACGACCCGACCCGCGAGCTGTATCAGCAGTACAATGCCGAGTTCATCAAGCACTGGCAGCAGGCCCACCCGGGCGACAAGGTGAAGATCCAGCAATCCCACGGCGGTTCGGGCAAGCAGGCCCGTGCGGTGATCGACGGCCTGCGTGCCGACGTGGTGACCCTGGCCCTGGCCGGCGATATCGACGAAGTCGCCAAGCTCGGCAAGACCCTGCCGGACAACTGGCAGACTCGTCTGCCGGATGCCAGCACCCCGTACACCTCGACCATCGTGTTCCTGGTGCGCAAGGGCAACCCGAAAGGTATCAAGGACTGGGGCGACCTGATCAAGAAGGACGTGTCGGTCATCACCCCCAACCCGAAAACCTCCGGCGGCGCCCGCTGGAACTTCCTGGCTGCCTGGGCCTATGGCCTGAAGACCGGCGGTAGCGAAGAGAAAGCCAAGGCTTACGTTCAGGAGCTGTTCAAGCACGTGCCGGTGCTGGACACCGGCGCCCGTGGCTCGACCATTACCTTCGTCAACAACGGCCAGGGCGATGTACTGCTGGCCTGGGAAAACGAAGCCTTCCTGGCACTGAAGGAAGACGGTGGTGCCGACAAGTTCGAGATCGTCGTGCCTTCGCTTTCGATCCTGGCCGAACCGCCAGTGGCGGTGGTTGACAAGAACGCCGAGAAGAAGGGCAATACCGAGATTGCCAACGAGTACCTCAAGCATCTGTACAGCCCGGCCGGGCAGAAGATTGCCGCCGAGAACTTCTACCGCCCGCGTGACGAGAAGGTCGCAGCCGAGTTCGGCAAGCAGTTCCCGAAACTTGACCTGGTGACTATCGACAAGGACTTTGGTGGCTGGAAGACTGCACAACCGAAATTCTTCAATGATGGCGGTGTGTTCGACCAGATCTATCAGGCACAGTAAGCGCCAGGGAAAAGCGGGGCCGCTCTGCGGCCCATTCGCAGCGCAAGGCTGCTCCTACAGGAAATCGCGATCCATGTAGGAGCGGCCTTGTGCCGCGAATGGGCTGCGCAGCAGCCCCAGGATTCAGAAGCTAGCAACGGCCCGGGATCGTCCCCGGGCCAAGTGCGTTCAACCAGGGATATTTATGTCACGCCGCATTTCCCCCGTCATACCCGGCTTCGGGCTGACGCTGGGCTACACCTTGGTGTACCTCAGCCTGATCGTGCTGATACCGCTGGCCGCCATGTTCGTGCATGCCGCGCAGCTTACCTGGGAGCAGATCTGGAACGTCATCAGTGCGCCGCGGGTGATCGCCGCGCTCAAGCTGAGTTTCGGAACTGCCCTGTTCGCCGCCATCATCAACGGTGTGATCGGCACCCTGCTGGCCTGGGTGCTGGTGCGCTACACCTTCCCGGGGCGCAAAATCATCGATGCGATGATCGACTTGCCGTTCGCCCTGCCCACGGCTGTGGCCGGTATCGCCCTCACCGCCCTGTATGCGCCTTCGGGCTGGGTTGGCCAGTTCGCCACCGACCTGGGCTTCAAGATCGCCTACACCCCGCTGGGCATCACCTTGGCGTTGACCTTCGTCACCCTGCCGTTCGTGGTGCGTACGGTGCAGCCGGTACTGGCCGACATTCCGCGTGAAGTGGAGGAGGCCGCCGCCTGCCTGGGCGCCAAGCCGCTGCAGGTGTTCCGCCACGTGCTGGCGCCAGCGCTGCTGCCAGCCTGGCTGACAGGCTTTGCCTTGGCCTTCGCCCGCGGCGTGGGCGAGTATGGTTCGGTGATATTCATAGCCGGCAACATGCCGATGAAGACCGAGATCCTGCCACTGCTGATCATGGTCAAGCTCGACCAGTACGATTACACCAGGCGCGACCACCATCGGCGTATTGATGCTGGTGGTTTCCTTCATCCTGCTGCTGCTGATCAACCTGCTGCAGCGTCGTATCGAAACCCCTTGAAGGAGGCCGGCATGTCCAGTTCATCCCTGAGTGCAAGTGCCGCCGCCAACGCCGCCCGCCGTGGCAGCGCGACTTCGCGGCGCATCCTGATCGGCCTTGGCTGGCTGGTGTTCGCGCTGTTCCTGCTGCTGCCGCTGGTAATCGTGGTGTCGCAGGCGCTGAAGAACGGCTTTGGCACCTTCTTCGAGGCGATCTTCGAGCCTGACGCGTTGTCGGCCCTGAAGCTGACCCTGCTCGCCGTGGTCATCTCGGTGCCGCTGAACCTGGTGTTCGGCGTCAGCGCTGCCTGGTGCGTGAGCAAGTACACCTTCCGTGGCAAGAGCATCCTGGTCACCCTGATCGACTTGCCGTTCTCGGTCTCACCGGTGATCGCAGGCCTGGTCTACGTGCTGATGTTCGGCGCGCAAGGCCTGTTCGGGCCGTGGCTGCAGGACCACGATATCCAGATCGTGTTCGCCCTGCCGGGCATCGTCCTGGCCACCATCTTCGTCACCGTGCCGTTCGTGGCCCGTGAGCTGATCCCGCTGATGCAGGAGCAGGGCACACAGGAAGAGGAGGCCGCGCGCCTGCTCGGCGCCAATGGCTGGCAGATGTTCTGGCACGTGACCCTGCCGAACATCAAATGGGGCCTGATCTACGGCGTGGTGCTGTGCACCGCGCGGGCCATGGGCGAGTTTGGCGCGGTGTCGGTGGTGTCTGGCCACATTCGCGGCGTAACCAACACCTTGCCGCTGCACGTGGAGATCCTCTACAACGAGTACAACCACGTCGCGGCCTTCAGCGTGGCCAGCCTGCTGCTGATCCTGGCGCTCTTCATCCTGCTGCTCAAGCAGTGGAGCGAGAACCGTATTAACCGCCTGCGCCACAGCGCCGCGGAGGAATGATTCATGTCGATCGAAGTTCGTAACGTCAGCAAGCGCTTTAACAGCTTCCAGGCCCTGGACAACATCAACCTGGACATCAACAGCGGCGAGCTGGTGGCCCTGCTCGGCCCGTCCGGCTGCGGCAAGACCACCCTGCTGCGCATCATCGCCGGCCTGGAAACCCCGGACCAGGGCAATATCGTGTTCCATGGCGAGGACGTGTCGGGCCATGACGTGCGCGACCGCAACGTCGGTTTCGTGTTCCAGCACTACGCCTTGTTCCGCCACATGAGTGTGTTCGACAACGTTGCCTTCGGCCTGCGCATGAAGCCCAAGGGCGAGCGGCCGAGCGAGAGCAAGATTGCCGAGAAGGTGCATGAGCTGCTGAACATGGTGCAGCTGGACTGGCTGTCCGACCGCTACCCCGAGCAGTTGTCCGGCGGCCAGCGCCAGCGTATCGCCCTGGCCCGCGCCCTGGCGGTAGAGCCCAAGGTGCTGCTGCTGGACGAGCCGTTCGGTGCGCTGGATGCCAAAGTGCGCAAGGAGCTGCGCCGCTGGCTGGCGCGCCTGCACGAGGACATCAACCTGACGTCGGTGTTCGTCACCCACGACCAGGAAGAGGCCATGGAGGTGGCTGACCGCATCGTGGTGATGAACAAGGGCGTGATCGAGCAGATCGGCTCGCCTGGTGAGGTATACGAGCACCCTGCCAACGATTTCGTCTACCACTTCCTCGGTGACTCCAACCGCCTGGCCCTGAGCGAAGGGCATCATGTGCTGTTCCGCCCGCACGAAGTGTCGCTGTCGCGGCATGAGACCGAAGGGCACCATGCGGCCGAGGTGCGGGACATCCGGCCGTTGGGCGCGACCACGCGGGTGACCTTGAAGGTGGAAGGGCAGAGCGAGCTGATCGAGGCCGAGGTGGTCAAGGACCATGACAGCCTGACCGGGTTGGCGCGGGGGGAGACATTGTTCTTCCGGCCGAAGGTTTGGCAGAAGGTGGCGGATATCTGAGTCGCCTTTGATGATGAAAGAGCCCGGGGTTGGTCCCGGGCTTTTTTATGCCTGGGAGATTATCGGGGCTGCTTTGCAGCCCATCGCGACACAAGGCCGCTCCTACAAGAACCGCGCATTGCCTGAACTAGCGCGGTCCCTGTAGGAGCAGCCTTGTGCTGCGAATCGAGGGCGCAGCCCTCGCGGCAATTTCATGCCGTAAGCGAATATTTTGCATGCCCGCAATGCATCGCCTTGAACTGGTCTTTCGGCAGCCCGCGAATTCCGCGGCTTTGCCACAATCCCACCTAAAGCATATTCATTTAAGTTCTAACCATAATTTTAAACATTACTTTATGGGATAAGCCTCTGGCACCGATGATTCAGCCACACACCTGAATCGGAACCCCAGGAGTTTGATCAATGGGTAATGTCCAGTCGGCCGTCAGGGCCTACGACCAGCCATGGCGCCCGGCCCCGGGCGACCTGGTCGACCTTGGACGCACGCTTCGCCTCCCGCTTGGCCAGCTGCGCCTGCAACGCACGCCCGTCAGCGGGCTCAAGGGCCGCGACAAGCTGGTGTTGGGCCTGCTGGTGCTGGCCCTGCATGGCGCTGCAGCGTACTGGGTCAGCCAGGCGCCAACGCCCGAGCTGCCGGTGGTGCCACCGCAAGTACCGCCGATGACCATCGAATTCGCCGCGCCGGCACCGCCTGTGGTCGAGCCACCGCCTCCAGCCCCGGCACCGCCGGTGGTTCAGCCACCTCCACCGCCCGTGGTCGACGAACTGGCCGCCAAGCCCAAACCCAAACCCGTGCCCAAGCCGGTGGTCAAGCAACAGCCCAAACCCCAGCCCAAGCCGGTCGAGGCGCCGCCGCCAGCCCCGGTGGCCGCCCCGGCTCCGCCAGCACCACCCGCGCCGGCCCCGGTCACCCCGCCATCGGCCAACGCGGCGTACCTGAAGAACCCGGCGCCGGAGTATCCACAGATGGCCCAGCGCCGCGGTTGGGAAGGCACCGTGCTGCTGCGCGTCGAGGTGCTGCCCAGCGGCAAGCCCGGGCAGATCCAGATCCAGAAAAGCAGCGGCCGCGATGCCCTCGACGCCGCCGCACTGGCCGCAGTCAAGCGCTGGAGCTTCGTGCCCGCCAAGCAGGGCGACGTGGCCCAGGCCGGCTGGGTCAGCGTGCCGATCGATTTCAAGCTTCGCTAACTTTTTCGCAGAACACAGGAAGACATCATCATGAGCCTGCTGGCATCCCCTCTCGAATCCGTTGAAAGCGCAGTCATCTGGCTGCTGGTCGGTTTTTCTGTCGTCACTTGGGGCCTGGCCCTGGTCAAGGTCGTGCAGTTCGTGCGGCTGAAGCACCAGGACAAGCGTTTCCACCAGCAATTCTGGGCCGCTTCGAGCCTGGACTCGGCTGCCGAGCCCAGCCACGAACTGCCTGGACCGGCCGCCCGTGTTGCCCAGGCCGGGTATGCCGCCATCGCCGTTGGTGATGGCCAGGCCAATGACCTGAGCCACGCCATCAATCACCAGGACCGCCTGGAACGCGCCCTGCGCCAGCAGATCGTGCGCGAACGCCGCTCGCTGGAAACCGGTTTGGCAGTGGTCGCCAGTATCGGCAGTACCTCGCCCTTCATCGGCCTGTTCGGCACCGTCTGGGGCATCATGGAAGCGCTCAAGGGCATCAGTGCGGCCGGCTCCGCAAGCCTGGAAACCGTGGCCGGGCCGATTGGCTCGGCACTGGTGGCCACCGGCGTGGGTATCGCCGTCGCGGTGCCAGCGGTGCTGGTCTACAACTACTTCCTGCGCCGCCTCAAGCTGACTGCCGCCGACCTCGATGACTTCGCCCACGACTTTTACAGCCTGGCGCAGAAGAGTGCCTTCCGCGTGCTGGTGCACCCGGCCGTGCACAGGCCCCAGGCCGGTTTCACCCAGCCGGTGAAGGAGGCGTCCTGACATGGCCTTTTCGACCCAGGACAGCGACGAAGTCCTCAGTGAAATCAACGTCACGCCGTTGGTGGACGTCATGCTGGTGCTGCTGGTGGTGTTCATTGTCACCGCGCCGCTGCTGACCAATGCCATCCCCATCAACCTGCCCAAGACAGAGGCCGTGGCCCCGGTGGAGCAGAAAGACTCGCTGGTGGTCAGCATCGATGGTGATGGCAAGTTGTTCATCAACAAGGACGAGATCCAGCCCGACCTGCTGGAAACCAGCCTCAAGGCTGCCAAGGACAAAGATGTGGACGTGCGTGTACAGCTGCAGGCCGATGACGGCGTGAACTACGGCGAAGTGGCGCGGGCCATGGCGGCTATCGAACGTGCGGGGATCAGCAAGCTGGCGGTGATTACCGCGCGCTGATCTCGTCAACTTTCTTCAGGCAAGTGCTTAGGGGCCATATCTCTTGGCAGGGGATGGCCCTTTTTTTTGCCCTCAGATCCCTGTGGGAGCGGGCGTGCCCGCGAACACGGGCGAAGCCCGTGCCATCCACTGCGGCGCCTGATTCGCGGGCTTGCCCGCTCCCACAGGGGTCATCATTTCGGTTATTAATAAATAGCTTCTTATTCCTTTACTGATATAACTCCCTCCCTATACTGGTCTCCAAGCACGCAAACTCACTGGAGGCGTCCCCATGCGCAACGAGTCGATCCGTTACCTGATTGTGCCGGGCTGGCAAGGATCGCCAGACAATCATTGGCAAAGTCACTGGCAGCGCACCCTGCCCAACAGTGCCCGGGTCGAGCAGCACGACTGGCTGACCCCGCAGCGCCGGGACTGGGTGCAGGCACTGGAGCAGGCGATTGCCGCCGAGCGCTCGCCGGTGATTCTGATTGCCCATAGCCTGGGCTGCATAACCGTCGCGCATTGGGCCGCGCAAGCCAGCCCGGCCCTGCTGCGGCGAGTACGTGGCGCGCTGCTGGTTGCACCCGCTGACGTGGAGCGGTCGACCTGCGCGCCGGCGCTGCGCAACTTCGCGCCGATCCCGACCGCAGTACTGCCGTTCCCCAGCCAGGTGGTCAGCTCGGACAACGACCCGGCCGTAAGCGTGCCGAGGGCGCTGTACCTGGCCCAGGCCTGGGATGCCGAAGCAGGGCTGCTGACCAACGCCGGGCACATCAACGTCAAGTCCGGCCACGAGCGCTGGGAACAAGGCTTCGCCTACCTGTATCGCTTGCAAAGCCGGGTCGAGCAGCGCGCGCTGCGCCGCGCCTGATCGCCCTTACTGTTTAACGTTTGCCTGACGCCCGGCCACTGCAGGCCTGGGGCGGGAGTTCGTCATGACTTTTCAAAACCCCTTTGGCCAGCCGTTGCTGACCTTCCCCGAGCTGGACAAGAGCCCGCTGAGCATCCGCGCCAAGGCGCTGGTGTTCATCGACCCGCGCTCGCAACAGTTGCGCGCAGAGCTGGAGCACCTGGCGCCGCAACCCGTGCCGGTGCTGATCCGTGGCGAAACCGGCACCGGCAAGGAGCTGCTGGCCCGGCAGATCCACCGCGCCAGCGACCGCAGCGGGCTGTTCGTGTCGGTCAACTGCGCGGGCATCAGCCCCACCTACGCCGATGCCGAGCTGTTCGGCTACAGCGCCGGCAGCCAGGGTGGTACAGCCAGCAGCCGGGCCGGCTGGTTCGGTTCGGCCAACGGCGGCACGTTGTACCTGGACGAGATCGCCGACTTGCCACTGGCCATTCAGGGCAAGTTGCTGGCCGCCCTGGAAAACCGAGAGGTAACCCGGGTGGGCGCGCAGCAGCCGCAACCGGTGGATGTGCGTCTGGTGGCCGCCACCAGTATCGACCTGGCGCGGGTGGTGCGTGCGGGGCGCTTCAACGAGCGCCTTTACCAGTACCTGCGCGAGGGGGCGCTGGAGCTGCCGCCGCTGCGCGAGCGGCCCGGCGATATCCTGCCGTTGGCCGAGTACTTCGTGGGTATCTATAGCGTGCGCCTGCAGCGGCCTGTGCCGCTGGTGAGCGAGGCGGCACAGCAGGTGCTGGAGGCGCATTCCTGGCCTGGCAACACGCGTGAACTGGAGAATGTCATCCACTTCGCCTTGCTGGTGAATGACGGCGAAGAGATCCTGGCTGAGGACCTGGATCTGTCCAACCCCGCGCGCTAGACACCGCTCATAAGCAAAGTGGCTGATGGCAGTTTGTTTTTGGAATAAGCAGCTAAATAAAAGATATTTTTACGGAATAAAAAATCTCGGTATTGTCCGCCTCACGCCCGCTGGTGAACCGGTTGGGCACCCGATTCGCCATCGTCGATGGCCCAGAACCAGAACAAGGACCACCATGAAGAAGACCCTGCTGACCACTGCCCTGGCCGCTGCCCTGTCGTTCGCCGGCCTGGCTACCGCCGCCGAAAAACTGGTGGTTGCCGCCACCCCGGTACCGCACGCCGAAATCCTCGAACTGATCAAGCCGACCCTGGCCAAGGAAGGCGTGGACCTGCAGATCAAGGTCTTCACAGACTACGTGCAGCCGAACGTGCAGGTTGACCAGAAGCGTCTGGATGCCAACTACTTCCAGACCCTGCCGTACCTGCAGAACTTCAACGAAGGCAAGGGCACTCACCTGGACACCGTAATTGGCGTGCACGTCGAACCCTTCGGTGGTTACTCGAAGAAGGTCAAGAGCCTGAACGAGCTGAAAGAAGGCGCCACCGTTGCCATCCCTAACGAGGGCAGCAACAGCGGCCGCGCCCTGCTGCTGTTGCAGAAAGCTGGCCTGATCACCCTGAAGGATCCGAAGAACGCCCTGGCCACCCCCAAGGACATCGCCGAGAACCCGAAGAAGCTGAAGTTCCGCGAGCTTGAGTCGGCCATGCTGCCGCGCGTGCTGGATCAGGTCGACCTGGACATGATCAACACCAACTACGCCCTGGAAGCCGGCCTGAACCCGGCCAAGGACGCGCTGGTGATCGAAGGCAGCGACTCGCCGTACGTGAATTTCCTGGTTGCCCGCCCGGACAACAAGGACAGCGAAGCCATCCAGAAACTGGCCAAGGCCCTGACCAGCCCGGAAGTGAAAGAATTTATCGCCAAGAAGTACCAAGGTGCGGTGCTGCCGGCGTTCTGATGCGCTTGCATTACCTGGCATGACTCAACGCCGACACCCATGTGTCGGCGTTTTCGTTTCCGGGCGCAGGACCTTGTGGGAGCGGGCGCGCCCGCGAACACCGGCGTAGCCGGTGCCGTCCACCGCGTCGCCTGCTTCGCGGGCGCGCCCGCTCCCACAGGGGCTCTGCGTGACGTCTCGGTGATATGTATATTCCATAATGGTATTTATTAAAATTTTTTTAGATCATTAGAGTCTAGCTATCGTGCCGCTGCGCACCCTGCAGACCTGCGTTACCCATGACCCTCGATACCGCATTCATCCTCACCACGCTGCCCGCCTTCCTCAAGGCCGTAGGCGTGACTCTGCAGGTCGGCCTGATCGCCATCGTCACCTCGCTGCTGGTCGCCCTGGTCAATGCCACCCTGCTGGTATTGCGCACCCCGTACCTTTGGCGCCTGGTAAAAGTCTATGTGGAGCTGGCCCGCAACACACCGCTGCCTGATCCAGCTGTTTTTCGTCTACTTCGCCTTGCCCAGCCTGGGCCTGAAGATTACCGGCTTTGCCGCGGCAATCATCACCATGACCTTCATGGGCGGTGCCTACCTCACCGAGGTGCTGCGTGCCGGCGTCGAGGCCGTGCCCCGTGCCCAGCTGGAGTCGGGGCGCTCCATCGGCTTGTCCGAAGGCCAGCTGCTGCGCCACGTGGTACTGCCCCAGGCCGGCATCCTCAGCCTGCCGGCGCTGTTCGCCAACTTCATCTTCCTGCTCAAGGAGACCACCGTGGTGTCGGCGGTGGCCGTGCCGGAAATTCTCTACACCACCAAGAACTACATCGCGCTGTACTACAAGACCTATGAAATGCTCACCGTGCTGACCCTGCTCTGCGTGCTGCTGTTCCTGCCGCTGTCATTGCTGCTGCGCCATGTCGAAAGGAGGCTGCAGCATGCCCAGTTCGGCGTCTGAACTGCTGTTGCAGGCGTTGCCGCAGCTGGCTGGCGGTGCGGCGCAGACCTTGGCCATCTCCGTGCTGGGTATCCTCTTCGCGACGCTGGGCGGTGTGCTTTATGGTGTGCTGGCAACCTTGGGCAACCGGGCCCTGAATATCGCCTTGCTGGTGTACCTGGAGCTGTTCCGTGCCATCCCGGTGCTCGTCTGGCTGTATCTGGTGTTCTTCGGCCTGCCGATCTTCTTTGCCCTGAGCATCCCCAGCTTCTGGTGCGCGGTGCTGGTGCTGGGCCTGTGGGGCGCCAGCGAGGTGGGTGAGGTGGTGCGAGGCGCGCTGCGTTCGCTGCCGCGTGGCCAGCGCGAGGCGGGGCTGTCGATCGGCCTGGCTGGCTGGCAGCTGTATGGCTACGTGCTGTTGCCACAGGCGCTCAAGCGCATGACCCCGCCGACCATCAACATCTACACGCGGATCATCAAGACCAGCTCGCTGGCGGTGCTGATCGGCGTGGTCGAGGTGATCAAGGCCGGCCAGCAGATCATCGAACGTACTTACGAGTCGGTGCTGATCTACGGTGCCTTGTTCCTGTTCTTCTTCATCGTCTGTTATCCGCTGTCCGCCGCGTCACGCGTGCTGGAACGCCGCTGGGCCCACTCATGAGCGCATTGATCGAATTCCAGGGTTTCAACAAGTTCTTTGGCGAGCACCAGGTGCTCAAGGACGTCGACCTCCAGGTGGCGGCCGGCGAGGTGGTGGTCATTCTCGGCCCCAGCGGCTGTGGCAAAAGCACGCTGCTGCGCTGCCTCAATGGCCTGGAGCAGGCCCACGGCGGCCACCTGCGCCTGGCCGGGCAGGAACTGCTCGACCCACGCACCGATTGGCGCGAAATCCGCCAGCGGGTCGGCATGGTGTTCCAGAGCTATCACCTGTTCGGTCACATGAGCGTGATCGACAACCTGCTGCTTGGCCCGCTCAAGGTGCAAAAGCGCGAGCGCGCCGAAGCGCAGGCACAGGCCGAGGCGCTGCTGGCGCGGGTGGGCCTGCTGGACAAGCGCGACGCCTTTCCCCGGCAATTGTCCGGGGGCCAGCAACAGCGCATCGCCATCGTGCGTTCGCTGTGCATGAACCCCGAGGTGATGCTGTTCGATGAAGTTACCGCGGCCCTCGACCCGGAAATGGTCAAGGAGGTGCTGCAGGTGATCCAGGGCCTGGCCCGCGACGGCATGACCTTGCTCATCGTTACCCACGAAATGGCCTTCGCTCGCGCGGTGGCCGACCGCATCGTGTTCATGGAGGCCGGCAGGATCCTTGAACAGGGCGACCCCGAGAGCTTCTTCACACGACCGCGGACCGCACGCGCGCAGCAGTTCCTGGAGAAATTCTCCTTCGTAGAAAGCCTGCCGAAGACACTGCACAAGGAACTGTCATGAAAACTGCCAACCTCACCAAACTGCTGGCGCCATTGTTCGGCCTGGCCTTGCTGGCCGGCTGCAACAAGGCTGAAGAACCCCCCAAGCCCGCGGCGGCCTCGCCGGCCACCAGTTACCTGGAAACCATCAAGGCCCGTGACAAGCTGATTGTCGGGGTGTTCACCGACAAGCCACCGTTCGGGTTCGTCGATGAAAAGGGCCGCTACGTGGGCTTTGATACCGACATCGGCCGGCGCCTGGCCAAGGACCTGCTGGGTGATGAAAACAAGGTCGAGTTCGTTGCTGTGGAGCCGGCCAGCCGTATCCCGTTCCTGCAGAGCGACAAGGTCGACCTGATCCTCGCCAACATGACCGTGACCCCGGAGCGCAAGGAAGCGGTGGACTTCACCAACCCCAACCTGCGCGTAGCGGTGCAGGCCATCGTCGCAGATGGCAGCCCGGTGCAGAAGCTCGACGACCTGGCCGACAAGACCATCATCGTCACCACCGGTACCACTGCGGATATCTGGCTGACCAAGAACCACCCGGACTGGAAACTGCTCAAGTTCGAGAAGAACAGCGAGTCGCTGCAAGCGCTGGCCACCGGGCGTGGCGATGCCTATGCGCAGGACAACCTGATTCTGTTCCAGCTGGGCCAAGCAGAACCCCGGGTACCGCGTGCTGCCTGAACTGTTGGGTGACGAGGCACCGATTGCTCCGGCGGTGAAGAAGGGCAATACCGAGCTGCGTGACTGGGTGAACGCCGAGTTGGCCAAGCTGGGGGAGGAGAAGTTTTTGCTGAAGCTGTATGACCAGTATGTGCGCAAAGAACTGAGCGATGACACCAAGCCGGAAAGCGTGATTGTGGAAGGGGGCAAGTGGCAGGGGTGACGCTGCCATTGGGGCCGCTTTGCGGCCCATCGCCGGCAAGCCAGCTCCCACATGTACTGCACAGTGCTCAAGACCTGCGCAGACTTTGTGGGAGCTGGCTTGCCGGCGATGGGCTGCAAAGCAGCCCCCTCGATCACCCGCCAGGCACCAATCGCAAGGTGCTCTGCGCCGGGATAACGCCCATCTGCGCCCTCTGGTACTGCCCCTGCACATACCCCTCGGCCTGGTCCGAGTAATGCCGGTCAAACGGCACGCCACTCTGCCCGACCGGGTTGCTGGTCAGCGTCTGCCCGGCATCGGCAAAGTCGATAAGCCGCCGCGTCGACGGTCCATAGGTTACTGGCCATGGCGCCGGACCAATCTTCGCCGATAGATTGTTCGGCACTTCGTGAGTACCGGGTGCGGCGAAAGGCCCGACGTTGAACAGCAGGTTCAGCGGCTTCTTCACCCCCAGCGGATGGTTATGGGTGAGGGTATGGGCCTTGCCCCACTGCCAGCTGGCCGGGTCGTTGCCCAAGGTGTTGCGCAGGTGCTTCAGGCTTTGCTGCCAGGCCGTGCGTACCACCGTCGTGCGGTCAGTACGCTGGTTGCCACCGCGGGTATTCCACCACGGCGAATCGGGATTTGCCGCCAGGCGCGGCAGGGCGGCGTCGATGGCGCGGGTGCTGATCAGCACCGGGAACCAGGTGTCGCCCAGTTCGTCATGCAGAGCCGCGAACGCCAGCTCGTAGAGGAACTGGTTGAACAGCGTGGCGCTGGTCGAGTCGAGCGGGTAATCGCCGCCCCAGGCTGCCAGCTGTTCGACCAGCTCCTTCTCTTCGTCACCTTCGGCCACTGCGCGCAGTGTTGCCAGCAGCGGTGCAAGGGTGCGCGGCCCGTGGTCGCTGGCAGTGTCCAGCTGCAGCGCCTGGCTGTTCTGGGTATCCCACTTCACATCGGTGTTGGCCAGGTGGCGGTCGAGCTGACGGCCTCGGTCCGGCAGGTTGTAGTAACCGGGTATCGGCACCGCCGCCGGAGGCTGGTAGTTGGCCGAGACAATGTAGCCACGCGGCGGGTTCTCCTGTTGCGGGTTGACGCTGAAAGGATAGAAACCGAGCTTGTCGGCCTGCGCACTGGCACCGTCGAGGATGAACGCGGGATCGACTCCGTCGGGGCGGATCGGTAATTTCGCCGCCGCCCACCAGCCGATATCGCCACGGGCATTGGCCCAGACCAGGTTCAGCCCTGGCGCATGCACCTTGGCTGCGGCCTCGCGCATCTTGCCCAGGGTATCGGCGCGGTTGAGCTGATAGAAACCGTCGAGGATCGGGTTTTCGGTTTCCAGAAACGCCCACCACATGGCGATGGGCGTAGGCCCGGCAGTGGCGCCCAGCACATCGTTGACGATCGGGCCGTGGGGCGAGCGACGCAGGCTAAGGGTGACCGGTGCTTCGCCTTTGACGGCAATCTGTTGCTCGGTCTTTTCCAGTGCCAGCCATTTGCCATCGATCATCACCTGGTTCGCGTCGGCCGGGTTGGTGCGCTCGGCAATCAGGTCGACGTCGTCGTTCTGGAACATGGTCAGGCTCCAGCCGAAGTCGCGGTTGTGGCCGAGCAGGGCGAACGGGTTGAGCGCCTGGAAGTAGCCATACAGGTTGAAACCGGGCGCCGACAGCTCCGCCTCGTACCACACCGCCGGCACCGCGAAACCGATGTGCGGGTCGCCGGCCAGCAGCGGCCTGCCGCTGCGGGTGTGGCTGCCGGCCACGGCCCAGGCGTTGCTGCCCTCGAACTGCGGGATGCCCGCATCGCCCAGTGCATCATGGCTGAGGCGGGCCAAGGCCTCCAGGCTTTGCCAGTCGGCAGCGGCCAACGGTGTGCCCAGGGCGCCCTCGGGCTGCCAGGCGAGATCGAAGATGTTCAGGTACTCAGGGCCCAGCTGGTCGCGGATGTAGGTGAGCGCGGGCTCGGTCCGGAACGCGGCGGCAAAGCTGTAGGCCAGGTAGCCGGCGATGCTCAGGGTGTCTTCGGCGCTGAAAGGGCGCGGGGTGATGCCGAGCAGGTCGAATTCCATGGGCTTGGGGTGGCTCGCCTGCCAGCTGTTCACCCCGTCGAGGTAGGCCTGCAGGGCTTGCCAGGCGGGTGACTGGCGGTCCTGACGCTTGGCCATCAGTGCTGCCTGTTCGCGAATGCGCAGGCTGCGGAACAGCGTGTCGGTGGGCAGCAGCTTGTCGCCCAGTACCTCGGCCAGCTCGCCCCGGGCCAGGCGGCGCAGGATCTCCATCTGGAACAGCCGGTCCTGGGCATGCACGTAACCGAGGGCACGGTACAGGTCCGGCTCGCTCTGCGCCTGCAGGTGCGGCACGCCGCGGGCGTCGTAGCGCACGCTGACCGGCGCCTGCAGGCCGGCGATGGCGACCTCGCCCTCACGTTGCGGCAGCTTGCCCTGCACGTACCAGTATCCGGCGCCGGCGGCCGCGGCAACCACCACGGCCAACAGGGTCAGGCTGCGCTTCATGCAGGCTCCTTGTGCGTTCAGGCGAAAAATGTGGTCCGATGATCGGCGGATTCGCGATCAGAGCATAGCCCCCCAAAGGAGTTTCCATGTCCCTCAGCGAAAAACAGAAAATGCTTACAGGCCAGCTCTATCACGCTGGTTGCCCCGAGCTGCAGGCCGAGCAGATCGCCAACAAGCACTGGATGCACCGTTACAACAGTAGTGTCGAACTGCTCAACGACGCACGTCATGGGCTGTTGATAGAGCACTTTGGCCAGGTCGGCGAAGGCACGGTGATCCGCCCGCCGTTCTTTTGCGACTATGGCTACAACATCAGCGTCGGCCGCAACACCTTCATGAACTTCAACTGCGTGATCCTCGATGTGCTGCCGGTGCGTATCGGTGACGACTGCCAGATCGGCCCCAACGTGCAGATCTATACCGCCGACCACCCGCTCGACCCCGAGGTGCGCCGCACAGGGCTGGAGAGCGGTCGGCCGGTAACCATCGGCAACAACGTGTGGATCGGCGGCGCGGCGATCATCCTGCCGGGGGTGACCATTGGCGACAACGCCGTGGTAGGGGCCGGTAGTGTGGTCACCCGTGATGTGCCAGCGGGCGCGGTGGTAGTGGGCAACCCTGCACGGGTGCGTCAGCCGGCCCAGGGGCAGTAGCAGCCCACCGCCAGGGTATTGGAGGCACTCACCTGGCGGCCGTCGAGTAGAGCCTTGAGGATCGGCTCGATGAAGCTGTTGCTGGCGTTGCACACCGTGCCTTCACTGTAGGGGCCGAAGTAGGCCAGGCGGCCCTGCCGGTCCCAGATGGCCACGGCCGGGGAGGCGGGCAGGTGTTCGCTGCCGGGCAGGCTGGCGAGTGGCTTGAGGGCGGTGAGGTTGGCGGGCAACTGCCCGTGGCTGCCGGGCTTTTGCAGCACGTGGAAGGTTACCTCCTGGCTGGCGAACTGGCTGACCAGTTCCCCCAGGTGCTGCTGGTTGCCGACATTGCAGGGGCAGGCCGGGTCCCAGACGTGCACCACGCGGATCGGGCCTGGGCCGGCCAGTTCGGGGGGCAGTTGCAGCTGGCTGCCGTCGAACAGCGTGGCCTGGTTGTCGAAGGGGCGCAGGTAGCGGGCCTGGAAGGTGGTGTAGGCCTGCCAGAGGATGACGGCGCCGATCAGGAGGGCAAGTGCCATGCACAGTGGCTTGATGATCCGGTTCTTCATGAAGTCTTCGCGGTCCCCTGTAGGAGCGGCCTTGTGTCGCGATAGGGGTGCGAAGCGCGCGCCCCGGGATTTGTGCATCAAGCTGATATTGCCGGGGCCGCTTTGCGGCCCTATCGCGACACAAGGCCGCTCCTACAAGGGATCGGTGCTGGTTGAACGATGGGAGCAAGCTTGCCACGACGTCGGCCAGAGCTGAATATCCCAGATCAATACTTGCTTCGCTTTGGATGTACCCGATGCCCGCTGCCTTTCACCCTGACTTCCTGCGCACCAGCCTGGCGCCGTTCACCGCTCGCCAGCCGTTGTCGGCCCAGGCGCAGGACTATCAGCGCTTCTATGGCCTGAACCTGTCGGCCAACAGTTGGCTGGGCGGCTTCCAGGCCGCAGGCTTCGAGCTGGCAGGGCAGGCCTGGCTACCCGACCAGCCAAGCGCGACGCTGTTCCTGCTGCACGGTTATTACGACCATATGGGCCTCTACCGGCATGTGATCGATTGGGCGCTGAAACAGGGTTTCGCCGTGATCAGCTGCGACCTGCCCGGCCACGGTCTGTCCAGCGGCGAGCGGGCCAGCATCAGTGATTTCGCGCTGTACCAGCAGGTGCTGGAGGCGTTGTTCGAGCAGGCGCGCACGCTGCAATTGCCGCGCCCCTGGCACCTATGCGGGCAAAGCACCGGTGGCGCCATCGCTGTGGACCACCTGCTGCACCAGGGCGCGCGCAGTCCCATCGATGGCCAGGTCATCCTGTTGGCGCCGCTGGTGCGGCCCTGTGCCTGGCGCTGGTCGAAGCTGAGCTATCGCGTGTTGCGTCACTTCGTGAATGGCATCGAGCGGCGCTTCAGCGAGAACACCAATGACCCGGCCTTCCTGCCGTTCCTCGAAGCCGATCCGCTGCAACCGCGCCGCCTGCCAACGGCCTGGGTGGGTGCCTTGATTGCCTGGGTCAAACGCATCGAGGCCGCGCCACGCAGCACGCTGCGGCCGTTGATCGTGCAAGGAGAGGCGGATGGCACAGTGGACTGGCCCTATAACCTCGAAGTACTCAAGGCCAAGTTCGCCGAACCGCAGATTCTGATGCTGCCCGAGGCCCGTCACCACTTGGCCAACGAGCTGCCGGGCATTCGCCAGCGCTACTTCGACTTCATCGACCAGCGCCTGGGCTGATCACTTCAGGTCGCTGCTGCTCTGGCCAACCGCCAGGCCTGCGCGAACGGCGGCCAGGGCGGCCTGGTAGTAAGCCTTGCCGTCTGGCGACTCGGCAAAGGTGGCGAACTCTTCCAGCTCGGCATCGGACAGGTCGCGGTAGACATACAGCAGCGTGTTGTTGAGGTCTTCGCCGATCTGGCTAATCAGGCGCTGGCGCTGACCATCGAGCAGGCCCTGGGCCTGGCCGCCGCCGAACAGGCCGGGGATCATCGAGCTGAGGCTGTCGGCCGCCACGCCAGCGATGGCCAGGCTCACTTCGGCGCCGGCTTCGCGCGCCGGCAGGGCCTGGGCCAGGTGGCCGATGATCAGCAAGCGGTCGTCGCTGGCCTGGATTTTCGGCAGGCCCTTGGCATGCCTGGCCAGTTCATCCTTGCGGGTGGCCTTGAGCTCGGCAGCTACCACCTTACGCCCTAGCGGTGACCGGAAGAAGGCCAGCGCCGGTGCCGGGTTGGCCAAGGTTGCGCGCAGCTGGGCCTGGGCGCGACGGTCCACCGCCTGGGCCTGGAAACGCTGGTTGCTGTTGTTGACCAGCGCCTGGTACACGGCGGGTGGCAAACTGTTGCGGTAGCGTTCCTGGGCGGCGGTCAGGGCATCGTTGAAATGGGCGCGCTGGTCGGGCCAGCCGGCGGCCTTGTACAGTTGATCCAGGTTGTCTGCCCAGACAGGCACGGTGCAGATCATCAGCAGAATCAGGGAAAACAGACGGCGCATTCAGGACTCCTGTCGGCAGGTGGCTATTGTCCGTGGGCTGGCGCCGGTTTGTCGAGATATCCGCGTGCTTCTCGGCCAAGTGGCGCTGTGCGCCAGCATGGCGAATGGATATGATGCGCGCCATGCACACCTCCCCTGAACACCCGATGCTTGCGGCCGTCGTCGACGATCTGGCCACCCATGGCTGGTCCCAGCAGGCGCTGTTTCTGCCTGCCGACCTGGTGCGCGCGCTGGCGGCCGAGTGCCGGCGCCGTGATGCCGAAGGCGAACTCAACCCCGCGGGGGTTGGGCGCGGTGCTGCCCAGGAGGTGCGCGAGGCCATCCGCGGCGACCAGATCCAGTGGATCGACCCTGGCCAGGCCGAGGCCTGCGACCGGTACCTGGCCGCCATGGATCAACTGCGCCAGGCCATCAACCAGGGCCTGTTCCTGGGCCTGGAAGACTTCGAGTGCCATTTTGCCTTGTACCCGCCCGGGGCATTCTATCGCCGGCACCTGGACCGCTTCCGCGACGATGACCGGCGCATGGTGTCGGCAGTCCTGTACCTGAATGAAGGCTGGCAGCCGCAGGACGGTGGCCAGTTGCGCATGTTCCTGGCGGACGGTGTCGAGCATGATGTGCAGCCTGTAGCGGGCTGCCTGGTGGTGTTCCTGTCGGGCGAGGTGCCCCATGAAGTGCTGCCGGCAGGGCGTGAGCGGCTTTCGTTGACCGGCTGGTTCCGGCGCCGTGGCAATGACCCGTTCTGACTTGCCCAAGGTGCTGGTCAGCGCCTGCCTGCTGGGGCAGCCAGTGCGCTATGACGGCCGCGCCAGTGGCCACCCCGACCTATTGCAGCGCTGGCAGGCCGAAGGGCGCGTGGTGCCGTTGTGCCCCGAAGTGGCGGGTGGCTTGCCGACCCCACGGCCGCCTGCAGAAATACCGGGCGGGCAGGGCGCCAAGGTGCTCGACGGCGGCGCGCAGGTGCTGACGGTGACGGGCGAGGATGTCAGCGCCGAATTCCTGGCCGGGGCGCAGCGGGCGCTGGAGCTGGTGCGCCAGCATGGCATTCGCGTGGCGGTACTGAAGGCGGGTAGCCCTTCGTGTGGCAACCGGTTGACCTACGACGGCACGTTCAGTGGTGTGAAGGTGGCGGGGGAAGGGGTTGACCACGGCATTACTGCGGCGGGCCGGGGTTCTGGTGTTCAGCGAGCTGGAGCTGGACCTGGCGGAACAGGCGCTGGCTGGGCTTTCAGCTTAAGCCTGGTCCGGCCCTTTCGCGGGCACGCCCGCTCCCACAGGGATAGCACCCGCCTGTGGGAGCGGGCGTGCCCGCGAAGAGGCCGGTGCAGGCAATCAAGCACTTACTGCCCGGCCGCAGTCTCAGGCACCCCCTTGAACCATTTCTGCTCAAGCTCGGCAGTTCGCCCGTTGTCCTTGAGCCGCTGCAGTGCATTGTTCACCGCGCTCTCGAACGCCGGGTTGTCCTTCTGGAACGGGATCACCAGCTGCTTCTCGCTGAACGGCAGACTCACATCGAGCGGGCCGTTACCCTTGGGCGATTCGCTCGACGGGGTCAGTGCTATGTCGTACTTGCCAGCCTCGACACCCGGCAGCACCTCTGCGGCAGGGGCTTCGATGAATTCGGCGCGCAGGTCCAGTTCCTTGGCCAGCGCCTGGCCGAAGTCGATCTCGAAGCCGCTCAGGTGGTCGTTTTCCTTGAATGCGTACGGCGAGTTGTCGGCCTGCACGGCAATGCGCAGTTCGCCCCGGTCGGCAATATCATCAATCAGCTCGGCCTGAGCCAATGGCGTGATCAGTACCGCCAGCATTACCCCAATAGTCGTACGCATGAAAAGCCCCTTTATATCTTTGGCAGATGAATAACCTTCGCCACGGCTTTCTTCCTCGCCGTGGTCGAGCGCAGCCTATGACCTTGAAGCCTCGGCATTGTTTAACCCTGATTGAAATATTTCTGCCTGACGATGTGAACATCTGGACGAACATATCAACTAAGGTGAACTACCGCCGCCACCGGAATAGTGGCGGCGGTCAATAAGTGAATCACAGGAGAAGTGAATGAACAGCCTATTTTCGCGTGCTGCCGTTGCTGGTCTGTTGATGGGAGCGTCAATGTTCGCCAGCGCCGCAGATGCCCTGAAAAGCCAGGAGCCGCCCAAGGAGGCCAAGGTCTTCATCGTTTCCCCAGCCGATGGCGCCACGGTCGACAGGACCTTCACCGTCAAGTTCGGCATCGAGGGTATGGCGCTCAAGCCTGCGGGTGACAGCACCCCGCACACCGGCCACCACCACCTGCTGGTGGATGTGGATAAAGAGCCGGTAGCCGACATGGCGCTGCCGACCAGCCTGATGCCACAGGCCGGCACCGCATTGCCGGATGGCCCGCAGGTGCTGCACTTCGGCAAGGCGCAGACCGAAACCAGCATTACCCTGACCCCGGGCAAGCACACCCTGCAACTGGTGCTGGGTGACCAGTATCACGTGCCGTTCAAGCCGAGCGTCGTGTCGCAGAAGATTACTGTCGACGTGAAATAGGTGTCGGGCTCTTCGCGGGCTTGCCCGCTCCCACAGGATTCCACTGGCTTCGAGGCTCGTGGGGAACCGGTGGGAGCGGGCAAGCCCGCGAAGCAGGCGACGTCGATTTCACAGGCAAAAAAAGGGAGGCCACCAGGGCCTCCCTTTTTCATGCTGCCAGCGAACTCAGAACAGGACGCGGGAGCGGATGGTGCCCTTGACCTGTTGCAGCTTCTCTTGCGCCAGGTCCGAGTACTCGGCGTCCACGTCGATCACCACGTAACCGACTTTATCGTTGGTTTGCAGGAACTGACCGGAGATGTTGATGCCATTCTCGGCGAAGACCTTGTTGATCTCGCTGAGCACGCCCGGGATGTTTTCGTGGATGTGCAGCAGGCGGTGCTTGCCAGGGTGCGCCGGCAGGGCTACTTCCGGGAAGTTGACCGAGGACACCGAGGTACCGTTGTCGCTGTACTTGACCAGCTTCTCGGCTACTTCCAGACCGATGTTGGCCTGGGCTTCGGCGGTGGAGCCACCGATGTGCGGGGTCAGGATCACGTTGTCCAGGCCGCGCAGCGGGCTTTCGAACTCTTCGTCGTTGGAGCGTGGCTCGACCGGGAACACGTCGATGTGGCGGCGCCGATCAGGTGCTTGTCCTTGATGGCGGCGGCCAGGTGGTCCAGTTCGACCACGGTGCCACGTGCGGCGTTGATCAGGATCGAGCCTTTTTTCATTGCACGAATTTCCTTCTCGCCGATCATCCACTGGGTGGATGGCAGCTCAGGTACGTGCAGCGAAACGATATCGGCCAGGCCCAGCAGCTCGTGCAGGCTGGTGACCTGAACGGCGTTGCCCAGTGGCAGCTTGGTCAGCGGGTCGAAGAAGTAGACCTGCATGCCCAGGCTTTCGGCCAGCACCGACAGCTGGGTACCGATCGAACCATAACCGACGATGCCCAGTTTCTTGCCGCGGATCTCGAACGAGTTGGCCGCGCTCTTGATCCAGCCACCACGGTGGCAGGAAGCGTTCTTCTCAGGGATGCCGCGCAGCAGCAGGATGGCTTCGGCCAGTACCAGTTCGGCAACCGAACGGGTGTTGGAGTACGGCGCGTTGAACACGGCGATACCGCGCTCGCGGGCAGCTTCCAGGTCGACCTGGTTGGTGCCGATGCAGAAGCAGCCAACGGCGACCAGTTTCTTGGCGCAGTCGAAGATCTCTTCGGTCAGCTGGGTGCGCGAACGGATGCCGATGAAGTGGGCATCGGCGATCTTTTCCTTCAGCTCGGCTTCCGGCAGCGAACCAGTGAGGTATTCGATGTTGGTGTAGCCGGCGGCCTTGAGGGTATCGACCGCGTTCTGGTGCACACCTTCAAGAAGAAGGAACCGGATCTTGCTCTTGTCGAGAGAAGTCTTGCTCATCTGCGTAAACCTGTATCCCGGAGAAAAAATGGCGAGGGTGATGCCAGGCGCAAAGGCAGCCTTAGCATGAACAGCGGGAGGGCTATGCTAGCATACGCGACACAATCTGAGCTTATCCCGACAGGTGAAGAGTGCTCAGGGTGACTATGAATAAGTCGAGAGTTCCAGCGATGACTCACCCCGCTGTAATTGATGAACTGATGACCCTTGTCGACCCTGGCAAGGTCCTGACCGACGCAGCTTCCCTGGAAGCCTATGGCAAGGACTGGACCAAGCACTACCCACCGGCGCCCAGCGCCATCGTTTTCCCCAGGACGGTGGAGCAGGTGCAAGCGATCGTGCGCTGGGCCAATACGCACAAGGTGGCACTGGTGCCGTCTGGCGGGCGTACAGGGCTATCCGCCGGCGCCGTGGCGGCCAATGGTGAAGTGGTGGTCGCCTTCGACTACATGAACCAGATACTCGGCTTCAATGCCTTCGACCGCACCGTGGTTTGCCAGCCAGGGGTGATTACCCGTCAGTTGCAAGCCTATGCCGAAGAGCAGGGCCTGTATTACCCGGTGGACTTCGCCTCCAGCGGTTCCAGCCAGATTGGCGGCAATATCGGCACCAATGCCGGCGGGATCAAGGTGATTCGCTACGGCATGACCCGTAACTGGGTGGCAGGGCTGAAAGTGGTCACCGGCAAGGGCGAACTGCTGGAGCTGAACAAAGAACCTGATCAAGAACGCCACCGGCTACGACCTGCGCCAGCTGTTCATCGGTGCCGAAGGTACCCTGGGCTTCGTGGTCGAGGCCACCATGCGTCTGGACCGTGCGCCGCGCAACCTCACCGCGATGGTGCTAGGCACCCCGGATTTCGACTCGATCATGCCGGTGCTGCATGCCTTCCAGGGCAAGCTGGACCTGACCGCGTTCGAGTTCTTCTCTGACAAGGGCCTGGCCAAAATCCTGGCGCGTGGCGATGTGCCGGCGCCGTTCGAGAGCGACTGCCCGTTCTACGCGCTGCTGGAGTTCGAGGCCAGCACCGAAGAGGTGGCAAACGAAGCCTTGGCCACCTTCGAACACTGCGTCGAGCAGGGCTGGGTGCTGGACGGGGTGATGAGCCAGAGCGAGACCCAGCTGAAAAACCTGTGGAAACTGCGCGAGTACCTGTCGGAAACCATCTCGCACTGGACCCCGTACAAGAACGACATTTCGGTCACCGTATCGAAAGTGCCAGCGTTCCTGCGCGATATAGATGCCGTCGTTGCCGAGCATTACCCGGATTACGAAGTGGTGTGGTACGGCCACATCGGTGACGGCAACCTGCACCTGAACATTCTCAAGCCCGAGCACATGAGCAAGGACGACTTCTTCGCCTCGTGCACCAAGGTCAACAAGTGGGTGTTCGAGATTGTCGAGCGCTACAACGGCTCGATTTCCGCCGAGCATGGTGTGGGCATGACCAAGCGCGACTACCTGGGCTACAGCCGCTCGCCGGAAGAAATCGCCTGCATGAAAGCAATAAAGGCCGTGTTCGACCCTAACGGCATCATGAATCCGGGTAAGATCTTCGCACCTGAATAGAAAGCAGTATCCAGAGGAGTCGGCCATGAGTTACCAGCACCAGTACGTAGACGGCACGCGCATTCACTTCCCGCTGGGCAAGGTGGTGTGCATCGGCCGCAACTATGCCGAGCATGCCAAGGAACTGGACAACCCGATCCCCGCCGAACCGCTGCTGTTCATCAAGCCGGGCAGTTGCGTGGTGCCGGCCGAAGGTGGCTTCAAGATCCCGACCGAGCGCGGTTCGGTGCACTATGAGGCTGAAATTGCCGTGTTGCTGGGCAAGCCGCTGTCAACTCATCCGACCGAGGAAGAGGTGCTGGACGCCATTTCCGGCTATGCCCCGGCGCTGGACCTTACCCTGCGCGACGTGCAGGCCAAGCTGAAGGAAAAGGGGCTGCCCTGGGAACTGGCCAAGTGCTTCGATGGCGCCTGCGTACTGCCGCCGTTCGTGTCGGCCGCCAGCTTCGAGACCTTGACCGACATCCCGGTGCGCCTGACCGTCAACGGCGAAGTGCGCCAGGACGGTAACAGCGCGATGATGCTCAACCCTATTGTGCCGATGATCCAGTACATGGCCGCGCATTTCTCGCTGCAGGCGGGGGATGTGATCCTCACCGGCACCCCGGCGGGCGTAGGTCCGTTCAATGTCGGTGACGAAGTGGTGCTTGAGCTGCCGGGTGTGAGCCGCTTCGAAAGCCGGGTGCTCTGATTCAAGACCGGGTTGCCTTCTTCGCGGGCACGCCCGCTCCCACAGGGTTATTCACAGGGCTGAAGCTTGTGATATCCCTGTGGGAGCGGGCGTGCCCGCGAAGAGGCCGGTCCTGTTTACCGATTTTTCACACCCGATCAGGATAATGCGCGGATCTACGCCTATTTCCCAGGAACCCCGCATGCCATCTCCCACCAGCGCCCCGGCAACCCCCAAGCGTCGTTTCTTCCTGCGCTGGCCCTTCGGCCTGGCCGTGGCAGCGGTAATCGGCTATGGCGTGGCTATGGCCATGCACTGGGATGACCGCGGTGCGCTGTGGGTCAAGGAAAGCTTCGAAAGCACCGCCGAGCGCAGCGAAAGTGTATGGCTGCCGGACTACCAGGTGGATATCGATGCCAAGCCGTTGCCGGGCATGGACGACGATGAAGCCTCGGACGTGGCTTTCAACCCGCGTACCCGCACCCTGTTCGCGGTCATGGGCAAGAACCCGATCCTGGTCGAACTGAGCCTGGATGGCGATATACTGCGCAAGATCCCGCTCAACGGCTGGAACAACCCCGAAGGCGTCGCCGTGCTGGAAGACGGCTACCTGGCAATCACCGACGAGCGCCTGCACGACCTGACCCTGGTCAAGGTGGATGCGCAGACCACCGCGTTGAACCATGATGATTTCCAGAGCCACGACCTGGGCCAGTCGGTGAAGAGCAACAAGGGCTTCGAGGCGGTAGCCTGGGACCCACTGCGTCAGCGCCTGGTCATTGGCGAGGAGCGCCCGCCCAGGCTGTACACCTGGAACACCGATGGCCACAGCCCGCTCACGGGCGAAAAGCAGCCATTGCCCAGCGATGAACTGGACTTGCGCAACCTCTCGGCGCTGAGCGTCGACCCGCGTACTGGCCACCTGCTCGTACTTTCGGCCGATTCCAACATGCTGCTGGAACTGGACGAGCAGGGCCAGCAAGTCAGTTTCATGACCTTGCTGGGCGGTTTCAACGGCTTGCAGGGCACCATACCGCGGGCCGAAGGGGTTGCCATGGACGACAAGGGCAACCTGTACATGGTCAGCGAGCCGGCCCTGTTCTATCGCTTCAGAAAGAACTGAGCCCAATATCCGGCTTTTCGGATGCTGGCATTAAGCTTTATTTCAGTTGCTCATGGTTAGATTCGCCATCCCTATGTCGAGTCTGCCCTCATGCGTCATTCTGTTCGCCTGCTCCTTGTCCTGGCCGCCATCGGCCTGCTTCTGCTCGGCCTGGCCGGGCAGGAGTTCCGCCTGTTCGAGCGTGGCTGGTTCAACCTCAAGGCCTGGTGGCAACCCGCCGAACAGAGCATCGGCCTGGACCGTTACCAGGTAGTGGTGGAGGCGCAGCCGGTCGAAGGGCTGGATGACGACCTATCGGCGCTGACCTATGACCCAGATCGCAAAACCCTGTTTACCGTCACCAATGCCCGCTCGGAGCTGATCGAGCTCTCGCTGGACGGCCGCATCCTGCGCCGGGTACCGCTTACCGGCTTCGGCGACCCGGAAGCCGTGGAGTACGTCGGGCCCAACAGCTATGTGATCACCGACGAGCGTCAGCAGCGGCTGATTCGCGTGCGCCTGGAAGACGACACGATGTTCCTCGATGCCGGCGATGCCGAGCAGCTGACCTTGGGCATTGGCCTGAACGGCAACAAGGGCTTCGAGGGGCTGGCCTACGATTCGGCGGGCAAGCGCCTGTTCGTGGCCAAGGAACGTGACCCGATGCTGATCTACGAGGTGCATGGTTTCCCGCACGAAAACCCGGAGCAGCCCTATGCGGTGCATGTGGTGCAGGACCGCAAGCGCGATTCGCGGCTGTTCGTGCGGGACCTGTCGAGCTTGCAGTTCGATGAGCGTAGCGGGCACCTGCTGGCGCTGTCGGACGAGTCGCGGCTGGTGCTGGAGCTGGATGTGGAGGGCCGACCGCTGAGCACCTTGTCATTGCGCAAGGGGTTCCAGGGGTTGCAGGCGACGGTGCCGCAGGCGGAGGGGATTGCGATGGACGAGGCGGGGACCATCTACCTGGTCAGTGAGCCGAACCTGTTCTATGTGTTCAGGCAGCCGGCGGAGTGAGTGCCTGCGAGGGCCAATTCGCGGGCATGCCCGCTCCCACAGGTACGCCACAGTTTTCAGACCCCTGTGCAGTACCTGTGGGAGCGGGCGCGCCCGCGAAGAAGGTTACTCGGCCTTCAGGCTCTTAACGCCCTCAGCGGTACCCAGCAGCAGCAAATCCGCCGGCCGCGCCGCGAACAGGCCGTTGGTCACCACGCCAACGATGGCGTTGATCTGTGCTTCCAGCTCCACCGGGTTGGTGATCTGCAGGTTGTGCACATCGAGGATCACGTTGCCGTTGTCGGTCACCACGCCCTCACGGTACACCGGGTCGCCGCCCAGCTTGACCAGCTGACGCGCCACGTGGCTACGGGCCATCGGGATCACTTCGACCGGCAGCGGGAAGGCGCCCAGCACCGGTACCAGCTTGCTGGCGTCGGCGATGCAGATGAAGGTCTTGGCCACGGCGGCGACGATCTTCTCGCGGGTCAGGGCTGCGCCGCCGCCCTTGATCAGGTTCAGGTGCGCGTCGCTCTCGTCGGCGCCGTCCACGTAGAACTCCAGTTCGCTGACGCTGTTCAGCTCGTAGACCGGGATGCCATGGCCCTTCAGACGCTGGGCGGTGGCTTCGGAGCTGGCGACCGCGCCGTCGAAGGCAGTCTTGTGCTGAGCCAGGGCGTCGATGAAGAAGTTGGCGGTCGAACCGGTACCGACGCCGACGACGCTCTTTTCATCCAGCTTGGGCAGAATGAAGTCGACAGCGGCCTGGGCGACGGCCTGTTTGAGTTGGTCCTGGGTCATGCGGGCTCCGAGAGGGGCAGGGCGGATTTGAAAAGAGCCTAGTATAACGGCTCGGGCGGCTTTGCTGTGGTAGCCCGACGTAGCGCTGGGGTAGACTCCAAGCCCTTGTCCCGCGGCCCAGTGATGCTTTCCCGATGCTCGAACAGTACGTCAAGAAGATCCTCACCTCGCGCGTCTACGACGTTGCGGTCGAAACCCCGCTGCAGAGCGCCGGGCAGCTGAGCAAGCGCCTGGGCAACCAGATTCTGCTCAAGCGTGAAGACCTGCAGCCGGTGTTCTCGTTCAAGATACGCGGGGCCTACAACAAGCTGGCCCAGCTGAGCCCGGAAGAACTGGCCCGTGGCGTGGTCACCGCCTCGGCCGGCAACCATGCCCAGGGCCTGGCCCTGGCTGCACGCGAAATGGGCATCAAGGCCACGATCGTGATGCCCAAGACCACCCCGGAGATCAAGGTCGAAGGCGTGCGTTCGCGGGGCGGCAAGGTGGTGCTGCATGGCGACTCGTTCCCCGAGGCGCTGGCCTATTCGCTGAAACTGGTCGATGAAAAGGGTTTCGTCTACGTCCACCCCTACGACGATACCGCACACCATCGCCGGGCAGGGCACCGTGGCCATGGAAATCCTGCGCCAGCACCCTGGCCAGCTGGACGCGATCTTCGTGCCGGTGGGTGGCGGTGGCCTGATCGCCGGCATTGCTGCCTATGTGAAGTACCTGCGCCCGGAAATCAAGGTGATTGGCGTCGAGCCGGACGACTCCAACTGCCTGCAGGCGGCCATGGCGGCTGGCGAGCGCGTGGTCTTGCCGCAGGTCGGGCTGTTCGCCGACGGTGTGGCGGTGGCGCAGATCGGTCAGCACACCTTCGATATCTGCCGCCATCATGTGGATGAAGTGGTCACCGTCAGTACCGACGAAATTTGCGCGGCAATCAAGGATATCTACGACGATACCCGCTCGATCACCGAACCTGCCGGTGCCCTGGGCGTGGCGGGCATCAAGAAGTACGTCGAGTTGTACGGCGTGACCGGGCAGACGCTGGTTGCCATCGACTCGGGTGCCAACGTCAACTTCGACCGCCTGCGCCATGTGGCCGAGCGTGCCGAGCTGGGTGAAAAGCGCGAGGCGATCATCGCCGTGACCATCCCCGAACGCCCGGGCAGCTTCAAGGCATTCTGCGAGGCCATCGGCAAGCGCCAGATCACCGAGTTCAACTACCGCAAGCACACCTCCGACGAGGCGCATATCTTCGTCGGCGTGCAGACCCACCCGGAAAACGACCCGCGGGCGGCGCTGGTGCAGCAACTGGGCGAGCAGGGCTTCCCGGTTACCGACCTGACCGACAACGAGCTGGCCAAGCTGCATATTCGCCACATGGTCGGTGGCCATTCGGCCGGTGCCAGTGACGAGATGGTGCTGCGCTTCGAGTTCCCCGAGCGGCCGGGGGCGCTGTTCAACTTCCTCAACAAGCTGGGCGGACGCTGGAACATCTCGATGTTCCATTACCGCAACCATGGCGCCGCTGACGGGCGCGTGGTGGCGGGGCTGCAGGTGCCGGAGGACGAGCGCCACCTGGTGCCGGCGGCACTGGCGAAGATCGGCTACCCGTACTGGGACGAGACTGACAACCCGGCTTACAAGCTGTTCCTGGGCTGAGCAGCTAAGCTGGGGCTGATGGCCCTTTCGCGGGCTCGCCCGCTCCCATAGGTACTTCGCAGGCTTCAGCGCCTGTGATATCCCTGTGGGAGCGGGCAAGCCCGCGAAGAAGCCTGCACGAAATGGCCTGTTCAAGGACAACCGAGACATGGATCACCTGACCACCCTCAAGACCCTGCACATCGCTGCCACCGCCCTCCTGCTGCTGGGCGCCCTGGGCCTGGCGATCTGGACCGTACGCGCCCGCCGCCAGGGCGATACCGAGGCCTACGCCAAGCTGTTGCGTCGACCGCTGGTGTTCGTCTGGCTGGTGATGGGCCTGTGCCTGGTGAGCATGCCGTTCAGCGGCTGGTGGCTGGTACACCTGGTGGGCTGGCCGCTGGGGCAGACCTGGGTGCTGGCGTCCAGTGTCATCTATACGCTGGGCGCGTTTGCCGTGTGGTGGCTGCTGGTGCGGTTGAACCGGCTGCGCAAGGCCGAGGTGGTGGGGTTGCGGTTTACCTTGGCACTGGCGGTGTTCAGCGGGGTTTGCTTCCTGTCCATTGCCGGGCTTATGGGCGCCAAGCCAGTCTGACAGCTTTGTGCTGGTTTCTTCGCGGGCTTGCCCGCTCCCACAGGTACAGCGTAGCCCTCAAGGCTTGTGGTGAGCCCTGTGGGAGCGGGCAAGCCCGCGAAGAGGCCAGCACAGGAAAACCTCAAGCCTCAGCGAAACCACCGGCCAGCCACGCCTCTCGGCCTCCGCCCGCAGCTTCGGGTCGGGGTCCACCGCCACCGCATGCGTCACCCGCTCGAGCAACGGCAGGTCATTCATCGAGTCGCTATAGAAGTAGCTGTCCTCAAGATCGAAGCCGTTCTCCAGCATCCAGCGCTCCAGCCGCGTCACCTTGCCTTCACGGAAACACGGTATATCGATACTACGCCCGGTATAGCAGCCATCACGCTTCTCGCATTCGGTCGCCAGCAACACGCGAACGCCCAGGCGCCGGACAATCGGTGCGGTGACGAAGCGGTTGGTGGCGGTGATGATCACCAACTGGTCGCCGGCCTCGCGGTGCTGCTGCAGCAAGCTCAGCGCCTTGGGCAGGATGATCGGCTCGATGCAGTCGCGCATGAAATCGCGGTGCCATTCGTCGAGCTGGGCTACCGGTGTGGCCGCAAGGATTTCCATGGAAAAGGCCAGGTAGGCCTGCAGGTCCAGGGTGCCGTTCAGGTAGTCCTGGTAGAAGCCATCGTTGCGTTGCTTGTAGGCAACCGGGTCAAGGATGCCGCGCTGGCAAAGGTAGTCACCCCAGGCATGGTCGCTGTCACCACCGAGGAGGGTATTGTCCAGGTCGAATAAAGCCAGGCGCATCGCGGTCACTCCCATCAGCCACAGGGTAGGCCCGCAGAATACGGAGTTTTCACGCCGCTGCACATAAGCTTGGCGGGCGCGTTGCTGCGCTCGCAGGCTTTGTGGAACAATGCGGTGACATGCGTTTGCGAGGTTGCTGCCGTGATCGACCCGGATGGTTTTCGCCCCAACGTCGGGATCATTCTCACGAATGATGCCGGGCAGGTGCTATGGGCTCGACGGATCAACCAGGATGCCTGGCAGTTTCCCCAGGGTGGCATAAACCCTGACGAGACGCCGGAAGATGCCCTGTACCGCGAGCTGAACGAAGAAGTTGGCCTTGAACGCGATGATGTGGAAATTCTTGCCTGCACACGTGGCTGGTTGCGTTATCGTTTACCCCAACGGCTGGTGCGTACGCATAGCCAGCCGCTGTGCATCGGCCAGAAGCAGAAATGGTTCCTGCTGCGCCTGGTCAGCAACGAACAACGAGTACGGATGGATCTGACCGGCAAGCCGGAATTCGACGGCTGGCGCTGGGTCAGCTATTGGTACCCGCTGGGCCAGGTTGTGACATTCAAGCGCGAGGTCTACCGACGCGCCCTGAAAGAGCTAGCACCGCGTCTGCTGACGCGCGACTGACGACGGAGTTCGACCCCGAGCCATGCTCAATACGCTGCGCAAGATCGTCCAGGAAGTAAACTCCGCCAAAGATCTCAAGTCGGCGTTGGGGATCATTGTCTTGCGTGTCAAGGAGGCCATGGGCAGCCAGGTCTGCTCGGTCTACCTGCTCGACCCGGAAACCAACCGCTTCGTGCTGATGGCCACCGAAGGCCTGAACAAGCGCTCCATCGGCAAGGTCAGCATGGCCCCCAACGAAGGCCTGGTCGGCCTGGTCGGTACCCGGGAAGAGCCGCTCAACCTGGAAAACGCTGCCGACCACCCGCGTTACCGCTACTTTGCCGAAACCGGCGAAGAAAAATTCGCGTCGTTCCTTGGTGCACCGATCATCCACCACCGCCGCGTGGTCGGGGTATTGGTCATCCAGCAAAAGGAGCGCCGCCAGTTCGACGAGGGCGAAGAAGCCTTCCTGGTCACCATGAGCGCCCAGCTCGCAGGGGTTATCGCCCACGCCGAGGCGACCGGCTCGATCCGCGGCCTGGGCCGCCAGGGCAAGGGCATCCAGGAAGCGCGCTTCGTCGGCGTGCCGGGTTCGCCTGGCGCCGCCGTGGGGCGCGCCGTGGTGATGCTGCCGCCGGCTGACCTGGAAGTGGTACCGGACAAGATCGTCGATGACATTGATGCCGAACTGAAGCTGTTCCAGAACGCCCTCGAAGGCGTGCGCGACGACATGCGCAAGCTGTCTGCCAAGCTGGCCACCCAGTTGCGCCCGGAAGAGCGTGCACTGTTCGATGTGTACCTGATGATGCTCGAAGACGCCGCCCTGGGCGGTGAGGTGACCGAAGTCATCAAGACCGGCCAATGGGCCCAGGGGGCCCTGCGCCAGGTGGTGGGCGAGCACGTCAACCGCTTCGAACTGATGGACGATGACTACCTGCGCGAGCGTGCCTCCGACGTCAAGGACCTTGGCCGGCGCCTGCTGGCATACCTGCAGGAAGCCCGCGCGCAGTCGCTGGTGTATGCCGACAACACGATTCTTGTCAGTGAAGAGCTGACCCCGGCGATGCTCGGCGAAGTGCCGGAAGGCAAGCTGGTCGGCCTGGTCTCGGTACTGGGCTCGGGCAACTCCCATGTCGCTATCCTGGCGCGCGCCATGGGCATCCCCACGGTGATGGGCCTGGTCGATTTGCCATATTCCAAGGTCGACGGCATCGAGATGATCGTCGACGGCTACAAGGGCGAGGTGTTCACCAACCCCAGCGAAGTGCTGCGCAAGCAGTACAGCGACGTTGTCGAGGAGGAGCGCCAGCTGGCCCAGGGCCTGGATGCCCTGCGCGAGCTGCCGTGCGTTACCCCGGACGGCCACCGTATGCCGCTGTGGGTCAACACCGGCCTGCTCGCCGACGTGGCCCGTGCCCAGCAGCGTGGTGCCGAAGGGGTAGGGCTGTACCGCACCGAAGTGCCGTTCATGATCAACCAGCGCTTCCCCAGCGAGAAAGAGCAGCTGGCCATCTACCGCGAGCAACTGGCGGCCTTCCACCCGCTGCCGGTGACCATGCGGACCCTCGACATCGGCGGTGACAAGTCGCTGTCGTACTTCCCGATCAAGGAAGAAAACCCGTTCCTGGGCTGGCGCGGCATCCGCGTCACCCTCGACCACCCGGAAATCTTCCTGGTGCAGACTCGCGCCATGCTCAAGGCCAGCGAGGGGCTTAACAACCTGCGTATTCTGCTGCCGATGATTTCCGGCATCCATGAGCTGGAAGAGGCACTGCACCTGATCCACCGCGCCTGGGGCGAGGTGCGTGACGAAGGTACCGATGTGCCGATGCCACCGGTTGGCGTGATGGTGGAAATTCCTGCGGCGGTGTACCAGACCAAGGAGCTGGCACGGCAGGTGGACTTCCTGTCGGTCGGCTCCAACGACCTGACCCAGTACCTGTTGGCGGTGGACCGCAACAACCCGCGGGTCGCCGACCTGTACGACTACCTGCACCCGGCGGTGCTGCAGGCGCTGAACACGGTAGTGCGCGATGCCCATGGCGAAGGCAAACCGGTGAGTATCTGCGGCGAGATGGCCGGTGATCCGGCAGCGGCGATACTGTTGATGGCCATGGGCTTCGACAGCCTGTCGATGAACGCCACCAACCTGCCGAAGGTGAAGTGGATGCTGCGCCAGATCAACCTGGGCAAGGCCAAGGAATTGCTGACCGAGGCCTTGAGCCATGACAACCCGCAGGTTATCCACAGCTCGCTGCAACTGGCCCTGAAGAACCTCGGGCTGGCGCGGATGATCGGGCCTGGGGCCAATAAAACCCTGTGAGGGTGAGGGTGCCTGTACTGGCCTCTTCGCGGGCTTGCCCGCTCCCACAGGTACAGCGCTGTACTTGTGGGAGCGGGCAAGCCCGCGAAGAGGCCAGTACAGGCAACATCAAAAGATCAGACTGAAAGCTCTATCTCCCCAAGATGTCCACCAAAGGGCCCGAAACTGCGCTCAATAAGCCGCCTTCTGCCCTGATCATCCACAATCAGTACCGTACTCGCCCGCGTCCCGTAATTCTGGCTGGCAATGAACACACTCGACAGCAGTTTCTCGGTCGCCAACCCCACCCCCGTTTCCGGCAATTCGCCCTCCGGCGCCGGCTCGGCATCTGCCAGCAATGCCAGCAAGCGCTGAGGCTCTGGCGTTTCCAGTAACCCTTCCAACCCGCTACGCGCCTTCACCAGCTTCGGCCACGGCGTATCCAGCCCGGCATTGGAAAGCCCGTAAACCCCAGCTGCCAGCAAGCGCGGCGCTGCGTCCCGGGCGTGCAGGTAACCCAGCTGCCGCCCATCGCCCACCAGCAGGTTGAACCCCGAATACTGCCCGCTGCGGCTGGCTACCTGGTCCAGGTAAGCCTCGACCCCCTGCTCACCCTGCAGGTAGGCCGCCACCAGTTCGCCTCGCGAACGCGGGCCGAGTGCCTGCCCCAGGTCACGAATATTGGTCAATGCCGCGAACCGCCCCTGCGGGCCCACGCCCAGCCAGGTGCCGCGCGCTTCCAGGTCGCGCCCGGCATAAACCCCCGGTGCATCTTCCCAAGCTGCCAGGGCCTGGGTAGGGCGGGCATAGAACTCGTCGCGGTTGGCCGCCACGATCAGCGGCAGGGCATGCCCCGGCCGCCAGGCGAATACGATCAGGCACATCGGTTGGGCCTCTGTGTTTTCCGCCACTGTACCCATAGCCGTGGGGCGGTTCCATCCTGACACAGACTTCACTAGAGCCTCGAACCCGGCTTCCGTTACCATGCCGGATTGATTTCTCGGGGATGGCGAATGGAATTCGTGCTCTATCTGCTGTTAGGCGCCTGTGCCGGAGTGCTGGCCGGGCTGTTCGGCGTGGGCGGCGGTATCATCATCGTGCCGGTGCTGGTGTTCAGCTTTACCTTGCAGGGTTTCGATGCCTCGGTGCTGACTCACCTGGCGGTCGGTACGTCGCTGGCCACAATCGTCTTCACCTCGATAAACGCCGTGCTCGAGCACCAGCGCAAGGGCGCGGTGCAATGGCCGATCTTCGCCTGGATGACCCTTGGCATCCTCCTTGGGGCCGGTGTCGGCGCCAAGACCGCCTCGCTGATACAGGGGCCGTTGCTGCAAAAGATCATCGGTGTGTTCGCCTTGGTCATCGCCGCGCAGATGGCCCTGGACCTCAAGCCCAAGGCCAGCCGTGGTATCCCCGGCAAGCCAGCGCTGATCGGTGCCGGTGGAGTGATCGGCTGGGCTTCTGCCATTTTCGGCATCGGCGGCGGCTCGCTGACCGTGCCGTTCCTGACCTGGCGCAGCCTGCCCATGCAGCAGGCAGTGGCCACCTCCTCGGCCTGTGGTTTGCCGATTGCGGTGGCCAGTGCCCTGAGTTTCATGCTGTTGGGCTGGCATGAAGAGCACCTGCCGGCCCACAGCCTGGGTTACGTGTACCTGCCGGCGCTGGTCGGCATTGCCGTGACCAGCATGTTTTTCGCCCGCTTCGGCGCGCGCCTGGCGCACAAGCTGTCGCCACGTCTGTTGAAACGCCTGTTCGCAGCCCTGCTGTTCTGTGTCGGCCTCAGCTTTTTGATTTGAATCGAGAGGAAGTTCCATGCTGCCTTACCCGCAGATAGACCCCGTGGCGGTGGCCCTCGGGCCGCTGAAAATCCATTGGTACGGCCTGATGTACCTGGTCGGCATCGGCGGTGCCTGGCTGCTCGCCTCGCGCCGGCTGAACCGCTTCGATCCCACCTGGACACGCGAAAAACTCTCCGACCTGGTGTTCTGGCTGTCGATGGGTGTGATTGTCGGTGGTCGCCTGGGCTACGTGCTGTTCTACGACCTGCACGCTTACCTGGCCAATCCGACGCTGATCTTCGAGGTGTGGAAGGGGGGCATGTCGTTCCATGGCGGTTTCATCGGCGTGATGTTGGCGGCCTTGTGGTTCGGCAAGCGCAACAACAAGTCGTTCTTCGAGCTGATGGACTTCGTCGCCCCGCTGGTGCCGATCGGTCTGGGCGCCGGGCGCATCGGCAACTTCATCAACGCCGAGCTGTGGGGCAAGGCCACCGACGTGCCATGGGCGATGGTCTTCCCGCCGTTCAGCGACCCGGCGCAATTGCCGCGTCATCCGTCGCAGCTGTACCAGTTCGCACTCGAAGGTGTGGCGCTGTTCCTGATCCTCTGGGCGTTCTCGCGCAAGCCGCGGCCGACCATGGCGGTTTCCGGCATGTTCGCGCTGTTCTACGGCATCTTCCGCTTCATCGTCGAATTCGTCCGTGTACCGGATGCCCAGCTTGGCTACCTGGCCTGGGGCTGGCTGACCATGGGTCAGATTCTGTGTGTCCCGATGATCCTGGCTGGCCTTGGCCTGATCTGGTGGGCTTATAATCGCAAGCCCACGGCGAAACCCGCCTGATTAATCCCACGGCAGGGGCGATCCTCCTGCCGTTCTTGCTACAGGTAAGCCATGAAAACAGTATCTGGACCTGGTCCGCGACGTCATCGAAAACGGCACGCTGCAGGGCAACCGCACCGGCATCCGTACCATCAGCCTGCCGGGCGCCATGCTGCGTTTCGACTTGCAGAAGGGCTTTCCGGCCATCACCACGCGCAAGCTGGCGTTCAAGTCGGCGATCGGTGAAATGGTCGGTTTCCTGCGTGGCGTGAAGAACGCCGGTGAGTTCCGCGAGCTGGGCTGCAAGGTGTGGGACCAGAACGCCAACGAGAACGCCCAGTGGCTGGCCAACCCGTTCCGCCAGGGGCATGACGACCTGGGCGAGATCTACGGCGTGCAATGGCGCCAGTGGCCAGGCTACAAGCGCATCCCGCTGAGCAACCCGGCGGCCATCGAAATGGCTGAAAAGGCGGGCTTCCGCCGCATCGCCCAGGACGAGGAGGACGGCGTCGCGTTCGTCATCCTGTACAAGGCCATCGACCAGGTGCGCCAGTGCCTGGATACCATCGCCAATGACCCGGGCAGCCGCCGTATCCTGTTCCACGGCTGGAACTGCGCGCAGCTGGACGAAATGGCCCTGCCGCCGTGCCACCTGCTGTACCAGTTCCACCCGAATGTAGAGACGAAGGAAATTTCCCTGACCCTGTACATCCGCTCCAACGATCTGGGCCTGGGTACGCCGTTCAACCTCACCGAAGGCGCGGCGCTGCTGTCGCTGTTCGGCCGCCTGACCGGTTACACCCCGCGCTGGTTCACTTACTTCATCGGCGATGCCCATGTGTATGAAAACCACCTGGACATGCTCAACGAGCAGCTCAAGCGTGAGCCGCTGGCAGCGCCGAAGCTGGTGATCAGCGACCGCGTGCCGGCATTTGCCGAGACCGGCAAGTACGAGCCGGAGTGGCTGGAGAAGATCGAACCGAGTGATTTCTGGCTGGAAGGGTATGAGCATCATGCGCCGATGACAGCGCCGATGGCGGTCTGACTGATCGCTATTGCCTGAACTGGCCTATTCGCGGGGCACGCCCGCTCCCACAGGTACAGCGCAGCCTTCAGGTGCGGCGCGGTCCCTGTGGGAGCGGGCGTGCCCGCGAAGCTTTTGGGGCTCAATGTCCGTGACTACGCCCCACATGCGAATGCTCGGTATCCGGCACCGATACCGCCCCGTTCGTTTCCAGTTGCTGCAAGATCGCGCACTCAGCCCCCTGTGCATTGCAGCGCCGCCGTAGCTCCACAAGCTGTTCCTGCAGCGCCACCAACCCATCGATGCGTGCCTGCACATGCTCGATATGCTCGTCGATCAGCGCATTGACGCTGCCGCACGAATCGTCGGGGCTGTCGCGCAGGCGTAGCAGGCTGCGGATTTCATCCAGGGTCATGTCCAGGGTGCGGCAGTTGCGGATGAAGGTCAGCCGTTCGACATGGGCCTGGGTGTACAGCCGGTAGTTACCGTCGCTACGCGCCGGCTCTGGCAGTAACTGTTCACGCTCGTAGTAGCGGATGGTTTCCACCGCGCAATCGGTGGCCTTGGCCAGTTCTCCGATTTTCATCACGAAATTCTCCAGCAGATAGCTTGACCCTATAGTGGCTACAGGGTGTTCACTTGGCAACAGGCTCAAATTAAGGATGCCCCCATGAACCAGCCTGTCAGCCACGAACACAAACACGATCACCACGCCCACAGCTGCTGTAGCGCCGCCGCTGCACCTGCCAAGGTGCAATTGAGCGAAAAGGCCAGCAGCCACGCCCAGTTCAGCCGTTTCCGCATTGAGGCCATGGACTGCCCTACCGAGCAGACCCTGATCCAGGACAAGCTGGGCAAGCTGCCTGGTATCGAGCAGCTGGAATTCAACCTGATCAACCGTGTGCTTGGCGTGCGTCACACCCTGGGGGGCACAACGGAAATCGAGCAGGCAATCGACAGCCTGGGCATGAAAGCCGAGCCGCTTGGCGCCGAAGACGACGGAGCCACCAGCGCAGCACAAGTGGTCAAGACCCGTTGGTGGCCGCTGGCGCTGTCAGGTATTGCCGCGATCGCCGCCGAAATCGTGCATTTTGCCGCGCTAGCACCGGAGTGGGTGGTGGCGGCGCTGGCGCTGGCAGCGATCCTCGGCTGTGGCCTGGGTACCTACAAGAAGGGCTGGATCGCCCTGAAAAACCGTAACCTCAACATCAACGCGCTGATGAGCATCGCCGTGACGGGCGCGGTGCTGATCGGCCAGTGGCCGGAAGCGGCCATGGTGATGGTGCTGTTCACCGTTGCCGAACTGATCGAAGCCCGCTCGCTGGACCGCGCGCGGAATGCCATCGGGGGCCTGATGCAGCTCACCCCCGACATGGCCACCGTGCGCCAGGCCGATGGCCAATGGCGGGAAGTGGAGGTGCGGGAGGTGGCCATTGGTGCCTTGGTGCGGGTACGCCCCGGCGAACGCATTGGCCTGGACGGTGAAGTGGCCAGCGGGCAATCCAGCGTCGATCAGGCACCGATCACCGGCGAAAGCCTGCCTGTAGAGAAGTCTGTGGGTGACAAGCTGTTCGCCGGCACCATCAACCAGGCCGGGGCGCTGGAGTTCCGCGTTACCGCCGCTGCCGGGCAATCGACCCTGGCGCGTATCATCAAGGCCGTGGAGGAGGCGCAAGGCGCACGGGCGCCGACCCAGCGCTTCGTCGACCGGTTTTCGCGCGTCTACACCCCGGTGGTGTTTGCCATTGCCCTGGCTGTTGCAGTGATACCGCCGCTGTTCATGGCTGGTGCCTGGTTCGACTGGGTCTATCGCGCCCTGGTGCTGTTGGTGGTGGCTTGCCCATGCGCCCTGGTGATTTCGACCCCGGTGACCATCGTCAGTGGCCTGGCCGCGGCGGCGCGCAAAGGCATCCTGATCAAGGGCGGTGTTTACCTGGAGGGTGGGCGCCACCTGGACTTCCTGGCCCTGGACAAGACCGGCACCATTACCCACGGCAAGCCGGTGCAAACCGACGCCAAGGTACTTGAGACGCTGTTCGAAGGCCGCGCGCAAGCGCTGGCCGCCAGCCTGGGCGAGCGTTCGGACCACCCGGTATCTCGCGCCATTGCCCAGTTCGGCAAGGAGCAAGGCCTGACCTTGAGCGAGGTCGATGACTTCGTCGCCCTGGCCGGGCGCGGCGTGCGCGGCACCATCGCGGGTGAGGTTTACCACTTGGGTAACCACCGCCTGGTCGAGGAGCTGGGGCTGTGCTCGCCCGCGCTCGAGGCCCAGCTGGATGCGCTGGAGCGCCAGGGCAAGACCGTGGTGCTGCTGCTCGACCGCTCCGGCCCGTTGGCGCTGTTCGCCGTGGCCGACACGGTCAAGGAAAGCAGCCGCCAGGCCATCGCCGAGCTGCACGAGTTGGGTATCAAGACGGTCATGCTGACCGGCGATAATCCGCATACCGCCCAGGCCATCGCCAAGGTGGTGGGTATCGACCGCGCCGAAGGCAACCTGCTCCCTGCCGACAAGCTCAAGAGCATCGAAGCTCTGTACGCCCAAGGCCATCGGGTGGGCATGGTCGGTGACGGTATCAACGACTCCCCGGCACTGGCTCGCGCCGAGATCGGTTTCGCCATGGCGGCAGCCGGCACCGACACAGCCATAGAGACCGCCGATGTGGCGCTGATGGACGATGACTTGCGGAAAATCCCGGCCTTCGTCAGGCTGTCGCGCCAAAGTGCGGCGATCCTCATGCAGAACATCGTTCTGGCGTTGGGCATCAAGGCGATATTTCTGGCGATCACCTTTGCCGGCATGGCCACCATGTGGATGGCGGTGTTCGCCGACATGGGCGTGAGCCTGCTGGTGGTGTTCAACGGCTTGCGCCTGTTGCGCAAATAGAGGACGTGCATGCTGAGTTCGGAGCTGAAAGCCTTTTACATGGTGGCCCGCCTGGGCAGCATCACCCTGGCGGCGAAGAAGCTCGGGCTCAGCCAGCCCACGGTAACCACGCAGATCCGCAACCTGGAAGGCCAGTACGCGGTGGAGTTGTTCTACCGTGGCGGGCGGCGCCTGGTGCTGAGCGAGGAGGGCGTGCGCCTGCTGCCGATGGTAAAGGCGCTGTTGCAGCAGGAAGCGGACATCGAGTTCAAACTGCGCAACAGCAGCCAGGCGCAGGGCAGCCTGCGCATCGCGGCCACGGCGCCTTACTACATTCTCGACCTGGTGAAGATCTACCGCGAACGGCTGCCGCAGGTGGAAGTGGCGGTGGAAATCGGCAACTCGCAGCAAGTGCTGGAGATGCTCGACGACTACCGTGTGGATATCGCTGCTTCGTCGCAACTGCTGGAAGACGCGCGGCTGGTGCGGCGGGTGCTGGGGACTGACCCGTTGGTGGTGGCGGTGCATCGCAACCACCCGTTGGCACACCGCCAGGCGGTGTCCATTGATGTGGTGGCCGGGCATTGCCTGCTGATGCGCGAAAGAGGCTCGACCACACGTACGCTGACCGAGCAGATGATGCAGGAGGCAGGGGTGAAGGCCGGGACATTGCTGGAGATCAGCAGCCGCGAGTCGATCCGCGAGGCAGTGCTGCGCAATATCGGCATCAGCGTGATTGCCCGGCACGAGGTACCGCACAACCCTGAGTTGCGGGTGCTGGCGCTGGAGAACGCGCCGGTGATGCATGAGTACCTGTATTGCCTGAAGGAAAGGCGTCAGGCCCGGTTGCCGGCGGCCTTCCTTGGGGTGGCGCAGGAAGTGGCCGGCTCACACTTATAGATTTGTGTTGGCTTCTTCGCGGGCTTGCCCGCGAAGAGGTCCTGTCAGGCCACTACAAAATCTGCCTATACCACTATCACCCGCTTTTACCCTGAAGCCACAGAACCTTCGCACAGCCTTCCTAGCATGGCCCCCATCTCTTCGATGAGGCCCTGCCATGAACAACACCACCCCCGGCGCACAGATGACAGTGCGCAACATCCATAAGCGCTTCGGCGCCTTCACTGCGCTCAACGATGTCTCGCTGGACATCGCCGCCGGCGAACTGGTGTGTCTGCTCGGCCCGTCCGGCTGCGGCAAGACCACTCTGCTGCGTTGCATCGCCGGCCTGGAGCGCCAGGACCGCGGTACGTTGTACATCGGCGAGCGCGATATCTCCAAGCTGCCACCTCAGGCCCGTGACTACGGCATCCTGTTCCAGTCCTACGCACTGTTCCCCAATCTCACCGTCGAAGCCAATATCGCCTACGGCCTGACCGGCAGTGGCCGCGAGCAGGCCCGCCAGCGGGTGGCCAACATGCTCGAACTGGTAGGCCTTTCTGGTAGCGAGAAAAAGTACCCAGGCCAGCTTTCCGGTGGCCAGCAACAACGCGTGGCCCTGGCCCGCGCACTGGCACCGTCGCCCTCTTTGCTGCTGCTGGACGAGCCGATGTCGGCACTGGACGCCCGGGTGCGCGAGCACCTGTGCACCGAACTGCGCCAGCTGCAACGCCAGCTGGGTATCACCACGCTGATGGTCACCCACAACCAGGACGAAGCCATGCTCATGGCCGACCGCATCGCGGTGATGAACAACGGCCAGGTGGAGCAATATGCGACCCCGCAGCAGATCTACGACCAGCCGGCCACGCCGTTCGTTGCCGAGTTCGTCGGCCAGGGCAACTGGTTGCCGTTCCAGCGCAGCAGTGACAGCCATGCCCAGGTCGGTGGTATGAATATGCGCCTGGCTCCAGGTTCCGCCCAGGCCAGCAGCGGCCGGCTGTTCTGCCGCCCGGAGGCGATCACGGTCAACCCGGCGGTGCACGAAGAAAACCTGTTCCCGGCCATGGTCCGCGAAATTACCTTCCTCGGTAACCGCTGCCGCATGAGCTTCGAGCTCAAGGCCCTGCCGGGCCATGCACTGCTGGCGGAGCTGGCCCCCGAGGCCATGCCGCGCCTGGGTTCGCAGGACATCTGGGTGGCACTGCCGCCGCAGAGCCTGCAGGTGTTTGCCTGAGATGGCCGCGCCAATGTCCCTGCCGCTGAACCCGCCCAAAGTTGCGCCGCGTGCGGGCGTCGCCCTGGGTGACCGGTTGTTCGTCGTCGGCGGCAAGAGCCTGCTGCTGATCCTTCTGGTGCTGGCGGTGCTGATGCCGCTGCTGGCGATCTTCTGGCGCGGCTTCAGTGCCGAAGCAGGCCAGGGTGGTGGCCTGCTGGCGGCCCGCGAGCTGTTCGCCAGCGAAAACTTCCACTGGCTACTGGGCAACAGCCTGTCGGTGGCCTTCACGGTGGCGGCCATCGTGGTACCGCTGGCCTACCTGTTCGCCTACGCCCTGCAACGCACGCTGATTCCGGCCAAGGGCCTGTGGCGGGGCATTTCGCTGCTGCCGCTGCTGGCACCGTCGATGTTGCCGGCCATCGCCCTGGTCTACCTGTTCGGTAACCAGGGGCTGCTGCGCGGGTTGCTCAGCGACAACATCTATGGCTTCTGGGGGATTGTGCTGGGCGAGGCCATCTACACCTTCCCGCATGCCCTGATGATCCTGCTGTCGGCGCTGTCGCTGGCCGATGCACGCCTGTTCGACGCAGCGTCCAGCATGGGTGCCGGCCCTTGGCGGGCGTTCACCAGCATTACCTGGCCGGCTACGCGACAGGCAGTGTTCGCGGCGTTCTGCCTGGTCTTCACCCTGACCATCACCGATTTCGGAGTGCCGGTCGTGGTCGGCGGCGACTATCAGGTGCTGGCGCTGGAAGCCTACAAGGCGGTGGTCGGTCAGCAACAGTTCGGCCGTGGTGCGTTGATCGGCATGGTGTTGCTGGTGCCGGCGCTGCTCAGCTTTACCGTCGATGCCTGGCTGCGCCGGCGACAGGGCGAGGCCATGAGCGGCCGTGCCCAGGTGTTCGAGCCCAAGCCGTCGCGGGGCCGTGATGCCTGCTTCCTGATGATCGTGTTGCTGGTGTGCGCTGTGTTGCTGCTGGTGATCGGCATGGCGGTGTACTCGTCGCTGGTCACGTTCTGGCCGTACAACCTGTCGTTGTCGCTGCGTCACTACATGTTCGAAGACACCGCTGGTGGCGGCTGGCTGGCCTACCGCAACAGCGTGACCATGGCCATCGGCACCGCGCTGATCGGCAGCATGGTGATCTTCACCGGCGCCTACCTGATGGAGAAGACCCAGGGCCAACGCCTGCTCAACCAGGCGCTGCGCCTGCTCAGCTTCATTCCCATGGCCGTGCCAGGCCTGGTGCTGGGCCTGGGCTACGTATTCTTCTTCAACCTGAACGGCAACCCGCTGCATGTGTTCTACGGCGGCATGGGGCTACTGGTGGTGTGCACCATCGCCCACTACCTGACCACCGCTCAGATGACCGCGAGCACCGCCCTGCGCCAGCTTGACGGCGAATTCGAGGCCGCAGCGCTGTCGCTGAAGGCGCCTTTGTACAGGCACTTTCTGCGGGTGACCGTGCCGATCTGCCTGCCGGCGCTGCTCGACATCATTCGCTACCTGTTCGTCTCGGCGATGACCACCGTGTCGGCGGCGATATTCCTGTACAGCCCCGACACCATCCTGGCTGCCGTCGCCGTGCTTGAACATGGACGATGCCGGCAACGTCGGTGGTGCCGCCGCGATGTCCACGTTGATTCTGCTGACCAGTGCCGGCGCTTCACTGCTGCTGGCCGCAGCCTCACGCGGCCTGTTGCGCCGCTCCCAAGCCTGGCGCCAACGCGCCGCGACCGTCTGACCTGTAAGGAACCTCCCCATGTACAAGCACCTTGCACTTGCCGCTGCCGTTTCCGCCGTGTTCAGCCTGCAGGCTTCGGCCGCCGGGACCCAGCTGACGGTTTACACCGCCCTGGAAGCCGAGCAGCTGAAGAGCTACAAGCAGGCCTTCGAGAAGGCCAACCCGGACATCGAGATCAAGTGGGTCCGTGACTCCACCGGCATCATCACCGCCAAGCTGCTGGCCGAGAAAGACCGCCCGCAAGCCGACGCGGTGTGGGGCCTGGCCGCTTCCAGCCTGGCCATCCTCGACCAGAACGGCATGCTCGAAGCCTACGCACCGAAGGACCTGGGCAAGATTGCCGCCAACTACCGCGACGCTGCCAACCCGCCAGCCTGGGTCGGTATGGACGTGTGGGCCGCGACCCTCTGCTTCAATACCATCGAGGCCGAGAAGCAGGGCCTGAGCAAGCCGGTGAGCTGGCAAGACCTGACCAAGCCTGAGTACAAGGGCAAGATTGTCATGCCGAACCCGGCCTCCTCCGGCACCGGCTTCCTGGATGTCAGTGCCTGGTTGCAGACGTTTGGCGAGCCGCAGGGTTGGGCGTACATGGATGCGCTGCACCAGAATATCGGCCAGTACGTTCACTCCGGTTCCAAGCCGTGCAAGCTTGCCGCGGCGGGTGAATTCCCGATCGGTATTTCGTTCGAGTACCCGGCCGTGCAGCTCAAGCGCCAGGGCGCGCCGCTGGACATCGTGCTGCCGAAGGAAGGCCTGGGCTGGGAGATCGAGGCGACGGCGGTGATCAAGGGTTCGCCCAATGCGGATGCGGCCAGGCGCCTGGCTGATTTCTCGGCAAGCCCGGCGGCCATGGAGCTGTACAAGGAGAACTTCGCCGTGCTGGCCGCGCCGGGCATTGCCAAGCCACAGACCGAACTGCCGGCGGATTATGAACAGCGCCTGATCAAGAACGACTTTGCCTGGGCCTCGAAGAACCGTGACCAGATCCTGGCCGAATGGCGCAAGCGCTATGACGGCAAGTCGGAGAAGTTGGTCCAGCAGTAACCTGCACCGGCCTCTTCGCAGCACAAGGCTGCTCCTACGGGGCGGCGACAACCTGTAGGAGCAGCCTTGTGCTGCGAAGAAGCCACCACCAAAACAAGCCAGGAGAAGACGATGATGCCCACCCCAGCCCAGATCATTGACAGCACCTTCGCGCTGTACGAACGCCACGGCAGTGATGACTACATCGGCGAAGCCATCACCCAGCTTGAACACATGTCCCAGGCCGCGCAACTGGCCATGGCTGAAGGCTTCGACGACGAAGTGGTGCTGGCGGCGTTCTTCCACGACATCGGCCATCTGTGCGGCGGTGACGCCAGCATGGGCGGCTATGGCGTGGTCAGCCATGAGCGCATCGGCGCCGAGTACTTACGCCGCTGTGGCTTCGGCGAACGCATGGCGCGGCTGGTGCAGTATCACGTGGAGGCCAAGCGCTACCTGACTTTGCGCCAGCCTGGGTATTACCAGCGGTTGAGTGAAGCGAGCCGGCGGACCTTGGAGTATCAGGGGGGCGTGATGAGCAAGGACGAGGCGGATGTGTTCGAGCGGGATCCGCTGTTCGAGGTGAGCTTGCGGATGAGGGAGTGGGATGAAATGGCCAAGGAGATTGGGGTGCCGGTGGTTGATCTGGGTGGGTTGAAGCAGAGGGCTTTGGCACTGCTTTGAGAGATGGGCGGCCTGTGCCGGCCTCTTCGCGGGTAAACCCGCTCCCACAGGAATAGTGCATATCTCAAGGAATGTGAGATACCTGTGGGAGCGGGCAAGCCCGCGAAGAGGCCAGGCCTGCCCACTCAAAACTGTGAAACCAGCGCCTCCAGCTGCTCCTGCCGCTCAGCCTGGTTAAGCTTCGCCCCAGGGTTCAACGTGGACCACTGCGGATGCGCCCTCGCCTTCACCAGCGCCTCCGGCAACTTGCCCTCCCGCCAGGCCTTCTCATCCAGTTCCCCCAGCCGAATGCTGTCCTGCGCCGCATGCCCGCGGTTTTCCAGCGCCACCATCAACTGCTGCTGACGCAAGGCCAACAAGCGCAACACCGTATCGTCCACCGTCAGCTCGCGCTTGCCCTTGAGCTTGCCCATCAAGCGTGAACCATAGTTGCGCGCCGTCTGCAGCGCGCCACCGGCAATCGCCCCGGCCAGGGCGGCAGCCCCCAGTGTCAGGCCACCGACCAGCAGGTCCACCCCGGCACCCGCCGCGGCACCGGCGGCCACACCACTGCCCAAGCGCACGCCCAGCAGCTTCAAGGTTTCGGGATTGAACAGGTCATCGCCCCAACGGCCATCCAGCAGCGGCAGGTCGCTGGCATGGGCGTCCTCGCGGCGGAAGGCATACAGCTTGAGCAGTGCCTCGACGCAGCGCTGTTCGCGCTGGCGCACCTCCTGGCGCAAGGCCTCGATGGCCCGGGCTTCGGCAGCCGGGTCGGCCTCGACGCTGCGCCGGCATGCGGCGCAGTCCAGCAGCAGCTCGGCAATCAGGCGTTTGCCGCTGTGCCGGCGTGCCAGGCGCTGTGCCTGCTGGTCATCGATCAACCGCTGCAGGGCCGGGCGGGCGTCTTCCAACAGCAGGGCCAGGCTTTCGTACAAACGGCGCTCGCCATCCTCTGGTGGGGCCACGCTGTCGAACCGCACCAACGCGTGAAGCCCAAGCCTGGCAAGGGCTTCACGCCATTGCGGTTCGCGGTGCTGATGGCTGGCGACGAAATTGAGCACCGGCAGCAGCGGCTTGCCGCAGCTGGCCAGCACTTCCAGTTCGTCGCGGTATTTGGCCAGCACCGGTTCGCGGGCGTCGATCACATACAAGCCGGCATTGCTGGCCAGCAACTGGCGCAGCACTTTGGCCTCCTGCTCGAAACGCTGGCGTGCCTCGCTGCCTTGCAGAAAGCGCTCGAGGCGGGCCGGGCCGTCAAGGCGCTCGCCCGGGCGTTCCAGGCGTTCGAGGTAGTCGAGCAGGGCGATGGCGTCTTCCAGGCCCGGAGTGTCGTACAGCTCGAGCAAGGGTTCACCGTCCACCGACAGCCGCGCACCTTCCACATGACGGGTGGTGCTGGGGCGGTGGGAAACTTCGCCAAAGCCTACGTCGCGGGTCAAGGTGCGCAGCAGCGAAGTCTTGCCGACGTTGGTGTGGCCGACCACGGCCAGTTTCAGTGGCTCAGTCATGACCATGCTCCAGCCAGGTCAGCGGCGAGGTCTCGGCATGCACCAGGCCAAGGCGGTCGAGGGCTTCGTGCCAGTCGCCCAGGCGTTGGGCGTCCAGGGCCTCGCCTGGTGCGGCCTGCAGCAGCCAGATGCGGGTCGCACCGGCGTTGCGTGCCAGTTCGGCGAGCAGCGCCAGGCTGCCGCGGTCGGGCGAGCGGCGCGGGTCGCAGGCGATGGCCAGGCGTGCGGGGGGGAACCGGCTGAGCTGTTCGAGCAGGCGGTTGCGCGATTCGCGGCTGTCGAGCACGCCGGCACTGGTCACGCTTTTCGGCAGGGCGGGTGGCCAGGGATGCTGGTCGTCCAGCTCCAGGCCGACCAGCAGGGCACCGCTGCTGCCGCTTTCCAGCTGGCCAGCGGCAAACTGTGGCAAGGCTTCGGGCGCGGCATCCTGCACGCCGATGCGTTCGCTGCGCGGCATCAGCGCTTCGCGCAGTTGCGCATAGCCGGGCAGGCTGAGGTCCAGCACCAGGCGTTGGTGGCCCTGGCGCCAGCGCCACAGGCACAGCCCGGCCAACAGCAGGCGCGGCAGCAGGCCGTACACCAGCACCACGCCAAGCAGCCAGCTGGCCCAGGCCTGGCGTGCCAAGTCCAGGGCCGGCTGGCTGACGCCGCTGGCGCGGATCATGGCCTCGTCGGGTACCGTGAAGCCCAGTAACGAGGGCAGCGCGCCCAAGGCCCGGGTCAGGTGGATGAACGGGTCGGCGGCGAGCAGGGTGGTTTCCCAGACAAAGCCATAGCGCCGGGTCGCCAACAAGGCCAGTAGCATGCCCAGCGCGGTGATCATCGCCAGCAGCCACAGGCCATGCACCAGCAGGCCGAGCAACCAGCGGTTGAGGCGCTGGCGTTGCAGCAGCACCAGCAGCGCCGGCGCCAGGTGCGCGGCCTTGGCATCACGGGCGAAGCGTTCGCTCAGCCACAACCACAGGCGGCCCAGCCCCGCGCCATGCTCGCCGCTCAGGGCAAAGCCGATGGCCCAGCCCAGCAGCATCAGCAGGTTCAGCCCGAGCAGGCTGCCCAGGGCCCAAAACACATTCACCGGGCGTTGTCCGTCGCCCAGGGCGGCCAGTGCCATCCCGGCACCGCTGAGCACGGCCAGCAGCAGCAAGGCCAGCAGCGCCAGGCGTGCGCCCTGCTTCCAGTGGCGCAGGGCGGTGCTGATACCGTCGCGTTCGGCCAGGAACAGGGCACGGGTTTCGATGCGGGCCGCCAGGTCACCGCCTGCCTTGCGGGCGCGGCGGTTGGCTTCCTGATCCTCCAGGGGGCCGGCATGTTCCTCGCGCAGGCGTACCGCTTCGGTGAGCCAGCGCTTGTCCAGTGAAGTCGGTGCGGTCACAAGGTCTTCCATTGCACAGGTCAGGGCAGAAGCATAACCCACACGCCCGATGCTATCCTCGCTGGCATGAATACATCACTCCCCCTCAGCCTGATCGCGGCTCACGCCGAGAACCGCGTGATCGGCATCGACAATTCCATGCCCTGGCATCTGCCGGGGGACTTCAAGTACTTCAAGGCCACTACCCTGGGCAAGCCGATCATCATGGGGCGCAAGACCTGGGACTCGCTGGGCAGGCCGCTGCCTGGGCGGTTGAATATCGTGGTCAGCCGGCAGGCAGGGCTGGAACTGGCGGGGGCCGAGGTGTTTGGCTCGCTGGAAGAGGCGCTGGTGCGTGCCGAGCAGTGGGCGCGTGAGCAGGGCGCCGACGAGCTGATGCTGATTGGCGGGGCACAGCTGTATGGACAGGCGCTGGAGAAGGGGTTGGTCAGCCGCATGTACCTGACGCGGGTCGAGTTGTCGCCAGAGGGGGATGCCTGGTTCCCGGAGTTCGATCGGGGGCAGTGGAAGCTGGTGTCGAGCGAGGCGCAGGTTGAGGAAGGCAAGCCTGGGTATCACTTCGAGGTCTGGGACAGGGCTTGAGATTGCCGGGGCTGCCTTGCAGCCCTTTCCGACCGGTCCGGCGCTCAGGTGAGCAGCTTGATGATCAATGCGGTGACAGTAGCCACCGTGGTGACGAAACCGACGGCGATGGCCACCGGGTACCAGAAGGTTTCGCGAGTCATTTTGCCGGCTTCAGCATTCAGCTTGCGTGTCTCGGCCATCAACTTATCCACTTCGACGCGGATCTTGGCAACCTCGACTCGGATCTTTTCGGCTTCTGCCTGGGTCATGTCGTACTGCTGCATGGTGGTTCCTTTCCATCGGCGTATTCGCTAGCCCGGCTAGCAGTATAGCAACGCCAATAGCCAGCTATTGCTTGCTTCCCATGCCATTGCGTTACTGGATATTGGGGGGCCGCATAGCGCCCCCCTTTCTGATCAGGTATGGCTCAGCTCGGCATGTTCATCGCCAGCCAGCACTTGTTTGTCGGTCTCTTTCAGCAGCTGGCTGGTCACCACCCCCGCCGTCATCGAGCCGTTCACGTTCAACGCCGTACGGCCCATGTCGATCAGCGGCTCCACCGAAATCAGCAACGCCACCAGTTCCACCGGCAAGCCCATGGCCGGCAACACGATCAGCGCGGCGAAAGTCGCACCGCCACCTACGCCGGCAACCCCGGCCGAACTCAGGGTGACGATGGCCACCAGGGTGGCGATCCACAGCGGATCGAAGGTATCGATGCCCACCGCCGGCGCCACCATCACCGCCAACATGGCAGGATAGAGGCCGGCGCAGCCGTTCTGGCCAATGGTGGTACCGAACGATGCGCTGAAGCTGGCAATCGACTGTGGCACACCCAGGCGGCGGGTTTGCGCTTCGATGTTCAGCGGAATGCTGGCGGCGCTGGAGCGGCTGGTGAAGGCGAAGGTCAGCACCGGCCACACCTTGCGGAAGAAACGCAACGGGCTCACGCCGGTAGCGGCAAGGATCACGCCGTGCACCACGAACATCAGCGCCAGGCCCAGGTACGACACCACCACGAAGCTGCCCAGCTTGAGGATATCTTCCATGTTCGAGCTGGCCACTACCTTGGTCATCAGCGCCAGCACGCCATACGGGGTCAGCTTCATCACCACCCGCACCAGGCGCATCACCCAGGCCTGCAGGGTGTCGATGGCCGACAGCGCGCGCTCGCCTTTCTCGGCATCGTCCTTGATCAGTTGCAGCGCGGCCAGGCCAAGGAACACGGCAAAGATCACCACGCTGATGATCGAGGTCGGCTTGGCCCGTGCCAGGTCACCCACCGGGTTGCTGGGGATGAACGACAGCAGCAGCTGCGGGATGTTGAGGTCGGCGACCTTGCCGGCGTAGTCGCTGTGGATAACCTGCATGCGTGCGCTTTCCTGGGCGCCAGCCACCAGGCCTTCGGCGCTGAGGCCGAACAGGTTGGTCAGGACGATGCCGATCAACGCGGCAATTGCGGTGGTCAGCAGCAGGGTGCCGATGCTCAGCACGCTGATGCGGCCGAGCGACGAGGCATTGTGCAGGCGTGCCACCGCACTGAGGATCGAGGCGAAGATCAGCGGCATGACGATCATCTGCAACAGGCCGACGTAACCGTTGCCGACCAGGTCGAGCCAGGCGATGGTGGCCTTGAGCACGGGGTGGCCAGCGCCATAGATCGTGTGCAGGACCAGGCCGAAGACAACGCCCAGCACCAGGCCCAGCAACACCTTCTTGGCCAGGCTCCAGTCGGTGCGGCGGGTTTGTGCCAGGCCCAGCAACAGGGCCAGGAACGCCAGCAGGTTAAGGGACAGCGGCAGGTTCATTGAAGCTCCAGCAGAAAAAAGCAGAAGAGGCATCGCCTCTGTGAGCGATTGCGAACGGAAATGCTAACAGGCTGAAAACAAACGAATTTATACCCAAATGGAATGTGCATAGTCGCTTATGGAATAACGACATGTCGCGGATTGCAATGAACGCGACGTTTACGGCTGCATGAGGGTCGTTATGAAAGGCCGTCGGCAACGCTCGTTGCACTAGCGTTTCCCGGTCATTTCAGGAGATTCGTACATGAAATCTGCTCCGAAAGCTGTCGCTGTCGCCCTGTCCCTGCTGTTCAGTATCGAAACCTTCGCCACCGAGCTCAAGCACTGGCCGGCCGAGGCCGCCAAGCAACTCGACACCCTGATTGCCGCCAATGCCAACAAGGGCAACTACGCAGTGTTCGACATGGACAACACCAGCTACCGTTACGACCTTGAAGAGGCCTTGCTGCCGTTCATGGAAAACAAGGGCCTGCTGAGCCGCGACAAGCTCGACCCGTCGCTGAAGCTGATGCCGTTCAAGGATACCGCCGAGCACAAGGAAAGCCTGTTCAGCTACTACTACCGGCTGTGTGAAGTCGACGACATGGTCTGCTACCCATGGGTAGCCCAGGTATTTTCGGGCTTCACGCTGCAAGAGCTGAAGGTGCAGGTGGATGAGATGATGGCTTCGGGCAAGCCGATCCCCAGCACTTACTACGAAGGTGACCAGGTCAAGGCCATCGAGGTGCAGCCGCCGAAGGTCTTCAAGGGGCAGGCGGAGCTGTACAACAAGCTGATGGAGAACGGCATCGAGGTCTACGTGATTTCTGCCGCATCCGAGGAGCTGGTGCGCATGGTCGCCTCGGACCCCAAGTACGGTTACAACGTGAAGCCGCAGAACGTGATTGGCGTGAGCCTGTTGCTGAAGGACCGCGCCAGCGGCCAGCTGACTACAGCGCGCAAGCAGATCAGTGCCGGGCACTATGATGCCAAGGCCAACCTGGGGCTGGAGCTGACCCCTTACCTTTGGACCCCGGCCACGTGGATGGCGGGTAAGCAGGCGGCGATCCTGACCTATATCGATGAGTGGAAGAAGCCGGTATTGGTAGGGGGCGATACGCCGACCAGCGATGGCTACATGCAGTTCCATGGCGTGGATGTGGGCAAAGGCGGCATCCACCTGTGGATAAACCGCAAGGCCAAATACATGGACCAGCTGAACGGGATGATTGCGAAGAATGCGGCGGCGCAGGCCAAGGAAGGGCTGCCGGTGACGGCGGACAAGAACTGGGTGATCGTGACGCCGGAGCAAATCCAGTAAGCCTTGTGGCGCCTGTGCTGGCCTCTTCGCGGGCACGCCCGCTCCCACAGGGATTCGCGCCGTACCTGTGGGAGCGGGCGCGCCCGCGAAGAGGCCGATACAGGCCCATAAAAAAACCGGCGCTCAAGGCGCCGGTTCTTCTTTCACACTAGAAGAGCCTCACAGCCCTTCCAGCATCGCCTTGTTACGCACAGCACCCTTGTCGGCACTGGTCGCCAGCAGGGCGTAGGCCTTCAGCGCGGTGGTCACCTTGCGTGGGCGTACTTCAGCTGGCTTCCAGCCCTTCTTGTCCTGCTCGACACGGCGCTCGGCCAGCTCTGCGTCGCTGACCTGCAGGTTGATCGAACGATTCGGAATGTCGATCAGCACCTTGTCGCCGTCGCGCACCAGGCCGATGGCGCCGCCAGCAGCGGCTTCCGGCGAGGCGTGGCCGATGGACAGGCCCGAGGTACCGCCCGAGAAGCGACCGTCGGTGAGCAGGGCGCAGGCCTTGCCCAGGCCCTTGGACTTCAGGTACGAGGTCGGGTAGAGCATTTCCTGCATGCCCGGGCCACCTTTCGGGCCTTCGTAGCGGATGATCACGATGTCGCCGGCCTTCACTTCGTCGGCGAGGATGCCGCGTACGGCGCTGTCCTGGCTCTCGAAGATCTTCGCGGTGCCTTCGAACACCAGGATCGACTCGTCGACACCGGCGGTTTTCACCACGCAGCCATCCAGTGCGATGTTGCCGTACAGCACGGCCAGGCCGCCTTCTTGCGAGTAGGCGTGCTCGACACTGCGGATGCAGCCTTCGGCGCGGTCCAGGTCCAGGCTCGGCCAGCGGGTCGACTGGCTGAACGCGGTCTGGGTCGGGATGCCGGCAGGGCCGGCCTTGAAGAAGGTATGTACGGCTTCGTCATCGGTCTGGGTGATGTCCCACTTGGCGATGGCTTCTTCCATGCTGCGGCTGTGTACGGTCGGCAGGTCGGTGTGCAGCAGGCCGCCACGGGCCAGCGAACCGAGGATGCTGAAGATGCCGCCGGCACGGTGCACGTCTTCCATATGATACTTCTGGATGTTCGGCGCAACCTTGCACAGCTGCGGCACCTTGCGCGACAGGCGGTCGATGTCGCGCAGGTCGAATGCCACCTCGGCTTCCTGGGCGGCGGCCAGCAGGTGCAGGATGGTGTTGGTCGAGCCGCCCATGGCGATGTCGAGCATCATGGCGTTCTCGAACGCCTTGAAATTGGCGATGTTGCGCGGCAATACCGACTCGTCGTTTTCGCCGTAGTAGCGCTTGCACAGCTCGACGATGGTGCGGCCAGCGGTAAGGAACAACTGCTCGCGGTCGGCGTGGGTGGCCAGGGTCGAACCGTTGCCCGGCAGGGCCAGGCCCAGTGCTTCGGTCAGGCAGTTCATCGAGTTGGCGGTGAACATGCCGGAGCACGAACCGCAGGTCGGGCAGGCGCTGCGCTCGTATTCGGCGACTTTTTCGTCGGACGCCGAGGAGTCGGCGGCAATGACCATGGCGTCGACCAGGTCCAGGCCGTGGCTGGCCAGCTTGGTCTTGCCGGCTTCCATCGGGCCGCCGGACACGAAGATTACCGGGATGTTCAGGCGCAGGGCGGCCATCAGCATGCCAGGGGTGATCTTGTCGCAGTTGGAGATGCACACGATGGCGTCGGCGCAGTGGGCGTTGACCATGTACTCCACGGCGTCGGCGATGATCTCGCGGCTTGGCAGCGAGTACAGCATGCCGTCGTGGCCCATGGCGATGCCGTCATCGACCGCGATGGTGTTGAATTCCTTGGCCACGCCACCGGCGCGTTCGATTTCGCGGGCGACCAGCTGGCCCAGGTCCTTCAGGTGCACGTGGCCCGGGACGAACTGGGTGAACGAGTTGGCGATGGCGATGATCGGTTTCTTGAAGTCCTCGTCCTTCATCCCGGTGGCACGCCACAGGGCACGGGCACCGGCCATGTTGCGGCCTTGGGTGGAAGTCTTGGAACGATAATCAGGCATGAAACACTCCTGGCGGCTTAATCAGGTCACAAAAAGGGGAGTGAGCTTTCTTGTCCTTTGTACCGCAGGCCGGTTGCCACTGGCACGGATGGGGCCGAAGACCGCGACGGGATCGCCGCGTGCTTGGGCAGAGCTCATAAACCCGCCGGGGATGACTGGCGATGAATAGGCCGATTCTACACCGCTGGCGCGGCGAGGGAATGGCGATGTGTCTGGGCGGTGGTTTTGGCTTTATGACCGGTTGATTGTAGGACGCTTCTGAATCGCCAGTGAAGGGGCTGACCGGCACATAGAGAGCCTCTATTATCCCGCCGCCGCATGTGCGGTTTCACGAGATATCCCTCAATGGACCTTCCCAGTTACCGGTTCCACACGAACCTGCTATCTGGCACTGAGCGCGCCGCCGCCAGGGCTGCCGAAGGCTTGAGTCCGCGAGGCTGAGGTCTGTGGGCGCCCGGTCCGGCGCCTGGAGAACTTCATGCAACATCAAACTGATAAAAGCGTCCTTCAGCCAGACGCCCATGCGGCCCTCGAGGCGCAACGGCGCGAGGCCACCGAGGACTTCCACAGAGGCGCTTCGATCACCAGTCACGTTGGCAACCTGCGCGATGCAACCCTGGGGCTGCTTTACCGCAAACGCGTGCTGTGGCTGGTGTTACTGGTGTTTGGCAACCTGTTTTCCGGAGCGGGTATTGCAGCCTTCGAAGAAACCATCGCCGCACACATTGCCCTGGTGTTTTTTCTGCCGTTGCTGGTGGACAGCGGCGGTAACGCCGGTGCCCAGTCGGCAACGCTGATGGTTCGAGGGTTGGCCACAGGCGAGGTGGTCATGCGCGATTGGTGGCGCATGCTGGGGCGTGAATGTGGCGTGGCGCTGGCGTTGGGCGCAACCATGGCCGTTGCAGTGGCATCTTTGGGTGTGCTGCGGGGCGGGCCGCAGATAGCCGTGATCGTAGCCAGCAGCATGGTGGTGATCGTGCTGGTGGGCAGCCTGATCGGCATGAGCCTGCCGTTCCTGCTTAGCCGCTTCAAGCTTGACCCGGCCACGGCAAGCGGGCCGCTGATCACATCGATAGCCGATGCGGCTGGGGTGCTCGTGTATTTTGGTATTGCGACGCAGGTGTTGGGGATCTGACGCTGTCTCGTGCCGGTTTCACCGGCCTCATCGCCGGCAAGCCAGCTCCACAGGTACTGCACAGGTCTCGAGGGCTGTGGTGATCCTGCGGGAGCTGGCTTGCCGGCGATGGGGCCGGTGCAAGCCGTCTGGATATCGGTCAGCTGTTTGGCAGCAACCGGCAGGTGATGCTCTTGATGTAGCGGGTTTCGGCGATGGCCGGGTGCACCGGGTGGTCCGGGCCTTGGCCGCCGCGTTCGAGCAACTGCAGGTTGCGGTCCAGATGGCGGGCGCTGGTGAGCAGGATGTTGTGCAGGTCGTCCTCGGGCAGGTGCATGGAGCACGAGGCACTGACCAGGATGCCGTCCTTGGTCAGCATGCGCATGGCCTGCTCGTTCAGGCGGCGGTAGGCCGCTTCGCCGTTTTTCAGGTCTTTCTTGCGCTTGATGAAGGCGGGTGGGTCGGCAATGATCACGTCGAAGCGCTCTTCGGCGGCTTTGAGTTCGCGCAGGGCCTCGAACACATCGCCTTCGATGCAGGTCAGCTTCTCGCTGATGCCGTTCAGGGCCGCATTACGTTCCACGCCGTCCAGGGCAAAGCCCGAGGCGTCGACGCAGAACACTTCGCTGGCGCCGAAGGCACCGGCCTGCACACCCCAGCCACCGATATAGCTGAACAGGTCGAGCACGCGCTTGCCTTTCACGTACGGTGCCAGGCGTGCACGGTTCATGCGGTGGTCGTAGAACCAGCCGGTCTTCTGGCCTTCGCGTACCGGGGCTTCGAACCTGACGCCGTTCTCTTCCAGCGGCACCCAGTCCGGCACTTCGCCGTACACGGTCTCGACATAGCGCTGCAGGCCTTCGGCATCACGTGCAGAGGAGTCGTTCTTGAACAGAATGCCGCTTGGCTTGAGCACCTGTACCAGGGCTGCAATCACGTCGTCCTTGTGCGCTTCCATGGTGGCCGAGGCCAATTGCACCACGAGGATGTCGAAGAAACGATCGACCACCAGACCTGGCAGCAGGTCGGAGTCGCCATAGACCAGGCGGTAGCACGGTTGGTCGAACAGGCGCTGACGCAGCGACAGGGCAACGTTCAGGCGGTGCACCAGCAGCGACTTGTCCAGCGGCAGCTTGGCGTCGCGCGACAGCAGGCGGGCGCAGATCAGGTTGTTCGGGCTCAGTGCAACGATACCCAGTGGCTTGCCGTTGGCCGCCTCGAGAACGGCCTGCTGGCCGGCCTGGAAGCCTTGCAGCGGGGTCGCGGTGACGTCGACTTCGTTGCTGTAGACCCACAGGTGGCCGGCGCGCAGGCGGCGGTCGGCATTGGCTTTGAGGCGAAGGCTTGGCAGGGACATGACGTCGCTCCGGGAAAAAGAGCGGGATTATAACGTGTCTGCTGTGCTTTCGCCTTTAGCGGTGCAGGCCTGTGACGGCGAGCACCTGGAGGGTTAGAATCGCCGGTCCCAAACGAGTGTGTACGTATGTCCCAAGAACTCAGCGCCGAACAGATCCAGCAAGCCTTGCAAGGCATCACCATTCCGCCGCAACCGCAGATCATGGTCGATCTGCAGTTCGAGCAGTACATGCCAGACCCGGACCTGGAAACCATCGCCAAGCTGATTTCGCAGGACCCGGGCCTCTCGGGCGCCTTGCTCAAGCTGGTCAACTCCCCGCATTTCGGCCTTTCCAACAAGATCGGCTCGATCCAGCGCGCGGTGAACCTGCTGGGCAGCCGTTCGATCATCAACCTGATCAACGCCCAGTCGATCAAGGGCGAGATGACCGACGAAACCATCGTTACCCTCAACCGCTTCTGGGACACTGCCCAGGACGTGGCGATGACCTGCCTGACCCTGGCCAAGCGCACCGGCATCCAGCCGGCGGACGAAGCTTATACCCTGGGCCTGTTCCATGACTGTGGCGTGCCGCTGATGCTCAAGCGCTTCCCCGATTACATGGAGGTGCTGGAGGAGGCCTATGCCAAGGCCGACGAGGAGACCCGCGTGGTCGACACCGAAAACCACGCGTTCAACACCAACCATTCGGTAGTCGGCTATTTCACCGCCAAGTCCTGGCGCTTGCCGGAGCACCTGAGCGCGGCCATCGCCAACCACCACAATGCCCTGGCGGTGTTCCGCGACGAGAGCTCGCGCAATACCCAGCTGAAAAACCTGCTGGCGGTACTGAAAATGGCCGAGCACATCTGCGCCTCCTACCGGGTACTGGGCAACCAGGCCGTGGACCACGAATGGAATGTGGTCGGCCCGCTGGTGCTCGATTACATTGGTTTGTCGGAATACGATTTCGAAAACCTCAAGCAGAACATTCGCGAGTTGGGCGGGCACTGATACATGCCGGAATTGCCAGAAGTAGAAACCACCCGGCGCGGTATTGCGCCTCATCTGGAAGGCCAGCGTGTCAGCCGGGTGGTGGTGCGTGACCGGCGCCTGCGCTGGCCGGTTCCGGAAGACCTGGATGTGCGCCTGTCAGGGCAGCGCATCGTCAATGTCGAGCGGCGTGCCAAGTACCTGTTGATCAACGCCGAGGTCGGTACCCTGATCAGTCACCTGGGCATGTCGGGCAACCTGCGCCTGGTCGAGCTGGGTTTGCCGGCGGCCAGGCATGAGCACGTGGATATCGAGCTGGAGTCGGGGTTGATGCTGCGCTACACCGACCCGCGCCGCTTTGGCGCGATGCTGTGGAGCCTGGACCCGCACAACCATGAACTGCTGTTGCGCCTGGGGCCGGAGCCACTGACCGACCTGTTCGACGGTGAGCGGCTGTTCCAGCTGTCCCGTGGGCGGTCGATGGCGGTCAAGCCGTTCATCATGGACAACGCGGTCGTGGTGGGGGTGGGCAACATCTACGCCACCGAGGCGCTGTTTGCCGCCGGCATCGATCCTCGTCGGGCAGCGGGCGGGATTTCCCGGGCGCGCTACCTGAAGCTGGCGATCGAGATCAAGCGTGTGCTGGCGGCGGCGATCGAGCAGGGTGGCACCACGCTACGCGACTTCATCGGCGGCGACGGGCAGCCGGGGTACTTCCAGCAGGAATTGTTCGTGTACGGGCGGGGCGGGCAGCCGTGCAAGGTATGTGGCACGGAGTTGCGCGAGGTGAAGCTGGGGCAACGGGCGAGTGTGTATTGCCCGCGCTGTCAGCGCTGAGGCTTACAGGCGATTGCTGTCCCCTGTAGGAGCGGCCTTGTGTCGCGAAGGGGTGCGAAGCGCCCCCAAAATTTCAGCTTCGCCGCAGAAATCGCCAGGGCCGCTGCGCGGCCCATCGCGACACAAGGCCGCTCCTACAGGGACCGCGCAGGCCTGTGGGTTCAGGCTTTGCCGGTGATTCGGCGGTACTTGGCCATCAGCTCTTCTTCGGTTTCCGGGTGCGCTTCATCCAGCGGGATGCAGTCGACCGGGCAAACCTGCTGGCATTGCGGCTCGTCGTAATGGCCCACGCACTGGGTGCACAGGTTAGGGTCGATCACGTAGATCTCTTCGCCTTGGGAGATGGCCTCGTTCGGGCACTCGGGTTCGCAGACGTCGCAGTTGATGCAATCGTCGGTGATGATCAGGGACATGGGGACTCCGGCCGGGGCTCAGCGCCCGGGCATGTTCAACGCAGTGGGCACAATTGTGCCGCATTCGCGCCCGCAGTGCACGCGGGCGCGATGATCAGCTGCCAAAGATCACTTCTTGAAGCGTTCGGTCAGCGCCTCGGCCACCACCGGGTGGACGAACTTGCTGATATCACCGCCCAGTGCGGCAATTTCCCGGACCAGGGTCGAGGAAATGAACGAGTAGCGCTCCGAAGGCGTAAGGAACAGGCTTTCGACGTCGGGGGCCAGTTGCCGGTTCATGTTCGCCAGCTGGAACTCGTACTCGAAGTCGGACACCGCGCGCAGGCCACGCAGGAAGACGTTGGCGCCCTGTTCCTTGGCGAAATGCGCCAGCAGCGAGGAGAAGCCGATGACTTCGACATTGGGCAGGTGCTTGGTGACCTCACGGGCGAGCTCCACCCGTTGTTCCAGCGGGAACAGCGGGTTTTTCTTGGGGCTGGCCGCCACCGCGATGATCACGTGGTCGAACAGCCGCGAGGCGCGCTCGACCAGGTCGCCATGGCCTTTGGTAATGGGGTCGAAAGTACCCGGGTACAACACTCGGTTCATCGCGTCATCCTGGCTGGAGTGCGTTGGGGAGTCGGATGGTAGCGCAGCGACGGCGCCCCGGCCAAGTCATGCGGCCGGCTGATGGCACTATAGACAGGGGCCCTGTTGCTTGTCATGCGCTGCGTGCCAGGCGGGCGACCAGTGCTTCGGTGAGCCTGGCACTGATGGCATATACCGACAGTTGCGGGTTGGCGCCGATGCTGGTGGGGAACAGCGAACCGTCGTGAACCGACAGGTTTTCCAGCTGGTGATGACGGCCCAGGCTGTCGCACACCGCCTGGCGCGGGTCGTCGCCGAGGGCGCAGCCACCCATCACATGGGCGCTGTCCCAGGCGCGTGCGGAACGGCTCCAGGCGCAACGTGCCGATCATGGCCAAGGCCTGTTCCAGGCTGGACGCGGCGCTGGCGTCGCTGTGCACGGGGGTAACCTGGGTGGCGCCGGCCGCAAACTGGATTTGCGCCATGCTGCGGTAGGCGCGGCGCAGGCCGTCGCGCAGGTAGTCGGTGACCGGGTAATCGAGCACCGGTGAGCCATCGCCGCGCAACTCCACGGCACCGCCCAGGCTTTGCGGGTGGAAGCCGTCACGCAGCAACGCCAGCATCACGTGGGTATGCGGCAGCTCGGCCATGCGCCGGGCATTCTCGTGGCCATGCCCGCCCAGCAGCGTGCTGGCCAGGGCCGGGTGCAGCGGAGGTACCTCCAGCTTGTAGCCCACCGGGCCGTCGCTGCCGCCTTGCCACTGGAAGTGGTCACTGTAGATGGACTGCGGGGCGCCGTAGTAGGGGTCGATACGGTCGTTGAAGCGTGCTGCGCTGAAGTTGACCAGGTGCAGGAAGGTCCGTTTGCCAAGGCGTCCATGCGGGTCGGGCGCGTCGGAACGCAGCAGCAGGGCCGGGCTGTTGATGCCGCCACCGGCAAGGATGTAGTGACGCGCGCGAACGCGGACCTGCCGGCCTGTGGCGTGTATGCCCTGGCTATCCAGGGCCTGGCATGATAGGCCCTGGATGCGCTCGCCGTTGTGTTCGAAGCGCTCGGCCCGAGCCAGGTACAGCAACTCGCCGCCCTGTTCGAGGGTGGCGGGAATACGCGTGACCAGCATCGATTGCTTGGCATTCACCGGGCAGCCCATGCCGCAGTAACCCAGGTTCCAGCAGCCGCGCACGTTGCGCGGGATCACTGCCCAGTGGTAGCCCAGTTGTTCGCAGCCACGGCGCAGCACGTCGTTGTTGGCATTTGGTGGCAGGGCCCAGGGAGTGATGCCCAGTTCCTGTTCGATGCGTTCGAACCAGGGGCGCAATTGCGCCTCGCCCAGGCCGGTCACGTTGTGGGCTGCAGCCCAGTGCGCCAGGGTTTGTGGCGGCGTGCGAAAGCTTGAGGTCCAGTTGACCAGCGTGGTGCCGCCCACGGCACGGCCCTGGAGGATGGTGATGGCGCCGTCCTTGCTCATGCGGCCCAGACCTTCCTGGTACAGGCTGGCATAGGCTTCGTTTTCCAGCAGGTGGAAATCGCTGCTGGTCTTCAGCGGGCCTTCTTCGATCAGCAGCACCTTGAAGCCGGCAGTGCTGAGTATCTGTGCGCTGGTAGCGCCACCGGCACCACTGCCGATTACGGCCACATCGGCTTCCAGCGTGAGATCGTGCTCCAGGCGCGACGCGTCGTAGGTGATCCAGCCGCGTTCCAGGCCTTGGCGAAAGGGGTCGGGTACAGGCATTGGCGCTGCTCTTGTCGTTTTCAGATTTTCGGTGGCCCCGGGTAACCGCAGGCGGCCCAGGATTCGGGGCGTTCGTACCAGGCCATCTGCAGCAACTGCAGCAGCGAGGCGTGGCCCATGCGCAGCAGGTCAAGCGAGCTGTCCCGCCAACGTTGCAGGAAGGCGGTGACCTGCGCGGCGCCGGCTTGCTCCCAGGTGCCCCAGACGCCGGTCAGGGGACCACGGGTGAGCGGCAGATTGAGCACGTCGAACAACTGCTGGGTGAGTTTGAGCATTTCTGGCGACAGCGCCGCCAGCTTGTGGTCGAGGCTATGCAGCACCAGTGTCTCGGCGGCCTGCGTGCCGGCCAGTACCACCGGGATCAGCGCGCGCAGCAACGGCAGGTCGTCGTCACGCAATACCTGGTAGCCCGTCGCGACGGTTTGTGCGCTGCAGCCGACCAGGCTGGTGCCGGCCAGGAAGACGCTGGCGCCAAGGCTGAAACGCAGCAGGTCTCGGCGGTGCATGGGGCGGCCCTCAACGGATGAAAAGCTTGAAGACCAGGCGCTGCAGGGCTTTGCCATAAGGCGGGTAGATCAGCCGGGCAGCGTTGAAGCGTTGTTTGGCCAGCACCGCCTTGGCCTTGCTGAAGGTCAGGAAGCCGTCATGGCCATGGTAATGGCCCATGCCTGAAGGGCCGATGCCGCCGAACGGCAAGTCGTCCTGCGCCACGTGCAGCAGGGTGTCGTTCAGGCATACTCCGCCGGAGTGGGTGTGGCGCAGCACCTGCTCCTGGGCGGCGCGGTCATAGCCGAAGTAGTACAGCGCCAGAGGGCGCGGGCGCTGGTTGATGTAGGCCAGTGCCTGCTCGAGGCTGTCGTAGGGCACCAGCGGCAGTAGCGGGCCGAAGATTTCGTCCTGCATCACCTGCATGCCGTCGTTCACCCGCAGCAGCAGGTGTGGTGGCAAACGTCGGCCCTGGCGGGTTTCACCAGGGTACAGGTCCAGCACCTGCGCACCTTTGGCGCGGGCGTCGTCCAGCAGGTGCTGCAAGCGCTGCAGTTGACGCTGATTGATGATGGCGGTGTAGTCGGGGTTGTCGGCGATGCGTGGGTACAGCCGGCGTACGGCGCGCTGGTAGGCGTCGCTGAAGGCCTCCAGCCGCTCGCGCGGCACCAGCACGTAGTCGGGGGCGACACAGGTCTGGCCGGCGTTGAGGGTCTTGCCGAAGGCGATGCGCTCGGCGGCGGTGTCCAGCGGTACGTCGGCCGAAACGATAGCTGGCGACTTGCCGCCCAGTTCCAGGGTGACCGGGGTCAGGTTGTGCGCCGCTGCCAGCATTACCTGGCGCCCCACGCTGGTGGCGCCGGTGAACAACAGGTGATCGAACGGCAGGCGGGCAAAGGCCTGGCCTACCTCGACCTCGCCAAGCACCACGCTGACCAGGTCGCTGGGGAATACGCGCTCAAGCAGTTGCTTCAGCGCCTGGCCCGTGGCGGGCGTGGCTTCGCTGAGCTTGAGCATGACCCGGTTACCGGCGGCCAGGGCACAGGTCAGCGGGCCGATGGCGAGGAACAGTGGGTAGTTCCACGGCACGATGATGCCGACCACGCCCAGCGGTTGGTAGCGCACCTGTGCGCTGGCCGGCTGGAAGGCCAGGCCGACCCGACGTCGGCTGGCGCGCATCCAGCGCTGCAGGTGTTTTTCGGCGTGGCGCAGGCCTTGCACCGAGGGCATCAGCTCGGCCAGCAGGGTCTCGTCGGCGCTGCGCCCTGCAAAGTCCTGGCCGATGGCCTCGATCAGTTCGGCCTGGCCGGCCAGCAGGGCTGCACGCAGGCTTTTCAGCCATTGGCGCCGCTGTGCCGCCGGCGGCAGCGGGTTGCCGGCAAAGGCCTGGCGCTGCGCGGCGAACGTCGCCGCAAGGTCGAGGTCGGATAGCACAGGGGGCAAGGCACTGGGCGAGTTCATGGCGGCTTCGAGTCCGGGCAGGGAATCCCTAGAGCCTATACTCTAATTTGTACGATGGTGCGAATTTTTCCGCGTTGTCGAGCGGTGCATTCCACCGCCAATACGCCGTAAGATGACCCTTTGATGAAGGCCCGCAGACTGGGAGCTGAGCATGGCCCCGCGCATGAAGACCCGAGAGCGCATCGTGCAGAACAGCCTGGAGCTGTTCAACCAGCAGGGCGAACGCAGCGTCAGTACCAACCACATTGCCGCGCACATGGAGATTTCGCCCGGCAACCTGTATTACCACTTTCCCAACAAGCAGGCGATCATTGCCCTGTTGTTCAGCCAGTACGAAGAGCTGGTGGACAGTTTCCTGCGCCCGCCGCAAGGCCGCGCCGCGACCGTGGAGGACAAGCGCTTCTACCTCAAGGCCCTGCTGGCGGCGATGTGGAACTACCGTTTTCTGCACCGCGACCTGGAGCACCTGCTGGACAGCGACCCGGAGCTGGCCGCCCGTTATCGGCGCTTTTCCGAACGCTGCCTACGGCAGGGCCAGGCGATCTACCGCGGTTTCGTCGAGGCGGGCATCCTGGCCATGGCACCGGCGCAGATCGAATCGCTGACCATCAATGCCTGGATCGTGCTGACGTCCTGGGTGCGTTTTCTCAGCACGACGCGAGAGCATTCCGCGCACCTGGGTGAAGAGGCCTTCAAGCGTGGCGTCTACCAGGTACTGGTGCTGGAGCTCGGCTTCGTCACCGATAACGCCCGCAATGCCGTGGACGCTCTGTGCCAGGAATTCCATGTACCGTTCAACCAGGCCCTGGAGCACTAGTCCAGTGCCTTAGTGCTATCGATAGTGCCATCGATCAGGAGATTGTCATGCCACTTGCGCAATTGATCACCCCGCAGCAGTTGGCCGAGCGTCTGGGCTCGCCCAAGTTGGTGATCCTCGACTGCCGCTTTGCCCTCGAGGATGTGGACTATGGCCAACGCAGTTATGCCCAGGGTCATATCGCCGGGGCGCATTTTGCCGACCTCGAGCGCGACCTTAGCGGGCCGGTGAGCAAGGGCCGCACAGGGCGCCACCCGTTGCCCGATGCGCGCCGGCTGGTCGAGCGACTGCGGGAGTGGGGGCTGGACGCTGACAGCGAGGTGGTGCTGTACGACGACGGCCCAGGCGCCTTCGCCGCCCGCGCCTGGTGGCTGCTGGCCTGGCTGGGCAAGCGCAGCGGCGTGGCTATTCTCGATGGTGGCCTGAAAGCCTGGCATGCGGCACATCTGCCGCTGAGCCTGGACCCGCCGCCGAAGCGCGAGGGCACCTTCAGCGGTGAGCCGGACGCCAAGCTGCTGATCGATGCCGAACACCTGGGCAAGCGCCTGGGTAGCGCTGACCTGACCCTGATCGATGCGCGAGCCTTGCCGCGTTTCCGTGGCGAAGTGGAACCGATCGACCCAGTCGCAGGGCATATTCCGGGGGCGCAGTGTGCAGCCTTTACCGACAATCTGGATGCTGACGGGCGCTTTCTGCCGGCGGACCAGCTCAAGCAGCGCTTTGCCGAAAAACTGGCCGGGCGTGCGCCGGAGCAGTTGGTGGCGTATTGCGGATCAGGGGTGACGGCCTGCCATAACCTGTTTGCCCTGGCGTTGGCGGGGTACCCGCTGGGCAAGTTGTATGCCGGGTCGTGGAGCGAGTGGATCAACGATCCCGCTCATGGCGTAGCCACTGGCGAATAAACCTGTCAAATCCTGCAGGAGATCGCCCAGGCTCTGTGGGAGCGGGCGAGCCCGCGAAGCATGCAGCGCGGTGGCTGGCACCGGCTGCGCCGGTGTTCGCGGGCGCGCCCGCTCCCACAGAGTTCTGCAAAACAATCGTTTATGTGCCTTCCGTCAACCACTGCGGAATCCGCCGCTCCAGGTAATACCCAGGGTTGCGCAGGCTTCCGTCGACAAAGCCCACATGGCCGCCGCGGCTGTGCAGTTCGAAGTGGGTCTGCGGCGCTAGTTCGCGGGGCGTGGGCAGGCTGTGGCCGGCGACGAAAGGGTCATCACTGGAGTGAATGATCAGCGTCGGCGTGCGGTTCTGGCGGAGGAAGAAATGACTCGATGAGCGGCGGTAGTAGTCGTGCGCATCACGAAAGCCGTTCAGCGGTGCGGTGACCTTGCCGTCGAAATCCCAGAACGTACGCAAGTTGCCCAGCGGCCCCAGCCGTTGCAGCGTCGCCAGCCGTTCATGCTGGCCCTTGTCCTGGAAGTGCCGCTGTTTGAGCTGCACATAAGCAAGCATCTCACGCATGAAATGCGCCTGGTAGACCTTTGAAAAGCCTTGGCCGATACGGTCGGCGCAGTGGTCCAGACGAAACGGCACCGACACCGCCACCGCTGCCTGCAACTGGCTGGCAATACCGCTTTCGCCCAGGTACTTCAGCAGCACATTGCCCCCTAGCGAATAACCCACCGCATACAACGGCGCCAATGGGCGCTGGGCGCGCAGGTGGCTGACGATTTCGGCCAGGTCTTCGCTGGCGCCTGAATGGTAGCTGCGTGGCAGCAGGTTGGGCTCGCCCGAGCAACCGCGCCAGTTCACCGCCACACTGGCCCAGCCGCGGCCTTGCAGCGCTTGCTGCAAGCCTTTGACGTAGGGCGATCGGGATGACCCGGTCAGCCCGTGCAGCACCAGCACCAACGGTGCATGCGGCTGGTGCGGGCCGTGCCAGTCCAGGTCGATGAAATCGCCATCGGCCAGCCACAGCCGCTCGCGGTCGCGCTGCAGTTCGGGCAGCTTGCGCCACAGCGGCCCCCACAGGGTTTGCAGGTGGGGGTTGGACAGGCCGATGGCCGGGCGGAAGGTGGTGCTGGGGCTGGGCATGCTGGGCGACTCGTGTTGTGCCTGCCTAGAGTGCCATGAAACAGCGCCACTGTACCTGCGCTATGGGGTGGTGGCTGGCAGCGGTTGCTGTTCGACACGTGGCCCGACACTGACCTGCACCTTATAGTCCAGGTCGAGCCAGCGCTGCATCACCGCGCGGATATCTGCCGGGCTCAGCCTGCCGATGCGCTCGATGTAGGTGTTCAGGTGGTCTGCGGGCTGACGTTGCTGGGTCATCTCCGTGAGCAATGCTGCCAGGCTGTTGTTCTGCGCCACGCCACGCAGCAATTGCCCCGCCAGCTGTTTGCGCGCCAGTTGCAGCTCGGCCTGGGTTGGCCCTTGCTCGATGAAGTCGCGCAACAAGGCTGCCACCCGGTCCTGCGAACCTTGCACGTACTGTGGCGCGATCTCCCACTCGATGGTGAACAGCCCGCCGCTACTCAACGGTGATGGACGACTGTAGATGTCGTAGGTCAGGCCGCGGCGTTGGCGCAGCTCCACCATCAGGCGCGATTCGAGGCCTGACCCCAACACTTCACTGGCCAGCACCAGGGCTGGGAAATCCGGGTCACTGGCGGCAACGTTCATGGGTAGCGCCAGCAGTACTGCACTGCTGGTGCCGGGTTGTTCGACGTTGATGGTTGCTTGGGTCGCTACCGGAACGGCTGGCAGGTCAACGGCGGACCAGCCTTGCGGCAGAGCCTGGCTGATCTGTTGCGCGATGGCTTGCGCCTCGCTCAGGGCCAGGTCCCCGACAAGCACGATTTCCAGGTTGCTGGCGCTATAGGCGCGTTGGTGGAAGGCCCGCAAGTCTTCAGGGCTGACGGCGGCCACGCCTTGAATGGTGCTGCCCAGCGGGTTGCCGTAGGGATGGTCCTGGAACAAATGGCGAAACGCCTCGCTGCGTGCCCTGAGCCTGGGGCGCTGTTCGCGTGATGCGTTGTGCTGCACGAGCTGGCGTTTGACCTTTTCCAGGGCAGGTGCGAGGAAAGCCGGGTTTGCCACGAGGTCGGTAAGCAGGTCCAGGGCCGGCTCGAGTATCGTTTTCGTGCTCACGCTGCGCAGGCTGAGCGTTGCATGCTCCAGGCGTATCTGTTTTTCCAGGATTGCGCCCAGGCGCTCCATGCCCGCAGCTTGCCGGGCAGCCGTGTAGCGCCGGCTGCCCTCGTCGAGCATGTATAGCGTCAAGGCTGCCAGGCCGGGCTGCTCGGTGTCCTGGGTCGTGCCGGCCTTGAACCGCAAGACAACGTCGACGATAGGTAGCCCGCGTGTTTCGACGAATTTCACGCCGGTGCCTGCTTCCGTGGTCCACATCTGCACCTGCGTCTGAAGGGGTTCGAGCTGGTCAAGGTCAACCCCTTGGGCCGAGACCAGGCTACTGAAACCTCCGTTGGTGCCAGTCGGCTGCGGCATGCTCTCGATCTTGTCATTCATCGGTACTTTCCTCCTGGTGCATGTCCTCCTGGTGCATGTCCTTGTGGAGCATGAAGGTGATGGCCGCACGGGCTTCAGTCAGGAATTCCAGGGCAACCAGGCCTACCTGCTCGGCTGTCACCGCTTCGATGGCTTGCCGCTCATCGTCCAGGGCAACAGGGTCCAGACCGCAGGCGGCCTGTTTGCCAATGGCCGCTGCCTGGTTCCCGATATCGTCCCTTTCGAACAGTTGCCTGGCCAGCAGGCGAGCCTTGGCGCGTTGAAGGTCTTCTCTGGAGGGGGCTGACTGGCGGAACGCTTCGATTTCCTGCATCAGCCTTTCGGCTGCAAACTCCGGCGTAACCTGCGGGCTGCAGAATGCGTAGAGGGTCAGCAGGCTGTCACCACGCTGCCAGGGCTCATAGGTCGCTTTCAGGCCCTGTAGCAGCGAAGCGTTCTGCACCAACAGGCGCTGCAGCGTGCTGGCCTGGCCTTCGGCAAGAATGTCGGGCAACAGGCGCAGTGCACAGGCTTGCGCGCCAGACCGGGCGGTGCATTGGCTGGGAAGGTTGAAGCTGACGATCACGCCGGTGTTCAGGCCATGCCAGTTCAGGGTCTGGATGCGCCGAACCTGCCCGGAGGGGCTGGCGGGTGTTTGCCGGGTTGGCAGGCGCTGGGCGGGGATTGCCGCAAAATGGCGGGTCACCAGCTTTTGCAGCTGCACCAGAGTAATGTCGCCGGCCACGGCGAGCGTGGCGTTGTTGGGGTGGTACCAAGTGTTGTACCAGGTGCGCGCCGCCGCCGGGGTCATATGGCCCAGGTCGGTCTTGTAGCCAATCACAGGTGTGCCATGGCCGCTGTTGCCGTAGGCCAGTGACAGGTGATGTTCCAGTGCCAGTGCCAAGGGGCTGTTGTCGACATCCTCGCGTCGCTCGGCCATGACCACCGCCAGTTCACGGGCAAAGGGTGCATCGCTGAGGGTGGCGCTGGCCATGACGTCGGCCATCGCTTCCAGCGCAATTTCCACGCGGTTGCAAGGCAATGTCAGCGGAAAGACCGTTGCATCGGCGTATGTGAAGGCATTCGGTTCACCGCCCAGGTGGGTCATGAGCGTTGCATATTGGCCTGGGGCCAGTTTGCTGCTGCCTTCGAACAGCAAATGCTCCAGGGCATGGGACAGGCCGGTGTGGCCTTCAGGTTCGTAGCTGGAACCTACGTGGTACCACAGCTGTACGCTGACCAGTGGCGCACGGTGGTCTTCACGCAGGTAGACCCGCAGGCCGTTGGCGAGGGTAAAGGCGTGCACCGAGCTTGCTGGCACAGGCGGGGATGGGGGTGCGGTCATGGTTGAAGTGCTCCTGCAGGAAAGGAAGGAGCAGCTTCAGCCATCGGGACGGCGGGTTTGTGGTAACTAAATACGGCAACCCTGGGTTACCGGGTCAGCCCCGTTGCCAAAGTGCGTAATGCACCTGGCCGGTCTTCTTCTCGCGGTGCAGGCGCCAGTTGCCCGGCAACTGCAAGCTTGAAGGCGCCGCTTCGCTTTCGGTGTAGACCCACGCCTGTTCGCGCAGCCACTGATTCTGTTCCAGGAGGTTGCAGGTGTCGGCCAGCAGGTCCTGGTGGAACGGCGGATCGAGGAACACCATGTCGAACTGCTGCTTGGCCGGGCCTTGCAAATAGCGCAGGGCGTCGGTCTGCAGGATTTGCCCGCGCGGGCAGCGCAGGATCTCGAGGTTGTTCTTCAGGTTGGCGATGGCTGCCGGGTTGCTGTCCAGCGCCACGGCGTCTTCGGCCCCGCGGGACAAGGCTTCGAGCACCAGCGCGCCGCTGCCGGTAAAGGCGTCCAGCACGCGGGCACCCTCGATGTACGGCGCCAGCCAGTTGAATACGGTTTCCCGCACGCGATCGGGCGTTGGTCGCAGGCCCTCACCTTCGGGCACTGCCAGGCGACGGCTGCGCCACTCGCCGGCGATGATGCGCAGGTGACCCTGGCCTTTGCTTTGGCTCGATTGGGGGCGAGTGGGTGGGGTGGATCTTGGCATTAGTGCTCCGGTACCCCGAGCGGCTGCTCGGAGGGCTTGTCAGTGGGGGCTGGCAGCGGTTTTTGTGGCACTTTCGGACCAACCGTGACGATCACCAGTTTATCGGCTGACAGGTGTTTGTTCATGGCCGTCTTGACCTGCTCGACAGTGAGGGCCTGGGACTGCTGCATGAAGTCCTCCAGCCAGGTCAGCGGCAGATTGTAGAAGCCGATCGCGCCCAACTGGCCGACGATACTGGCGTTGCTGGCATTGGACAGCGGGAAGCTGCCGGCCAGTTCGCGCTTGGCATCGTCCAGCTCCTGCTGGGTAGGGCCGTTCTTGAGGTAATCGCCGAGTATGCCCTGCACCAGCTTGAGCGTGCCTTCGCTGAGCTCGGCACGGGTCTGCAGGTTGATCATGAACGGGCCACGCACCTGCATCGGGCTGAACACCGAGTACACGCCGTAGGTCAGGCCGCGCTTTTCCCGCACCTCGCTCATCAACCGGGTGCCGAATGCACCTCCCCCGAGGATCTGATTGCCCAGTGACAGGGCCGGCCAGTCCGGGTCCTGGCGGTCGATGCCAAGCTCGGCCAGCATCAGGTGGGTTTGCTTGGACGGGAAGTCGATGTGGGTCAGGCCTGCCTTGGCGTCAGTGGGTTGGGCTGGTGCGGCCAGCGCCGGGCCTTTGGGCAGGCCGGCGGAGACCTGGGCGGCGATGGCTTCGGCTTCGGCGCGGCTGAGGTCGCCGACCAGGGCGATGACCGCGTTGCCACCGGTGTAGGCCTTGGCGTGGAAGGCGCGCAGCTGAGCCAGGGTGATACCGTTGATGCTTTCCGCGGTGCCGTCGCTCGGGTGGGCGTAGGGGTGGTCGCCGTAAAGCATTGCCGAACAGCGTCTTGCCGGCGATCTTGCCGGGGTTCTGCTTTTCATATTCGAAGCCGGCCAGCATCTGGTTCTTGATGCGTTTGAGAGCGTCTTCGGGGAAGGTCGGCTTACCGGCCACCTCGGTGAACAGCTTGAGCGCAGGTTCGCGCTTGTCCTTGGCGCTGAGGCTGCGCAACGAGGCCACGGCCATGTCGCGGTAGGAACCATTGCCAAAGTCGGCGCCCAGGCCCTCGAAGCCTTCGGCGATGGCCGTCACGTCCTTGCCTGCCACGCCCTCGTTGAGCATGGCATTGGTCAGGGCCGCCAGGCCCGGGGTGCCGCCGTCCTGGCTGCTGCCGGCGGCAAAGGTGACGCGCAGGTCGAACATCGGCAGCTCGCGTGCCTCGACGAACAGCACCCGTGCACCTTCGGCGGTGCTCCAGTGCTGAATGTTCAACTGGCGCCGGCTGGGTGCCTTGCCATCCAGCTCGGCCAGCGACTGCAAGGTGTTGGCCGGGCGTGCTGCATTGCTGTCGGCCTTGGCGGCGTTGTCGGCCATGGCCGGGGCGGCCAGCACTGCCGCCAGCGCCAGGGCGCGGATACCCGTGGCCAGCAGGGTTGGGCGTGGTGCGCAGCGATCACTCATGAGCGGACTCCTCGGGCAGTACATGGGCAACGCTCAGGCGTTCGCGGGTGAAGTAGGTGCGCGCGGCGTTCTGGATGTCCTGCGGGGTAACGCGCTTGAGCTCGTCCAGCTCGCTGTCGATCAGCTTCCAGGACAGGCCGACGGTTTCCAGCTGGCCGATTGTAGTGGCCTGGCTGCTGATGGAGTCGCGGTCATAGACCAGGCCGGCAATGACCTGGGCGCGTACGCGTTCCAGCTCTTCGGCGCTGGGCGGGGTGGTCTTGAGCTCATCCAGCAGCTGCCAGATGCCCTTCTCGACATCGGCGAGGGTTTTCTGCTTCTGCACGTTCGGCGTGGCCGAGATCAGGAACAGGCTGTCGCCGCGGGTGAAGGCGTTGTAGCTGGACGAAGCACCGGCCACCAGCTCCTGGCCACGCTCCAGGCGTGCCGGCATGCGGGCGCTGTAGCCGCCATCGAGCAGTGCCGAGATCAGGCGCAGGGCGTGCACCGTGCGCGGATCCTTGGCGGTGGCCAGGCCAGGAGCGTTGAAGCCGTAGATCAGGCTGGGCAGCTGGGTGCGTACGTGCAGGGTCAGCTGGCGCTGGCCCGGTTCGGCCAGTTCCAGTGGCAGCTTGGCCGGCGGTACGGCGCGCTTCGGGATGCTGCCGAAGTACTTCTGCGCCAGGCCCTTGACCTCGTCGGCGGTGACATCGCCGACCACTACCAGGGTGGCGTTGTTGGGGGTGTACCAGGATTCGTACCAGTGGCGCAGTTCCTCGACCTTCATGCGCTCCAGGTCGGCCATCCAGCCGATGGTCGGGGTGTGGTAGCCGCTGGCCGGGTAAGCCATGGCACGGAACAGCTCGAACGCCTTGGCGTTGGGCTGGTCGTCAGTGCGCAGGCGGCGTTCTTCCTTGATCACCTCGATTTCGCGGCTGAACTCGTCGGCGGGCAGACGCAGGCTGGCCAGGCGGTCGGCCTCCAGCTCCAGGGCAACCGGCAGCCGGTCGCGGGCCAGCACCTGGTAATAGGCGGTGTAGTCGTCGCTGGTGAAGGCGTTTTCTTCGGCGCCAATGTCACGCAGGATGCGCGAGGCCTCGCCAGGGCCGACCTTGGCGCTGCCCTTGAACATCATGTGCTCCAGCGCGTGGGACAGGCCGGTCTGGCCCGGGGTTTCGTAGCTGGAGCCAACCTTGTACCAGATCTGCGAGACCACCACCGGGGCGCGATGGTCTTCACGCACGACCACTTTCAGACCATTGTCGAGGATGAATTCGTGGGTGGGTTGCACCTCGGCGGCGAAAGCCGCGAGCGGCAGGCAGAGCGTGCCGAGCAACAGGCCAGCGGCGCGGCGGGCTAGAGCATTCATACGGTGTTTAACCTGTTCGGCGGGCCCGCTGGGTTTAGCGTCGGCGGGCCAGGAGGTGCTAGGATACTGATCCGGTTGCCTGGCGACCATGCCTGTCGCCGTTCTGGCCCACAGGACACTAAGACAAAACGTTGCGCATGAACCAGCCGGCTTCAAGATAGTCTGTTCTGCGTAGAGAGAATTCCCGATGCGCCATAGCTGGCCCATCGCTACCCTGAGATAGCCGTCTTCCATGTTTGGTTCCAACGACGACAAAAAAGCGCCGGCCGAGGCTGGTGAGAAGAAAGGCCTGTTCAGCTGGTTTCGCAAGAAGCCGCAGCCACCTGTGGCAACGGGTGTGCCCGCGAATGAACCCCCAGCCGTCGAGCAGCCTGCAGCCGCTCCGGTCGAAGGGGCTAGCGCCGAAGCGCCACAGGCCCCTGAGCCCGTTCAGGCCCCTGCGGCCCCACAGCTGACTGAACCGCAGCAAGTCGCCGCACCCGTTGAGTCACCGGTGGTCGAGGCCCCTGTGCCTGAACCGGTCGCTTCCCAACCGTTGCAGGCCCCTGAGCCCGAGCCGGTCGCGTCCCGGCCGCTGGTCGCACCTGCATCGCAGCCGATCGCGTCCGTGCCTTTGCAGGCGGCCCCGGTCGAGGCGGCTCCGGTCGTCGAGCCGGCCGCGCCGGTCAGCAACCTGGTGCTGCCGGTTGCCGAAGAACCCGTGGCCCTGGTGGCGGACCTGGAGCCGAAAGCGCCGCCCGCCATCCCGGAGCGCCCAGCACCAGCGCCTGCTGCCCCGGTGGCTGAAGCTCCGGTCGCCGCGCCGGCCGAGCAGGCCAAGCCCGGCTTCTTCGCCCGCCTCAAGCAGGGCCTGTCGAAGACCAGCGCCAGCATCGGCGAGGGCATGGCCAGCCTGTTTCTGGGCAAGAAGGTCATCGATGACGACCTGCTCGACGAAATCGAAACCCGTCTGCTGACCGCCGACGTTGGTGTGGAAGCCACTTCCACCATCGTCCAGAACCTGACCCAGAAGGTTGCCCGCAAGCAGCTGGCCGACGCCGATGCCCTGTACAAGTCGCTGCAGGAAGAGCTGGCGGCGCTGCTGCGCCCGGTCGAGCAGCCGCTGGTGGTACAGGCGCAGAACAAGCCCTATGTGATCCTGGTGGTCGGTGTGAACGGCGCCGGCAAGACCACCACCATCGGCAAACTGGCCAAGAAGCTGCAGCTTGAAGGCAAGAAAGTGATGCTGGCCGCGGGCGACACCTTCCGTGCCGCGGCGGTCGAGCAGCTGCAGGTGTGGGGCGAGCGCAACCAGATCCCGGTGATCGCCCAGCACACTGGCGCCGACTCCGCTTCGGTGATCTTCGATGCCGTACAGGCTGCCAAGGCCCGTGGCGTCGACGTGCTGATCGCCGATACCGCAGGCCGCCTGCACACCAAAGACAACCTGATGGAAGAGCTGAAGAAGGTCCGCCGGGTCATCGGCAAGCTCGACGCCGAGGCGCCGCACGAGGTGCTGCTGGTGCTCGATGCCGGCACCGGCCAGAACGCCATCAGCCAGGCCAAGTACTTCAACCAGAGCGTCGAACTGACCGGTCTGGCCCTGACCAAGCTCGATGGCACTGCCAAGGGCGGGGTGATTTTCGCCCTGGCCAAGCAGTTCAAGCTGCCGATTCGCTTCATTGGTGTCGGTGAAGGCATCGACGACCTGCGTACCTTCGAAGCCGAGCCGTTCGTCAAGGCTCTGTTCGCCGAGCGAGACTGAACATGATCCGATTCGAACAGGTTGCCAAGCGCTACCCCAATGGTCATGTGGGTTTGCATGAGCTGAGTTTCCGGGCGCGCCGGGGCGAATTCCTGTTCGTCACCGGCCACTCGGGCGCGGGCAAGAGCACCTTGCTGCGCCTGCTGCTGGCCATGGAGCGCCCGACCAGCGGCAAGCTGATGCTGGCCGGGCAGGACCTGGGCCAGATCAGCAATTCGCAGATCCCGTTCCTGCGCCGGCAGATTGGCGTGGTGTTCCAGAACCACCAGCTGTTGTTCGACCGTACGGTATTCAACAACATCGCCTTGCCGCTGCAGATTCTCGGCCTGTCCAAGGCCGAGGTCGCCAAGCGCGTGGACTCTGCGCTGGAGCGTGTGTCGCTGGCCGACAAGGGCGAGCTGTTCCCGGCCGACCTGTCCACCGGCCAGCAGCAGCGGGTGGGTATCGCCCGCGCCATCGTCCACCAGCCCGCCCTGCTGCTGGCCGATGAACCCACCGGTAACCTGGACCCGCGCCTGGCCGCAGAGATCATGGGCGTATTCGAGGACATCAATCGGCTGGGTACCACCGTATTGATCGCCAGCCACGACCTGGCACTGATTGCGCGCATGCGCCACCGCATGCTGACCTTGCAGCGCGGCCGCTTGATCGGCGATGGGGAGGCCGGGCAATGAGCACTACACGTACGCCGAAGGTTTCCGAGCGGGTTGCGCCGAAACCGGCCGACCCGCAACCGGCGAAGAAAAAGCACGACGACGATGATGGCCCGGATTTCCGCACGCTGCTGCATGCCTGGCTGGAAAGCCACCGTGCCAGCATGGCCGACAGCCTGCGCCGGCTGGGCAAGCAGCCGATCGGCAGCTTCTTCACCTGCCTGGTGATGGCCGTGGCGCTGAGCATGCCCATGGGCCTGTCGTTGCTGCTGAAGAACGTTGAAAAGCTTGGTGGCTCGTGGCAGCGCGCCGCGCAGATCTCGCTGTACCTCAAACTTGATGCCGGCAGCCGCGAAGGCGAGGCGCTGCGCGACGAGATCAAGGGCATGCCCGGTGTGGCCGACGCGCAGTATGTCAGCCGCGAGCAGGCGCTGGAGGAGTTCCAGCAGCAGTCAGGCCTGGGCGAAGCCCTGCGTGAACTGCCTGACAACCCGCTGCCTGGCGTGGTGGTGGTAACCCCGACCGAGGTCGACAAGCCGGCCCTGGAAGCCTTGCGTCAGCGCCTGTCGGAGCTGCCGCGGGTGGAAGTGGCGCAGCTCGACCTGGTGTGGGTCGAGCGCCTGGACGGCCATCCTCAAGCTGGGTGACCGCTTTGTCTTCGGCCTGGCCGTGATGCTGATTTCTGCCCTGCTGTTAGTAATCGGTAACACAATTCGTCTACACATTGAAAACCGCCGTACCGAGATCGAAGTGATCAAGCTGGTCGGTGGCACCGATGCCTACGTACGCCGGCCTTTCCTGTACATGGGCGCGCTGTATGGCCTGGGCGCGGGGGTGATCGCATGGGGCATCCTGGCGTTTGGCCTGAACTGGCTGAACGAGGCGGTGGTAGGGCTTTCCGGGCTGTACGGCAGCGACTTCGCCCTGGGCGGGGTGCCGGCGTCCGATGGTCTGTCGCTCTTGATCGGAGCGGTGCTGTTGGGGTATATCGGTGCATGGATCGCAGTGGCCCGCCATTTGAACGAGCTGGCGCCGCGATAGTTTTTACCTGCCAGCATTGACAAATTCTTCACCATGGAACTTGTACCGTCGTTCCAGGTCAATGTTGGCAGCGCCCACAAGGCGTGAGTTCTGTAAGTCGGAGGTTCTTGAATGACCACATCGTTGCAACCTGCCTATGCCCTGGTACCCGGTGCGAACCTGGAAGCCTACGTGCACACGGTCAACAGCATCCCGCTGCTGACGGTCGAGCAGGAGCGTGATCTGGGCGAGCGTCTCTATTATGAGCAGGATGTCGAGGCCGCTCGTCAAATGGTGATGGCCCACCTGCGTTTCGTCGTACATATCGCCCGTAGCTATGCCGGCTACGGGCTGGCTCAGGCCGACCTGATCCAGGAAGGCAACGTCGGGTTGATGAAAGCCGTCAAGCGCTTCAACCCTGAAATGGGCGTGCGCCTGGTGTCGTTCGCCGTGCACTGGATCAAAGCAGAGATCCACGAGTTCATCCTGCGCAACTGGCGCATCGTCAAGGTGGCCACCACCAAGGCCCAGCGCAAGCTGTTCTTCAACCTGCGCAGCCAGAAGAAGCGTCTGGCCTGGCTGAACAACGACGAAGTGCACCGCGTTGGCGGAAAGCCTGGGCGTGGAACCGCGTGAAGTACGCGAGATGGAAAGCCGCCTCAGCGGCCAGGACATGGCCTTCGACCCGGCAGCGGAAGCTGACGACGACAGTGCCTTCCAGTCGCCTGCGCATTACCTCGAAGACCACCGTTACGACCCGGCGGTGCAGCTGGAAGATGCCGACTGGAGCGACAACTCCACCAGCAACCTGCACGAAGCACTGCAAGGGCTGGACGAACGTAGCCGCGACATTCTCTACCAGCGCTGGTTGGCAGAAGAGAAGGCCACATTGCATGAGCTGGCGGACAAGTACAGCGTTTCGGCCGAGCGGATTCGCCAGCTTGAGAAGAATGCGATGAACAAGGTCAAGGCGCTGATCGCGGCCTGATCAAGCCTTGGCTGCAAAGAAAGCCGCTGGCCTGGATAGGGTTGGCGGCTTTTTTGTTGCCTGTTGGATTTTGGGGCCGCTTTGCGGCCCTTTCGCGACACAAGGCCGCTCCTACAGGAGACCGCGATCCCTTGTAGGAGCGGCCTTGTGTCGCGAAAGGGCTGCGCAGCAGCCCCAAGAGGCTCAAAGCTTGCGCGAAGTGTCGAGCTGCATCAGATAGCTGGGCCCGCCCAGCTGGCTCATCTGCCGACGAATCCAGCCGGCCCGGCTGGCCACGTAGGCACTCGGCCGGCTGGCACTCCACTTGATCGGGCTGGGCAGCACGGCGGCCAATTGTGCCGCCTGCTGGCGGTTAAGCCGGCTGGCATCGACGCCAAAGTGATAGCGCGCTGCCGCCTGGGCGCCAAACACACCCTTGCCCCATTCGGCGCTGTTCAGGTAGACCTCGAGAATCCGCTCCTTCGACCAGAACAGCTCGATCAACGCGGTGAACCAGGCCTCCAGCCCTTTGCGGAACCAGCTGCGCCCGGACCACAGGAACAGGTTCTTGGCCACTTGCTGGGTCAGGGTGCTGGCACCGCGAATGCTGCCGCCGCGCTCGTTGTAGGCCAGCGCTGCCTGGATAGCCGGGATGTCGAAGCCCCAGTGGCTGGCAAACTTCTGGTCTTCGCCAGCGATAACCGCGACCTTGAGGTCGTCGGAGATGTTCTCCCACGGCTCCCAGTCGCGTTGCAGGTCGATCGGCTCGCCATTCACCCAGGACTGCACCTTGCGCTCGACCATCAGCGCGGTACCGGGTGGTGGCACCCAGCGGAACACCAGCACCAGCACGATGCTGCCGGCAGCGAACCAGAGCAGGGCGCGGGAGAGGCGGCGGAGAAGGGTTGGCAGCATGGCGATGGCTTGGCCGTACGGGTGGAAGGGGCCATTATACAGACCCGATCCAAGGAGTCGTCCCATGCTTCGCAGCTTCCTGATGCTTGCCGCCTTTTTCGGCTTCACCGGTGTCGCCCTGGGCGCGTTCGCCGCCCACGGCCTGAAAAGCCGACTGACGGCCGACTACCTGGCGATCTTCCAGACCGGCGTGACCTACCAGTTGGTGCATGCCCTGGCGATCTTCGCCGTCGCCGTGCTCTCGGTGCACCTGCCAGGGCGCCTGGTCGGCTGGGCCGGCGGCCTGTTTGCCCTGGGTATAGTGCTGTTCTCCGGTAGCCTGTACCTGCTGACCCTCAGCGGCCTGGGCAAGCTTGGCATCATCACCCCGCTTGGCGGCCTGTGCTTCCTGGCCGGCTGGTTGTGCCTGGGCCTGGCAGCCTGGCGGCTGGGCTGACCGGGTAGTCCACAATCGCGACTAATGGCGTGCAGCGCCCTTGGGTTGCAGGGCGGTTCGGCGCTAGAATGCGGGCCCCAAAGAACAATGGTGGCCGTGCGCATGCGCATTCAACTGAACGGTGAACCTTACGAATTGCCCGCTGGCGAAAGCGTCGCGGCCCTGCTGGCCCGCCTGGAGCTGACCGGGCGCCGCGTCGCGGTGGAACTGAACCTGGATATCGTGCCGCGTAGCCAGCACGACAGCACGCTGCTGAACGACGGCGACCAGGTCGAGGTGGTCCACGCTATCGGTGGCGGCTGATTCCGGCCGGCGATTCACCTGCAAGCCCAGCAACCTTTTCCCGAGGAACAACCATGAGCAACGTTCGTAGCGACAAGCCCTTCACCCTGGCCGGGCGTACCTTCCAGTCGCGCCTGCTGGTCGGCACCGGCAAATACCGTGACATGGAAGAAACCCGCCTGGCCATCGAGGCCTCGGGTGCCGAGATCGTCACCGTTGCCGTGCGCCGCACCAACATCGGTCAGAACCCGGGCGAGCCGAACCTGCTCGATGTGCTGCCGCCAGACCGCTACACCATCCTGCCGAACACCGCTGGCTGCTACGACGCGGTCGAAGCCGTGCGCACCTGCCGCCTGGCCCGCGAACTGCTGGATGGCCACAACCTGGTCAAGCTGGAAGTGCTGGCCGACCAGAAAACCCTTTTCCCCAACGTGATCGAAACCCTCAAGGCTGCCGAAGTGCTGGTCAAGGACGGTTTCGACGTGATGGTCTACACCAGTGACGACCCGATCATCGCCCGTCAGCTGGCCGAAGCCGGCTGCATCGCGGTCATGCCGCTGGCAGGCCTGATCGGTACCGGCCTGGGTATCTGCAACCCCTACAACCTGCAGATCATCCTGGAAGAGTCCAAGGTGCCGGTGCTGGTCGATGCCGGCGTGGGTACCGCGTCCGATGCCACCATCGCCATGGAAATGGGCTGCGAAGCGGTGCTGATGAACTCGGCCATTGCCCACGCCCAGCAGCCGGTGCTGATGGCCGAGGCCATGAAGCACGCCATCGTCGCCGGTCGCATGGCCTACCTGGCCGGTCGTATGCCGAAGAAACTCTATGCCAGCGCCTCTTCGCCGCTGGATGGTCTGATCAAGTAAGAGCCCCTGATGACTGAATCGCACGATACGCCGATCACCCCCGACGGCGAAGCCCGCCCGCACCGCCGCATCAAGAGTTTCGTGATGCGTGCCGGGCGCATGACCGAAGGCCAGCAACGTGGCCTGGAGCAGGGTGGCCCGCTGTACATTCTGCCGCTGGCCGACAGCCCGGTGGACTACGACCAGGTGTTTGGCCGTTCGGCGCCGCGCACCCTGGAGATCGGTTTCGGCATGGGCCATTCCCTGCTGGAAATGGCAGCTGCCGCGCCTGAGCAGGACTTCATCGGTGTGGAAGTACACCGCCCGGGTGTTGGAGCGCTGCTCAACGGCGTTTTGACCCAAGGCCTGAAGAACCTGCGGGTGTATGACTGCGATGCCATAGAAGTGCTGAACCGCTGCGTGGCGGACAACAGCCTCGACCGCCTGATGCTGTTCTTCCCCGACCCATGGCACAAGGCGCGCCACCACAAGCGCCGCATCGTCCAGCTGGAGTTCGCCGAACTGGTACGACGCAAGCTCAAGCCCGGTGGCGTGTTCCACATGGCTACCGACTGGGAGCCGTATGCCGAGTACATGCTGGAAGTGATGAGCGCTGCCCCTGGCTATCGCAACCGTGCGGCCGACGGCACTTACGTGCCGCGCCCGGAAGAGCGCCCGATCACCAAGTTCGAACGCCGCGGCGAACGGCTGGGGCATGGCGTTTGGGACTTGAAGTTCGAGAAGGTGGATTGATCGGCTGATACGGCCTTTCGATGTGCTGATGCCTGCAGAAATGCAGGCGAAAAAAAACCGCCTTGAGAAAGGCGGTTTTCTTTTGAGCGACAGGACTGAGTATCCTTCGCTCGGTGTTTCACCGAAAACCTCCACACGGTAGAAAGATCATAAGTAGGCTGACAGGGAGCGTCAATGCTCCGAAATATCCAGCATTACGTGTGTCGGAGCGGTTAACAGTTTTGCGAACACATCCCAAGTATCATCGCGCTGCTCCTGTGTGGATTTGATCGGTGATGGGCCGGGTAGGAGAAGAATTCTGCTTTCCGGCCCCTTCGACATGGCCTGAGAACCATGCCGGCAACTGACTTTGAAGGGCCATTAACCTGGCCACTTCACCGAAAACCTCCACACGGTTTTCGAAGGCATCGAAGCGCCGGTTAGATGCTGGAAGATTGGCCCGCCAACACGGAGGCCAAGGCATATGAAGCGTTTGCTTGATGCGCTGAGCCGCGTTTGGACGTTCATCCGGATCTTGACTGTGCTCAAGACCGTTCGGGACTTCATGCGCGACCACTTCGATGATGCCCGCTAAGGGCTAGTCAGGTGGTAGGGCTGCCCTGGTTCGCCGGGGCAGCTTTTAGAATCATTCCCTGCACCGGCCCGTACCCAGAAACTGCACTATCTCCTGGCATGCGCGGTATCTGTGGGAGCGGGCAGGCCCGCGAAGCAGACGACTCGGTGGATGGCACGGGCTTCGCCCGTGTTCGCGGCGGTTCGACGCCTCGACACGCCCGCTCCCACAGGGTAAGTGCAACTCCCGAATATTGGCTCAGCCCCGCCGATCAGCCACCACGCCAATTATCACCAGCACCACCAGCAATACCGGCGCCAGCGCGTAGTTGTTGAACTGGCTCAGCCCCTTCACCACCCACGGTGTGGCGTAGATCAGTGCCGCACCGCTGCCGATCATCACCATCAGCGCCATGAACGGCACGCGCAGAGCGCCCGCCAGGTTGCCCAGGCGTTGCTCAGCCCAGGCTTTGACATCGGTGCCGAACAGCACCAGCAGGCAGCCTACCAAGGCCAGTGAAATCTCCGACAGGTTGCTGCGGCTCCAGCGAGAAACCGTCGCGAGCAGATCAAGTACCAAATCCATGGGTCATCCTTAGGTCAAGAAATACTGCAGCAGGTCATTGAGGAACAACTGGCCCCTCGGGGTGGCCACCAGTCGATCCGGTTCGACCTGTAAAAGGCCTTTTTGTTCGGCTGCGCGGCGTGCCTCGCGCAGCTGTGCCAGCGGCAAACCGGTGCGTTGGGTAAACAGTTCGGCTTCCACCCCATCGGTCAGGCGCAGGGCGTTCATCAGGAACTCGAACGGCAGCTCGTCGACTGGCAGCAGCTTTTCGCCGGCCTTGAACGGCTTTGCCAGGTTCAGGTAGTCCTTCGGCAGGCGGGTCTTCCAGGTGCGCAGGATGCGCCCGTCGGCGAAGGTCAGCTTGCCGTGGGCACCAGCGCCAATGCCGATGAAGTCGCCAAAGCGCCAGTAGTTGAGATTGTGCCGTGCGGCGCGCCCCGCCTGGGCATAGGCCGAGACTTCGTACTGGCGGAAGCCGTGTTCGGCCATCAGCGCCTGGCCTGCCTCCTGGATGTCCCAGAGGATGTCGTCCTCGGGCAGCTCGGGCGGCTGGTTCCAGAACACCGTGTTCGGCTCCACGGTCAGCTGGTACCACGACAGGTGCGTCGGCCCCAGGTCGATGGCCTGCCGCAGGTCGCCCAGCGCGTCGTCCAGCGACTGGTCGGGAAGGCCGTGCATCAGGTCCATGTTGAAGTTGTCGAAGCCGGCTGCGCGTGCCATGCCAGCGGCGCGGACTGCTTCATCACCGTTGTGGATACGACCCAGCGCCTGCAGTTTGGCTGGCTGGAAACTCTGCACGCCGATGGACAGGCGGTTGATGCCGGTTTGCCGGTAGGCCTTGAACTTGTCCTGCTCGAACGTACCCGGGTTGGCCTCCAGGGTGATTTCGATGTCCGGCGCAAACGGGATACGTTGCTCTACGCCACGCAGCAATCGGCCAAGGGCGTCGGCACTGAACAGGCTGGGGGTGCCGCCGCCGAAGAAGATCGAGCTGATCGGCCGGCCTTGCACTGCGACCAGCTCCTGGTCGAGGTCGGTCAGCAGGGCGGCGACGTAGGCGTCTTCCGGCAGTTCAGGCCCGGCGGCGTGGGAGTTGAAGTCGCAGTAAGGGCATTTGCGTACGCACCACGGTATGTGGATATACAGCGCCAGCGGTGGCAGGCTGGTGAAACCCGCCGCCCCGGGGGTGGACAGCGTTTCGATCATGCCAGGCCCAGACGTTGGCGCAGCAGGGCCATGGCGCGGGCGCGGTGGCTGAGCTGGTTCTTGTCCACAGGGGCCAGGTCGGCGCTGGAGCAGTTGCGTTCCGGTACCCAGAACAGCGGGTCGTAGCCGAAGCCGTGCTCGCCACTGGCCTCGAACATGATGCGCCCGTGCCACAGGCCTTCGCACAGGATCGGCAACGGGTCGTCGGCATGACGCACCAGCGCCAGGACGCAGACGAACTGTGCACCGCGCTCGGCTTCAGGCACGTCTTTCAGCGCTTCGAGCAGCTTGGCGTTGTTCGCCGCGTCACCCTTGCCGTCGGCATAGCGCGCCGAGTAGATGCCAGGCGCGCCGCCAAGGAAGTCTACCGCCAGGCCCGAATCGTCGGCCAGGGCTGGCAGGCCGGAAATGCGTGCGGCGTTGCGCGCCTTGAGGATGGCGTTCTCGACGAACGACAGGCCGGTTTCTTCCGGTTCGACCTGGCTGAACTCGCCGATCGAGCGCAGCTGCACGGACGCGCCGAGCATGGCCTGGAGTTCCTTGAGTTTGCCGGCGTTGTGGCTGGCCAATACGAGTTGCTGGAAATTCATCATTCGCCTGGGAAAACGTCCTGGTTGAAGCTGAGGGAGTTGCTGATGCCGCCGGTTTCGATATTCAGGTCGAAGGTGACGGTTTCTGGCTGGTCGATCTTGAACTGGGCGATGTAGTACACCGCGCCCTGTTCGGTGATCTGCTTGAACGAGAGCGGGCTGCTGCGCCCGGTCAGGTCCTTGACCGTGCCGCTGACCACCGCCGTGGCGGGCTTGTTGGCCTTGAGCACGGCGATGTTGAGTACACCCTGGTTCTTGCTGCGTACCAGGCCGGTGGCTGCGGCCACCTCCGGCGTCAGCATGCTCGAAGTGAACGCGCTGTAGTGTACCGTCACGTCGCCAAACACCTCCTTGCGCTCGGGGCGGGCAGCATCGGCAGCCAGTACCGGCAGGGCCAGGCACAGGCTGAACAGGAACAGGGCTAGGCGACGCATGGGGGGATTCCTCCGCTGGGCGTCAGACCGCGAGCTGATGTTCTTGCAGGCCCGGGCTGCTGACGCGGTAGATGCCGATCTCACCTAGAAGATTAGGCCAAAGCCGGCCACCCCACCCGTTGCGGTGCAAGTGGTCGACGGCCAGGCGGTCGAGCACCTTGGCGCGGCGCTCGTGGCACAGCTCTTCGAAGTCGGCGAAGGTGCAGAAGTGGATGTTCGGCGTGTTGTACCAGGTGTATGGCATGAAGTCCGATACCGGCATGCGGCCTTTGGTCGCCAGGTACCAGCGGCAACGCCAGTGGCCGAAGTTGGGGAAGGTGATGATGCACTGGCGGCCCACGCGCAGCATCTCGTCGAGGATGCGGTCGGGGTACTCCACGGCCTGCAGGGCCTGGGTCATGATCACCACGTCGAAACTGTTGCTGGCGAAGTTGCCCAGGCCCTTGTCCAGGTCCTGCTCGATGACGTTGACGCCCTTGGCCACGCAGGCGGCGATGTTGTCGGCATCGATCTCCAGGCCATAGCCGGTGACCTGCTTGCGGTCGCGCAGCGAGGCCAGCAGTTCGCCGCTGCCGCAGCCCAGGTCGAGTACCCGGCTGCCGGCGGGGATCCAGTCGTGGATGATTTCCAGATCGGCTCTCATGCTGCCCTCAGATGGTAATGCGGTTCATGTAGTTCGAGAAACCCTGCATGTAGCGAGGCGTGGGGATCAAGAAGGCATCGTGCCCGTAAGGCGAGTCGATCTCCAGGTAGCAGACGTTCTTGCGCGCGGCCATCAGGGCGTCGACGATCTCGCGCGAACGGGCCGGGGAGAAGCGCCAGTCGGTGGTGAACGACATGATGCAGTAATCCGCCTTGACGTGGGCCAGTGTGGCCGCCAGGTCGCCGCCCTGGGCGGCGGCGGGGTCGAAGTAGTCCAGCGCCTTGGTCATCAGCAGGTAGGTGTTGGCGTCGAAGCGCCCGGAAAACTCCTCACCCTGGTAGCGCAGGTAGCTCTCGACCTGGAATTCGACGCTGTGGAAGTCGTAGTTGAGCTTGTCGCTCTTCAGCTCACGGCCGAATTTTTCACCCATCGAGTCGTCCGACAGATAGGTGATGTGGCCGACCATGCGCGCCAGCATCAGGCCGCGCTTGGGGATCACGCCCTGGTCCTGGAACGAACCACCGTGGAATTCGGGGTCGGTGAGGATCGCCTGGCGTGCCACTTCGTTGAAGGCGATGTTCTGTGCCGACAGTTTGGGCGCCGAGGCAATGTCGACGCAATGGCGTACGCGTTCGGGGTAGCTGATGGTCCACTGCAGCGCCTGCATGCCACCCAGGCTGCCACCGACCACCGCAGCCCACTGCTGGATGCCCAGGCGCTCGGCCAGGCGCACCTGGCTGTGTACCCAGTCTTCCACGGTCAGCACCGGGAAGTCGGCGCCATAGGGCTTGCCGGTGGCCGGGTTGACGCTGCTGGGGCCGGTGCTGCCGTTGCAGCCGCCCAGGTTGTTCAGGCTGACCACGAAGAAGCGGTTGGTGTCGATCGGCTTGCCAGGGCCGATGCAGCTGTCCCACCAGCCCGGCTTGCGGTCGGTGGCGGCATGGTAGCCAGCGGCATGGTGGTGGCCGGAGAGGGCATGGCAGATCAGCACGGCGTTGCTCGCGCTGGCGTTCAGGGTGCCATAGGTCTCGTAGACCAGTTCATAACTGGCCAGGGAGCGGCCACAAGCCAGGGCCAGCGGTTCATCGAACCGGGCGGTTTGCGGTACTACCAGACCGACGGAATCTTCGGGAAAGACTGTGGACATCGACCCTGCTCACGCTTGACGGAGGCGTAAGTCTAAAGAGCGCTACCCCCAGCGGCAAGCAAAGGCTTGCCACTGGAAGCAACCAAGGTCAGGTTAGGCTCAGATCATCCGCCACAGCTCTTGCGGCATGCCGGCGTAGGCGGCCAGCGGCGGCATGACGAACGACTGGATGACCTGGATCGCGAGGAAGGCGAAGATCGGCGAGATGTCCATGCCGCCCAGGTTGGGCACGATGCGGCGGAACGGCGCCAGCACCGGTTCGCTGATCTGGTAGGCCAGTTCGGCCGCCGGGTTGTGGCTGTTGGGGGCCACCCATGAAACGATCACCATGACGATCATCGCCACCCAGAAAATCTTCAGGAACAGCGAGGTGATACCAATGATCGCCCACATCAGCAGGTGCAGGATGTCACCGAAGGTGCCGTAGGTGACCATCAGCACGAACGCCATCAGCAGCGCCTGGATGACCACTGACAACAGCAGCGACGAGGTATCCAGCCCACCAACACTGGGGATGACCCGGCGAATCGGCTTTAGCAGCGGCTGCGTGGCGCGCACGGCGAACTGGCACAGCGGGTTGTAGAAGTTGGCTTTGACCAGCTGCAGGACGAAGCGCAGCAGGACGATCACCAGGTACAGGCTGACCAGGGTTTGCACCACGAAGATCGCGGCGCCGGACAGTGCATTCATCTAAGGCTCCTTATTTGCCCAGTTGTTCGGCCAGCTCGGCGGAACGTGTGGCCGCAGCTTGCAGCGCCTGTTCGACGATAGCTTCGAAGCCGCTGGCCTGGAACGACTTGATCGCCGCCTCGGTGGTGCCGGCAGGCGAGGTGACGCGGCGGCGAAGTTCGGCAGCGTCGACATCGCTGGCAACCGCCATGCGCGCGGCGCCCAGGGCTGTCTGCAAGGTCAGCTGGGAAGCGGTTTCACGTGGCAGGCCAAGCTTTTCGCCCGCCGCGGTCATGGCTTCGATCAGCAGGAAGAAATACGCCGGGCCGCTGCCGGAGACGGCAGTCACGGCGTCCAGTTGCTGCTCCTGCTGCAGCCACAGGGCGGTGCCCACGGCCGACAGCAGTTGCTCGGCTTGCTGGCGCTGGTCGGCAGTAACCTCTGCGGTGGCGTACAGGCCGCTGACGCCCTGGCGCAGCAGTGCCGGGGTGTTGGGCATGCAGCGCACCACCGGGCGAGCGCCGACCCAGCTTTGCAGGCTGGCGCAGGTGATGCCGGCGGCAATGGAAACGAGCAGCTGGCCATCCTGCAGGTTCGGTTGCAGGGCCTGGCATACCGCTTTCATGACCTGCGGCTTGACCGCCAGGACGATGACGTCGGCGCCATCGATGGCCTGGGCGTTGTTCTCGAAGGTTTCGATGCCGTGCTCGGCCTGGATGCGGCTGCGGGTCTCGGCGCCCGGGTCGCTGGCGCGGATCTGCGAGGCGTCCAGGCCCTGGGCACGCAGACCACCGATCAGGCTGGCGGCCATGTTGCCGGCGCCGATAAAGGCAATACGAGTCTTGCTCATGTCAGGTCCTTGTGGGAAAGAGTGAGTAAAGCATGGAATCAGGGCTGCCCGTAGTCGCGGGCGCCGAACAGGGCGGTACCGATACGTATCCAGGTCGCACCCTGTGCAATGGCAGCTTCCAGGTCGTGGCTCATGCCCATGGACAGGGTGTCCAGGCCAAGGCCAAGGCCCTCCTGCAACTGGCGCAGGGTGGCGAAGGCGGCTTCCTGCGCGGCGCGGTCATCGGTAGGTTCGGGGATTGCCATCAGCCCGCGCAGGCGCAGGTTGGGCAGCGCGGCTACCGCCTTGGCCAGGGCTGGCAGGTCGGCGGGGGCGCAACCAGACTTGCTGTCTTCGCCGCTGACGTTCACCTGCAGGCAGATGTTCAGTGGTGCCAACCCGGCCGGGCGCTGCTCCGAGAGGCGTTGGGCGATTTTCAGGCGGTCCACGGAATGTACCCAGGCGAAATGCTCGGCGATGGCTTTGGTCTTGTTCGACTGAATGGGGCCGATGAAGTGCCAGATCAAGGGCAGGTCACTGAGTGCCTGCTGCTTTGTCAGCGCTTCCTGTAGGTAGTTTTCCCCGACATCGCAAACACCGGCGGCGTGGATCTCGCGGATGGCGCTGGCTGGCTTGGTCTTGCTCACGGCCAGCAACTGGACACTGGCCGGATCACGCCCGGCAGCCTGGGCAGCGCTGGCGATACGGGCGGAAATAGCGGAAAGGTTGTCTGCTAGGGTGGACATGGATTGATGCCGGCGGCTGTGGGGTTTGCGGCATTCTACCTACTTGAAGGCCTTTGGGGAGTCTCATGGATGTGACCGACCTGTTGGCCCGGGCCGTGGATGCGGGGGCTTCCGACCTGCATCTGGCGGCGGGCCAGATACCGATGTTGCGCCTGGATGGCGAGTTGCAGCGCATGGCTCTGCCGACCTTGAGCCCGGACGCCTTGATCGAGGGCATGGCACCCATGCTGGATGAAGCCCAGCGCCGACAGTGGACCCAGGGAGATGAACTGGACCTGGCGCTGGAATTGCCGGCACTGGGGCGCTTTCGGCTGAACCTGTTTCGCCAGTTGCAGGGGCCGGCTGCCACCTTTCGCCTGATCCCGGGGCGTATCGCCACGCTCGATGAACTCGACCTAGGGGATGTGTTTCAAGCTGTTGCGCAGGGCAGCGATGGCTTGATACTCGTGGGTGGGCCGACCGGCAGCGGCAAGTCCAGCACCCTGGCGACGCTGCTCGACCAGCTGAGCCGTGAGCGGGCACTGCATATCATCACCCTCGAAGACCCTGTCGAAGTTATCCATAGCAGCCAGCGCAGCCTGGTCAACCAGCGTGAGATCGGTCGCCATTGCGGCGGGTTTGCCCAAGGGCTGCGCAGTGCCCTGCGTCAGGACCCGGATGTGATCATGATCGGGGAGCTGCGCGACCTGGAAACCATTCGCCTGGCCTTGCGCGCGGCGGAGACCGGGCACCTGGTGCTGGCGACCGTGCATACGCGTTCGGCGGTGAACAGCGTTGACCGGTTGGTGGAGGTGTTTGCTGCCGAAGAGAAGCCGCTGGTGCGGGCGATGCTGGCCGAGTCGTTGCGCCTGGTGGTGGCGCAAATATTGGTCAGGCGTGCGGGTGGAGGGCGGGTTGCGGCGCGTGAGGTGCTGGTGGTTACGCCAGCGGTGCGTAACCTGATTCGGGAAGGGCGGATGGCGCAGTTGTGTTCGGTGATGCAGGCGGGTGGTGCGGACGGGATGCGGACGATGGAGGGGGCGATGCGAGGACTGAGGGAGCGAGGGCTGATTGAGGACTTGTAGTGGCTGTACCGGCCCCTTCGCGGGCACGCCCGCTCCCACAGGTATGGCGGTGCCCGCGAGAGCGACGCGGTACCTGTGGGAGCGGGCGTGCCCGCGAAGAGGCCGATACAGGAGAGCGACGATCAGATCAGCGCTTGGCCAGGTTCAGTTGCTGCTGTTCTTTTGGCAACACTCGCTTGGCTACTACGTAATGCTTCTGCCAGTAAGGCTTGCTCAGGGTGTCGATGCTCACCCGCTTGCCACGGCGTGGCGCATGGATGAAGCGGTCGTTGCCCAGGTAGATGGCAACATGGTTCACCCGGCGGCTCTTGATGTTGAAGAAGATCAGGTCACCCGGTTTCAGGTCATCCTGGGCCACCTTCACACCATGGCCCTGAGCCATGGCATTGGAGGTGCGCGGCAGGTCGACGTCGGCGACGTCGTTGAAGGCATATTTGACCAGTCCGCTGCAGTCGAAGCCTTTCTTCGGGCTGCTGCCGCCCCATACATAAGGGGTGCCGAGCACATTCACCGCACGGCTGAGCACATCGCTGCTCTGCTTCGGCGACATGGCAGCGACCGGCATGCCGCGGCTGCTGCTGGCAGCATTGCTTGGGCGGGTGCGCAGCGCGGTCTGTTTGACCGGTGCGTGTCTCACCGAGGCGTTGGTGGTATAGCCGGTGAAACCATTGGGAAGACGTTGCTCACGATTGGTGGCGTGGGCGGCCAGGGGCAATAATAGGCAGAGGGTCAGCCATGTCTTGAGTAAAGGCGGCATAGATGAAGCTCTTATGAATAGTTATGTGTTGGGCGCGCAACTTTATAACAGCTTTTTGATCAATCTTTGATCCGTTGGTCGATTGCCCAGGTGCCGTACGTCGGCCTGCGACAAGAAAGTCACATTTTTTTTTAGAAAATTTTCGGATAACCCACGAGGGCTATGAATGAACAGTTATCAACAAGGGGCGCCATTTCACGACACCCATAGCAAGACCATTGGCTATCTGCTATGGATTTTCGGCTTTACCGGATCGCACCGTTTCTATTACGGCAAGCCGGTAACTGGCACCATCTGGTTCTTCACCCTGGGCCTGCTGGGTATCGGCTGGTTGATCGACCTGTTTCTGATCCCGGCCATGGACCGTGAAGCCGACCTTAGGTTCCAGTCCGGGCGGATTGACTACAACATCGCCTGGATCCTGCTGACCTTCCTCGGTGTGTTTGGCCTGCACCGGCTGTATCAGGGCAAGTGGGTGACCGCGGTCATCTACTTCTTTACCGGCGGGCTGTTCCTGGTGGGGGTGCTGTATGACTTCTGGACGCTGAACAGCCAGGTTTCCGAGCGGAATGCGGGGCGGGGTTGACGCGCAGCCCTTTGTGGGAGCGACACAAGGCCGCTCCCAGAGGGCCGCAAATGCAGGTTACTGACGGGTTTGCCGCTGTTGCAGCAACAGGTTGCTGAAACCTGCACCGGCCAGTTGCTTCTGCGCCCCGGTCAGCTGCTCGCGATTGCTGAACGGGCCCACCAGTACGCGGTACCAGGTTTCGTCCTTGACCGTGCCTGACTCTACCTTCACCGCCTGGCCCAGCAGAATGATCTGCGCGCGTACTTTGTCGGCATCGGCCTGCTTGCGGAACGAGCCTGCTTGCAGGAAGAACTGGGTGGTCGCCGCCGGTTTGATTACCGGCGGTGCCGGTGGCGGGGTCTGCCCCATCAATGCTGCCTGGGCTCGCGCCGTGTCGATCTTCGCCGCTTCGGCCGGTGTCACCGGGGTCACTGGCTGGGCCGGGACGGGTGGCGTCTTCTCTGGAACGGCCTCTGGCGGCACGATCACCTCGGACTCTGGCAGCAGTGTGTAGAAGTCGTACTTCGGCTTTACTGGCTGCTGTGGGGTAGCCTGTGCCGGCTTGCCGGCTTCAGCCACTTTCTCCGCCTTCTGCTGCTCGGGCTTGGTGCGCTTGATGTCTTCGCCACCGGGCTCGAGCTTCATCAGGAACACGATGAACGCGCCTACTGTGAGGCCGACCGCCAGCCATACCCAACCGGGGATCGGCTGCTTGGCCGGCGCCGTCTGGCGGCTGGCGCCGCGTTTGGGTGCGGGTTTTTTCTTGGCAGCCAACTTACATGCGCTCCAGGGTTTCCAGGCCGAGCAGTTCCAGACCTTGCTTGAGGGTGCGGCCGGTCAGGGCCGCCAGGCGCAGGCGGCTCTGCTGCTGCTGCGGGGTTTCGGCGGCAAGAATCGGGCAGTTCTCATAAAAGCTGGAGAACAGGCCGGCCAGGTCGTACAGGTAACTGCACAGCACGTGCGGCGTGCCCTTGTCGGCGACGTTGTTGAGGATTTCGCCAAACTGCGCCAGGCGTGCGGCCAGGTCCTGCTCGTGGGCAGCCTGCAGCACGATGTTGCCTTCGACTTCATCGAAGCCCTTGCCCAGTTTGCGGAATACGCCGGCCACGCGGGTGTAGGCGTATAGCAGGTAAGGTGCGGTATTGCCTTCGAAGTTGAGCATCAGCTCGAAGTTGAAGCTGTAGTCGCTGGTGCGGTGCTTGGACAGGTCGGCGTACTTCACCGCGCCAATGCCCACCACTTCACCAATGTGGCGCAGTTCTTCATCGGCCAGGCTCGGGTTCTTTTCCTTGACCAGCGCGTAGGCGCGCTCCTTGGCCTCGGTGAGCAGGTCGATCAGCTTCACGGTGCCGCCGTCACGGGTCTTGAACGGGCGGCCGTCGGCGCCGTTCATGGTGCCGAAGCCCATGTGCTCCATCTGCATCGGGTGGCCGACGAAACCTGCGCGGCGTGCAACTTCGAACACCTGGTTGAAGTGCAGGGCCTGGCGCTGGTCGACGAAGTACAGGGCGCGGTCGGCCTTGAGCACGTTGCTGCGGTAGCGCACGGCGGCCAGGTCGGTGGTGGCGTACAGGTAGCCGCCGTCAGCCTTCTGCACGATCACCGGCAGTGGTTCGCCTTCACTGTTCTTGAATTCGTCGAGGAACACGCACTGGGCGCCCTGGTCTTCTACCAGCAGGCCCTTGGCCTTGAGGTCGGCGACCACGTTGGCCAGGTCGTCGTTGTAAGCGCTTTCACCCATCACGTCGGCCATGGTCAGCTTGACGTTGAGCAGCTCGTAGGTCTTCTGGCAGTGCGACAGCGAAATGTCCTTGAAGCGCGTCCACAGGGCCATGCAGTCCGGGTCGCCGGCCTGCAGCTTGACCACCAGGCCGCGGGCGCGGGTGGCGAATTCTTCGGATTCGTCAAAGCGCTTCTTGGCGGCACGATAGAAGTTTTCCAGGTCCGACAGCTCGTCGCTGGTAATCGGGTTTTCTTCCAGGTATGCCAGCAGCATGCCGAACTGGGTGCCCCAGTCGCCCACGTGGTTCTGACGGATCACATCATCGCCGAGGAACTCCAGCACGCGCGCCACGCTGTCGCCGATGATGGTCGAACGCAGGTGGCCGACATGCATCTCCTTGGCCAGGTTGGGGGCCGACATGTCGATCACCACCTTTTGCGCAGGGCCGGCTTTGCGCGCGCCCAGGCGTGCGTCGGCCAGTGCGGCATCCAGGCGGTTGGCCAGCGCGTCGGTGTTCTGGAAGAAGTTGAGGAAGCCCGGGCCGGCGATCTCGACCTTGCTGATGTCGGCGCTGGCCGGCAGGGCATCGATCAGTTTTTCGGCCAGGTCGCGCGGCTTCATGCCTGCCGGCTTGGCCAGCATCATGGCGATGTTGCTGGCGAAGTCGCCGTGGGTCTTGTCCCGGGCGTTTTCCACCTGGATCGCCGGCGACAGCCCTTCAGGCAGCACACCGTCGATGACGAGTTGGGTGAGGGCTTGCTGGATCAGCTGGCGAATGGTGTCTTTCATGGGGATCTCTTTTCGACCGCAAGCGCGGTGGAGCGCTTGGATGCGCAGGTGGAAAAACTGGGCATTATCCGTGGCTGAGGGCGGGTTGCCAACCTTTGGGGCTTGCCTGCCTTCAGAATGCCGGGGCCGCTCTGCGGCCCTTTCGCGACACAAGGCCGCTCCTACAAGCGGCCTTGTGTCGCTATGGGCTGCAAAGCAGCCCCTGAAATCAATACAGGTCTACCGGGTCGACATCCAGCGACCAGCGCACCTGGCGCCCGCTCGGCATCTGCTCCAACACTAGCAACCAGGCGCTGATCAGTCGATGCAAAGGCGCCCGCGTATTGGCCTGTATCAACAGTTGCGCGCGGAAGCGCCCGGCGCGGCGCTCCATCGGTGCCGGAACCGGCCCCAGCAGTTCAATGCCCGGCAGGCGCTGTTGGGCCACCAGGCGCTCGGCGGCGGCGCAAGCCTCGTCGAGGAAAGCTTCGGCTTGCCCGGGCTTGTGCGCTTCGGCGCGCAGCAGTGCCAGGTGCGAGTAAGGCGGCAGCCCGGCGGCGCGGCGTTCGTCCAGGGCCTGCTCGGCGAAAGCGAAGTAGCCCTGCTCGGTAAGCTGCACCAGCAGCGGATGGTCGGCCAGGTGGGTCTGGATGATGACCTTGCCGGGCTCCTCGGCGCGCCCGGCCCGCCCGGCAACCTGCACGATCAGCTGTGCCATGCGTTCGCTGGCGCGGAAGTCGCCGGAGAACAGCCCGCCATCGGCATCGAGGATGGCCACCAGGGTCACCCTCGGGAAGTGGTGGCCCTTGGCGAGCATCTGGGTGCCGACAAGGATGCTCGGCTGGCCACGCTGGATGGTGCTGAACAGGTTGTGCATGGCGTCCTTGCGCGCCGTGCTGTCGCGGTCCACGCGCAGGATCGGGTAATCCGGGAACAGCACTTTCAGGCGTTCCTCGGCGCGCTCGGTACCGGCGCCGACCGGGCGCAGGTCAACGTGGTTGCACTGCGGGCACTGCTGGGGCAGGCGCTCGTCATAGCCGCAATGGTGGCAGCGCAGCACGCCGGAGCGCTGGTGCACGGTCATGCGCGCATCGCAGCGCGGGCACTCGGACAGCCAGCCGCAATCGTGGCACAGCAAGGTCGGGGCGAAGCCGCGGCGGTTGAGGAACACCAGCACTTGCTGGCCCGCCTCCAGGGTTTGACGGATGGCCTGCTGCAACGGCCCGCTGATGCCGCTGTCCAGCGGCAGGCTCTTCACATCCAGGCGCAGCATGCGCGGCGGGCGGGCGCCGCCAGCCCGCTGATTCATGCGCAGCAGGCGGTAGCGGCCGCTCAGGGCGTTGTGCAGGGTTTCCAGCGATGGGGTGGCCGAGCCGAGCAAAATCGGGATGTTTTCCTGATGGGCACGTACCAGCGCCAGGTCGCGGGCGTGGTAGCGCAGGCCTTCCTGCTGTTTATAGGAGCCGTCGTGTTCCTCGTCGATGATGATCAGGCCGGGGTTTTTCATCGGCGTGAACAGCGCCGAGCGGGTGCCGATGATGATGTCAGCCTCTCCGTCGCGGGCGGCCAGCCAGGCATCCAGGCGTTCGCGATCATTTACCGCCGAATGCAGCAGGGCGATGCGGGCGTTGAAGCGCTGTTCGAAGCGGGCCAGGGTCTGCGGACCGAGGTTGATTTCCGGGATCAGCACCAGGGCCTGCTTGCCGGCTTCCAGGGTTTCGCGGATCAGCTGCAGGTAGACCTCGGTCTTGCCGCTGCCGGTGACGCCGGCCAGCAGGAAGGCGCCAAAGCTGCCAAAGCCTTCGCGCACGGCGTCGAAGGCATCGCGCTGCTCTTCGTTGAGTGGCAGTTCCGGCTGAGCCAGCCAGTGTTCGTGGCGTATCGCTGGCAGGTGACGGCGGACCTCGATCTGCACCAGGTCCTTGGCCAGCAGCAGGTCGAGGCTGTCCTTGTTCAGGTTGAGCTTGGCCAGCAGGCTGTGGGCCACGCCGTGCGGGTGCTGGGCCAGGGTCTTGAGGGCATCGCGCTGGCGCGGTGCCCGGGCGATGCGCGGGTCTTCCAGGCGGGCGCCGGGGGCGACATGCCAGAAGCGCTCCTGGCGCATCTCGGCGGGTTCGCCCTGGCGCAGCAGCGTGGGCAGGGCCCAGCTCAGGGTGTCGCCCAGGCTGTGCTGGTAGTACTGGGCGGTCCACAGGCACAACTTGAACAGCGACGGCGGGATCGGCGATACCGGGTCGAGCAGGGCGCTGGCCGGCTTGAGCTTGTCGGCGGGCACTTCGCTCTGCTCGCACACTTCCACCAGCACGCCGATCATTTCGCGGCGGCCGAACGGCACGCGAATGCGCATGCCCGGGGTCAAGGCCTGGCGTGCCATGCTTGCCGGCGCCTTGTAGTCGAACAGGCGACGCAGCGGAGAGGGCAGGGCAAGGCGCAGGATGACGTCGGACACGCGGATAGTCTCGGAGGGCGTTTCAAAGACTGGCGAGCCTAGCAGACGACGGTCGGTGCAAGCGACAACTTGCGTTGGCGTGATGCTCTGGTATTATTCGCCGCCTAATTACGTGCGGTATTCAACAATTGGTGTTGGGTGGCGGCACGCAGCTCGAGGAAGTGACCATGAAAGCAGATATTCATCCGAACTACGAAGTAGTTGCAGTCACCTGCAGCTGCGGCAACAAGTTTGAAACCCGTTCGACCCTGGGCAGCACCCTGGCGATCGACGTTTGCAACCTGTGCCACCCGTTCTACACCGGTAAGCAGAAAGTCCTGGACACCGGTGGTCGCGTACAGAAGTTCGCCGATCGCTTCGGCATGTTCGGTACCAAGAAGTAATCATGCGCATGGCGAACCCCTCGGGTTTCGCATTGCTGCAAAAAAAGGCGCCCCTTGTGGGCGCCTTTTTTATGGGCGTCATCTGGCACTTCCCTGCACTGGCGTTCTGCCCGTTACCGGACCGCCCGCAGCAGGTGGCGGTGCGCCAGGTGGTGGATGGCGATACCTTGCGCCTGGTCGATGGCCGCAGCGTGCGCCTGATTGGCATCAATACCCCGGAAATCGGCCGTAACGGGCGCACTAGCGAGCCCTACGCCGAGGCCGCCAGGCGGCGTTTGCAGGCGTTGGTCAAGGCCAGTGACGGGCGTGTCGGGCTGGTGCCGGGTATCGAGGCCAAAGACAAATACGGCCGCGCACTGGCGCATATCTATGGCCGTAATGGCGACAATCTGGAAGCACAACTGCTCAGCGAGGGCTTGGGCTACCGGGTTGCCGTGGCCCCCAACGTGCGCCTCAGCGGTTGCCAGCAACTTGCTGAACAAGCGGCGCGCAAGGCCGGCGCCGGTTTGTGGCGCCGTTCGCCGGTGGTGCGTGCGGCTGATGTCAGGCAGTCGGGTTTTGCTGTTGTCGGGGGGCGCATAGAGGGCATAGAGCGCAACCGTGGTGGGGTTTGGCTGACCCTGGACAGTGCCGTGGTGTTGCAGGTTCCCGCTCGTCTGCAACGCAACTTTCCCGCCAGCTTCTTCGATAACCTCAAGGGACGCCAGGTCGAAGCGCGCGGCTGGGTGCTGGATCGTTCCCGCAAGGGCGGCCTCAAGCCTGGGCAGCGACGCTGGGTGTTGCCATTGACCGATCCGAGCATGTTGGAACGTATTTAAGGCCAAAAGATGTAGACATTTCGCTATCAGATTGTACACACTGTGAGCCGTATGCCCCCGTGGGTTATAGCGTAAAGTCGTAGGCTAAAGGCCTTGACACAAGTGACCGACCAGTCTTGTGACTCCCCGGCTCTTTGCGTATCCTCGGCGGTCCGTCAGAACAGTAAATAGCGGAATGCCCACCATGTCAGACCTGAAAACCGCCGCTCTCGAATACCACGCTCAACCTCGTCCGGGGAAACTGAGCGTCGAGCTCTCCAAGCCCACTGCCACCGCCCGTGACCTCGCCCTGGCCTACAGCCCAGGTGTTGCTGAGCCGGTGCGTGAAATTGGCCGTGATCCAGAGCTGGCTTACAAATACACCGGCAAGGGCAACCTGGTTGCGGTGATTTCCGATGGCACCGCCATCCTCGGTCTGGGCGACCTCGGCCCACTGGCTTCCAAGCCGGTCATGGAAGGCAAGGGTGTTCTGTTCAAGCGTTTCGCCGGTATCGACGTATTCGACATCGAAGTCGAGTCGGAAAGCCCGCAAGCGTTCATCGACACCGTTCGCCGCATCTCGATCACCTTCGGTGGCATCAACCTCGAAGACATCAAGGCGCCTGAGTGCTTCGAAATCGAACGCACCCTGATCGAACAGTGCGACATCCCGGTATTCCACGATGACCAGCACGGCACCGCCATCGTGACCGCGGCCGGTATGATCAACGCCCTGGAAATCGCCGGCAAGAAGCTGGAAGACGCCAAGATCGTCTGCCTGGGGGCCGGCGCTGCAGCCATTTCCTGCATGAAGCTGCTGGTGAGCATGGGTGCCAAGGTCGAAAACATCTACATGATCGACCGCAGCGGCGTGATCCACGCTGGCCGTGACGACCTGAACCAGTACAAGGCGCAGTTCGCCCATGCTACCGACAAGCGCACCCTGGCTGACGCCCTCGACGGTGCTGACGTGTTCGTAGGCCTGTCCGGCCCGAACCTGCTGAGCGCCGAAGGCCTGAAGTCGATGGCTGCCAACCCGATCGTGTTCGCCTGCTCGAACCCGGACCCGGAAATCTCGCCAGAGCTGGCGCACGCCACTCGCAGCGACGTGATCATGGCTACCGGTCGTTCCGACTACCCGAACCAGGTCAACAACGTACTGGGCTTCCCGTTCATCTTCCGTGGTGCCCTGGACGTACGCGCCAAGCGCATCAACGAAGAAATGAAAATCGCCGCCGCCGTCGCCCTGAAAGACCTGGCCAAGCTGCCGGTTCCGAAGGAAGTCTGCGAAGCCTACGGCGTCGAGGGCCTGGAGTTCGGTCGTGAGTACATCATTCCGAAGCCGCTGGACGCCCGTCTGATCACCGTCGTTTCCGACGCTGTGGCCAAGGCCGCCATCGAATCCGGCGTGGCTACCCTGCCGTATCCGAAGCACTACCCGCTGACCAGCGTGGATGACGTGTTCAACGGCTGATTGCTGCCTGGCGACACAAAAAAGCCCCGGCTCGTATGAGCCGGGGCTTTTTGTTTGCCGGTGGGATTGGCGCGGCCTCTGTGGGAGCGGGCATGCCCGCGAAGAACTCAGCGCGGAGGCTGGCACCGGCTGCGCCGGTGTTCGCGGGCATGCCCGCTCCCACAGGTCGGTGTTGCCTTCGAGGGCCCTTAGAACAGATCCATCGGCGCCGCTTCATCCGCCGGCAACGGGCTGCCCGGTGCTGCGCCAGTGCCCAGTTCGTCCACCGACGGCGGCGAGTCTTCGGCCTTGAACAGCTCGAAGTAGGCATTCGGCGTGCTCGGCGAAGCGGCACGGCCGCTGACCGGATCGACGCGCAGGCTGAGGATGCCTTCCGGCTCGGCCGGTGCATGCATAGGCTTGTCCTTGAGCGCCGCGCCCATGAAACTCATCCAGATCGGCAGTGCCACGGTGCCGCCATACTCGCGGCGGCCCAGGGTTTCGGGCTGATCAAAACCGACCCACACGGTGGTCACGTAGTCAGCGTTGTAGCCGGAGAACCAGGCGTCCTTGGACTCGTTGGTGGTACCGGTCTTGCCTGCCAGATCGGTACGGCCCAGGGCCAGTGCCCGGCGGCCGGTGCCACGCTTGATCACGTCCTGCAGCATGCTGGTGAGGATGTAGGTGGTGCGCCCGTCGATGATCTGCTCGGCCACGGCCGGCGCCTGCGGTGCCGACGCCACCTGGCTGAAGGCAGCGGGTGCCTCGCCCGGCATGGCGGCGGTGCTGATCGGCTGTTCGGGCGCTGCCAGGCCCGCCTGGTCCTCGACACCTTGCGGTACCCGGGCCGGGTTGGCAGTGAACAGCGTCTCGCCGCTACGGCTTTCGATGCGCTCGATCAGGTACGGGGTGATCTTGTAGCCGCCGTTGGCAAAGGTGCTCCAGCCGGTTGCGATCTCCATCGGGGTCAGGGTAGCGGTGCCCAGTGCCAGCGACAGGTTACGTGGCAGGTCCTGTTTGTTGAAGCCGAACTTGGCGATGTAGTCGATGGTGCGGTCCACGCCCATGGCCTGCAGCAGGCGGATCGACACCAGGTTGCGCGACTTGTACAACGCTTCGCGCATGCGGATCGGGCCAAGGAAGGTATTGGTGTCGTTCTTCGGTCGCCAGACCTTGTCCAGGTACTCGTCGACAAACACGATTGGCGCGTCGTTGACCAGGCTGGATGCGGTATAGCCACTGTCCAGGGCGGCACTGTAGACGAATGGCTTGAAGCTCGAGCCCGGCTGGCGCTTGGCCTGCATGGCACGGTTGTAGTTGCTCTGCTCGAACGAGAAACCGCCGACCAGGGCGCGGATGGCGCCGTTGTACGGGTCAAGGGTGACCAGTGCACTCTGTGCCCCTGGTACCTGGCTGAACTTGAGCTTGCCATCCTCCAGGCGCTGCAGGCGTACCAGGTCGCCGACCTGGGCCACGTCTGCCGGTGACTGCGGCGCACGGCCCTGGGCGTTACTGTTGATGAACGGGCGCGCCCATTTCATGGTGTCCCAGGCCACCATCTCTTCCTGGCCACTGCGGGTCAGCACCTTGAGGCCGGTTTTCTCGACCTGGGTGACGATTGCCGGCTCCAGGCCGCCAAGGCTGCGCTGCTTGCCCAGTTCCTGCAGCCAGGCCGCCTGGGTGCGGCCCGGGAAACGTGCTTCGGGGCCGCGGTAGCCGTGGCGCTCATCGTAGGCGGAGAGGCCGTTGAGGATGGCCTTGTTGGCCATTTCCTGCATGTCGCTGGGCACAGTGGTGGTAACGCGGAAACCTTCGGTGTAGGCGTCGCTGCCGTAGCGGCCGACCATTTCGGCGCGGGCCATTTCGGCGATGTAAGGTGCATTCACCTCAGGTGTGGGCACGTGGTAGCTGGCGTTGAGCGGTTCGGCAAGGGCTGCCTGGTAGCTGGCTTCGTCGATCTTACCCAGCTTGTACATGCGGCCAAGGATCCAGTCGCGGCGCTCTTTCGCGCGCACCGGGTTGGCCAGCGGGTTGAAGCGCGAGGGTGCCTTGGGCAGGCCGGCGATCATCGCCATCTGCGCCAGGCTCACGTCGCGGATCGACTTGCCGTAGTACACCTGCGCGGCGGCGTCGATACCGTAGGCGCGGTTGCCCAGGTAGATCTTGTTCACGTACAGCTCGAGGATCTCGTCCTTGGTCAGCTCACGCTCGATCTGCAGGGCCAGCAGGATTTCGTTGGTCTTGCGCGAGAAGCTGCGTTCGCTGGTAAGGAAGAAGTTCTTCGCCACCTGCATGGTGATGGTACTGCCGCCGGTCTGGATATGCCCGGTTTTCACCAGCTGGGTCGCGGCGCGCATCAGGCTGCTGGGGTCGACACCATAGTGGTTGAGGAAGTTGTCATCCTCGGCCGACAGAAGCGCCTGGATGAACTGTGGGGGAATTTCCGCGAAACGGATTGGCGAGCGACGCATTTCGCCGAACTCGGCAATCAGCTTGCCGTCGCTGCTGTACACCCTTAGGGGGATCTGCAACTGGATGCTTCTGAGCGATTCGACCGAGGGCAGGCTGGGGCTAAGATACAGAAACGCACCGCTCACACCGAGTACGAGCGCGCAGATGACTGCGACGGAAGACCACCAGAAGAACTTCAGCAGGCGTATCAAGGCTTTTCGGTGTCCAGGTTGGGAGTGGATTGCGCGCAGGTCCGGCGGACCAGAAAACGCTGGGCATTATAAGCATTTTTTCGCCTCTCCGGGTTACCGGTCAGGCTGCCCGTCGCCTCGATGGGCCAGCGTGGCCCAGTGTTGGCGCGGGGTTGAGACAGACAGCAAGGATGTCACGATGCTAGGACGCTTCGGCAAGGATGCCGGTTCACTCGTGGGGCTGGAAATTGCCCCTGACAACGTTCGGATGGTGCAACTGCAGCGGCGTAACCGACGCTGCCGGGTGCTTGCCGCGGTACAAGAACCGTTCGAATCGCCGGCTGGTAGTGACTGGGCGGCAGAGCCGGCCGCCGTGGTGGCAGCCCTTAAGCGTGCCTACCGACGCAGCGGCCTCAGGCAGCGCCGCGTAGCGCTGGCACTGCCGGCCAGCCAGGTGATCTGCAAGCTGTGCCACTTGCCAGCGGAACAGGGCGGGGCAGAAATGGAGGCGCAACTGCTGGCTGACGCCGAACGGCTGTTCCCGTTTCCGCTGGAAGACCTGGCGCTGGATTTTCAGGTCATGGGGGCCTCCCGTGTCCAGCCAGGCTGTTCCGAGGTGATGGTGGCTGCATGTCGGCAGCGTGCGCTGGCACCACTTGCAGGCGTCGTCGAGGCGGCCGGGTTGCAACTGGAGGCCGTGGAAGTCGACAGCATTGCCTTGGGGCGCATGCTGCCGCAGGGCAGTCAGCAAGCGGCGGCGCTGCTGCGTATCGAGACGCATGGCACCACCCTCTACAGCTGGCAGACGGGCCAGCCGCAACGGCGTGAGCTGAGCCTGGGGATGGCGGCGATAACGGCGGCGCTGCCGGAGCGCCTGCCGGCCCTGCTTGCCGGTGAACCTTTGCCCGATTGCCTGTTGATCGCCAGCTGTTCACCGATCGAACCCTGCCGGTTGCAGAGCCTCGGTTCGCAGTTGAACCTGCCGTGTCGCCCGCTGCCCGACCTGGCGGGCCTGGAGCAGGTCGATGGCGCGATGATCCTGGCATGCGCCCTGGCGCTTGGAGGGTTGCGCCAATGATGCGGCTGAACCTTCTGCCCTGGCGCGAACGGCAGCGCCAGGCGGCGTTGCGGTGTTTTCGCAGGCAACTGGTCGCTGGTGTGCTGCTGGCCTTGTGTGCCGTGACGCTGGTCGACCAGTTGGCTCGCCAGCGCGGGCAGCAGCAGGCGCTGGCCAATGCCCAGCGCCAGGCAGCCCTTGCAGTGTTTGGCGAGCAATTGCAGCCGCTGGCCGAGGTGCGTGCACAGCACGAGGCACTGCTGGCCCGCACGGCGGCGCTGGAAGGCCTGCGCGCCCATCAGGATGTGCTGACCGGGGTGTTCGCCGACCTCGAGAGGGCGTTGCCAGTGGGGGTACAGCTACTCGACCTCCGTCTGGAAAATGGCCGGCTGCAAATGACCGGGCTGGCCACGTCCGGTGCCGTGGTCGCGCAGTTCATGCGTGACCTGGGTCGCTCGAATGCGTTGCTCGATCTGCAGCTCAAGCGTATCAGGAGCCTGCCGGGCGGCGACGAATTCCTGCTGGACGCGCGCGTTTCGGCGTTCTGGTCGTGAATGCTGCACAGGTGCTCGGCTGGCTGGCTGTGGCCGAGCGCTCCTCACGCTTCAGGCAACTGGCGCCGGTGCTGGTGGCAGTGGCGTTGTTCGGCTTGGGCTGCGCGATACGTCTGCCGGTGGTTTTGCAGCAGCAGGCGCTCGAGAAGACCCGGCACACCCAGCTGAACGAACAGCAGGCAGCCAGCGCGTTGCAGCAGGCCGAACGTGAGCAGCTCCAGGCGTCCGTGGCCATGGCCGAGCAACGCTTGCAGGAGGCGCACTGGCACCTGGCGGCCGGGGAGGGCATGAGCGAGCTACTTGAGCGCCTGGCGGCTTCGGCGCATGCGCATGGTTTGCTCATCGAGCGGTTCGATGTGCATGAAGGCGAACAGCAGGCCGGTTTGCGCAAGGTGCCGCTGGAGCTGCAGGTGGTGGGGCGTTACGTGGCCCTGCGCCAGTGGCTGGGCGACTGGTTGGGCCAGGCGCGGGTGCTGCGCAGCGGTGACCTGCAGCTGGCGGCAGCCGTTGGTCAGCCTGGCCTGTTGCGCCTGCGGTTGCAGGTTGATGCCTATGAGGCGCTGGCGCCCACACCGACGGCTGCTGTGCTTGCGCAAACGCCGGCCAGGGGCGTGACGGCAGCGCCCACTGTCGACCCGTTCGACCCTGGGGCGACGCGATTGATGGGGGCCCGGCTGGCCAGTGTGCCGTTGGCACAACTGGAGATGGTCGGCAGCCTGTCGCGTGGGGCGGTGCACGAAGCACTGCTGTTGGCGGCTGGCAGGCTCTATCGCGTACGTCCTGGGGACCGGGTCGGGCGTGATCTGGGGGTGGTGGCAAGGGTTGATCAACGCCAGGTCGAAGTACGCGAGCGGCTGTTCATGGCTGGGGAGTGGCACGAGCGCACGGCGTTCATCACCCTCGCAAAGCGCCTGGGCAAGGAGGCCCCGGACCACGATGAAAACATTGAAAAAATGGGCACTGGCAGCGTTGCTGCCGATCCCGCTGGCGCTGGCGATGCCTTGTCAGGGTGAACCGCTGTCGTTGAACTTCCAGGATGTGGAAGTGCGTTCGGTGCTGCAGGTGCTGGCTGACTATGCCGGCGTCAACCTGGTCGCCAGCGATGCTGTGCAGGGTAGCGTCACCTTGCGCCTGGAGGATGTGCCATGGGGCCAGGCGCTGGACCTGGTACTGCGCAGCAAGGGCCTGGCCCGGCGCCAGGAGGGTAATGTGCTGTTGGTGGCGCCTGCGGCCGAGTTTGCCGCTCAGTCTGCCAATGCACGTGTGGGCCAGGCGCTGGATGCGCAGGTGCAACCGTTGCGTCGGGAACTGTTGCCCATCCATCACGCCAAGGCCGCCGAAATGGCGGAGTTGCTGCTGGCGAGCCTGGCGGATGACGGTATTCTCACCGGGCGGGGTAGCCTGAGTGTCGATGAACGCACCAATACCCTGGTGGCATACCAGCCCGCCGACCGCCTCGCCGAGTTGCGGCAACTGGTGGCGCAGCTGGACGTGCCAGTGCGGCAGGTGACAATAGAGGCGCGTATCGTCGAGGCCAACGTCGATTACGAGAAAAGCCTGGGGGTACGTTGGGGTGGGCCTCTGTACGTTGAAGCCCCGCGGCCGGGCAAGGAGTTGTTCGTCGACCTTGGAGTGGAGCGCGTGGGCAGCAGCATCGGCCTGGGCCTGCTGCGCGGCGGCGTGCTGCTCGACCTGGAGCTCAGCGCCATGGAAAAGAGCGGCAATGGTGAAATCATCTCGCAGCCCAAGGTAGTCACCGCCGACAAGGAAACGGCCAGGATCCTCAAGGGCACCGAGGTGCCGTACCAGGAAACCAGCAAGAGTGGCGCCACCTCGGTCGCGTTCCGCGAAGCCTCGCTGTCGCTGGAAGTGACCCCGCAGATCACTCCGGACAACAAGGTGATCATGACCGTCAGGGTGACCAAGGACGAGCCGGATTACGTCAATGCCTTGAACAACGTACCGCCGATTCGCAAGAACGAGGTCAATGCCAAGGTTCGCGTGGCGGACGGCGAAACCATCGTGATCGGTGGCGTGTACTCGACTTCGCAAAACAATGTGGTCGACAAGGTGCCATTTTTCGGCGATCTGCCGTATGTTGGGCGGCTGTTTCGACGCGATGCATTACAAGAGAAAAAATCCGAGCTGCTGGTCTTCCTGACTCCGCGTATCATGAGTGACCAGGCGATTGCTGTGAGTCGTTGATTCTGTGCGAAATTTGATACTTGTGGGACCCATGGGCGCTGGTAAAAGCACCATCGGACGCCTATTGGCCAAAGAGCTGCGCCTGCTGTTCAAGGATTCCGACAAGGAAATCGAACTGCGATGCGGCGCCAACATCCCGTGGATTTTCGACAAGGAAGGCGAGCCGGGTTTCCGTGACCGCGAACAGGCGATGATCGCCGAGCTGTGCGCACTCGACGGCGTGGTCCTGGCGACCGGCGGTGGTGCGGTGATGCGCGAAGCCAACCGCAAGGCCCTGCACCAGGGTGGCCGGGTTATCTACCTGCATGCTTCGGTGGAACAGCAGGTTGGCCGCACCGCCCGCGATCGCAATCGTCCCTTGCTGCGCACCGCCAATCCCGAGGCGACCTTGCGCGCCCTGCTGGAAACCCGCGACCCGCTCTACCGCGAGATCGCCGACCTGGTGGTGGAAACCGACGAGCGGCCGCCACGCATGGTGGTGATCGATATTCTCGAGCGCTTGCAGCAGTTGCCGCCCCGTTAGCCCGGGACTATTCTCGGCCACCAGCGCCGAGGCGAGGTTCAACGTTACCGCGCGGGTGCCTGAACGGCACCGCGTCCAAGTACATTGTGGGGATACATGCAGACACTAAAGGTCGACCTGGGCGAGCGTAGCTACCCGATCTACATTGGCGAAGGCCTGCTGGACCAGCCCGAGCTGCTGGCGCCGCACATCGCCGGGCGGCAGGTTGCCATCGTTTCCAACGAGACCGTCGCGCCCCTGTATCTCGAACGCCTGAGCAAGACCCTGGGTGCCTATTCGGTGCTGCCGGTGGTATTGCCAGATGGCGAGGCCCACAAGAACTGGGAAACCCTGCAACTGATCTTCGATGGCCTGCTGACGGCACGGCACGACCGCCGCACCACCGTGGTCGCCCTGGGCGGCGGCGTGATCGGTGACATGGCCGGTTTCGCTGCCGCCTGTTACCAGCGCGGCGTCGACTTTATCCAGGTGCCGACCACCCTGCTGTCTCAGGTCGACTCTTCGGTCGGCGGCAAGACCGGCATCAATCACCCGCTGGGCAAGAACATGGTTGGTGCCTTCTACCAGCCCAATGCGGTGCTGATCGACACCACCAGTCTCAAGACCCTGCCGGCGCGCGAGTTGTCCGCAGGCCTGGCCGAAGTGATCAAGTACGGCCTGATCTGTGACAAGCCGTTTCTCGCCTGGCTCGAGGACAATATGCAGGCGCTGCGTGCCCTCGACCCTGTGGCGCTGACCGAGGCCATCCGCCGCTCTTGCGCGGCCAAGGCCGCGGTGGTGGGTGCCGACGAGCGCGAATCTGGCGTGCGCGCCACATTGAACCTGGGGCATACCTTCGGGCATGCCATCGAGACCCATATGGGCTATGGCGTGTGGCTGCACGGCGAAGCCGTGGCGGCGGGCACGGTAATGGCCCTGGAGATGTCCATGCGCCTTGGCTGGATCGAGCAGGCCGAGCGCGATCGCGGAATCCGCCTGTTGCAGGACGCAGGTTTGCCGGTGGTGCCACCACAGGAAATGACCCCGGCGCATTTCATGGAACACATGGCGGTCGACAAAAAAGTGCTCGACGGCCGTCTGCGTCTGGTGCTGCTGCGCCAGATGGGCGAGGCCGTGGTGACCGACGACTATCCGAAAGAGATTCTACAGGCCACGTTGTCGGCGGATTACCGCGCGATCGTGGCCCAGCTTTGAGGTTGTGACAGCGCAATGACCAGTTTGCATGCCGATGAGGCCTTTCTCGACCATTACCAGTTGAGCCACGATCCGTTCGCGCCCCGCGTGCCCGGCTTCAAGTTCTTCCCGGCCCAGCGCAAGCCCGTGCTCGGCCAACTGCACCACCTGGCGCGCTACAGCCAGCTGATGCTGGTTGTCAGCGGCCCGCTGGGCAGCGGCAAGACCCTGCTGCGCCAGGCCCTGGTGGCCAGCACCAACAAGCAGGCGGTGCAGAGCGTGGTGGTGTCCGCCCGTGGCGCCAGCGATGCCGCCAGCGTACTGAGCCAGGTCGCGCAGAACCTGGATGTGGCCCAGGCCGAAGTGCAGGCAATCCTGGCCAAGGTGGTGCAACTGGCACTGACCGGCCAGGAAGTGTATTTGCTGGTGGACGATGCGGAACAACTCGACGAGTCGGCACTCCAAGCGTTGCTGGAATTGGCGGCGGGTTTACCGGAAGGTCGCCCGCATGTGTTCCTGTTCGGTGAGCCGTCTCTGATTGCCGGGCTGGAGGAGATCAATGTCGAGGAAGAGCGCTTCCACATCATTGAGCTCGCCCCCTACAGTGAAGAAGAGACCCGCGAGTACCTGGAGCAGCGCCTGGAAGGTGCTGGCCGGGGCATCGAGGTGTTCAGCCGTGAACAGATCGTCGATATCCATGAAAACTCCGACGGCTGGCCTGGCAACATCAACCAGGTCGCCCGTGACACTTTGATCGAAGCCATGATCGCCAGCCGCTCGACGGCCAAGCGACCATCCATGGGGTTCAAGATGCCTAAAAAACATGTGCTCGCGCTGTCCGCTGTGGTTGTGGTCGCGGTTGCGGCCGCGGTGTTGATGCCGAAGAAAGGTGACAAGGCGCCTGCCGAAGTGCCGGCTGCCCAGGCCCAGCTGCCGCTTGGCGAGGGCCAGGCCAATGGTGGCAACCCGGCCATCGAGTTCTCGGGGTCGTCCCAGCCGATGCCGCTACCGCTGGTTGGCCAGTCGCAGCCGGTGATGCGCGAGCCGCTGGCCCAGGCCGCGGGCATGGGCGAGGGTGAAGAGGGCAGCCCGGCCGGTGATACTGCCCTGCAGCCAGGCAACCCACCGCCAACCGTGACCACCATCGCGCCGCCGCAAGGTGTGCCGGCGGGCCCGGCACCGGTACCTGCCCAGTCAGTAGCCACAGCGCCAGCCCAGCCGGTGCAGCCACAGCCGGTAGCGCCTGCGCCAAAACCTGTTGCAACCCAGCCTGCCAAGCCGGTAGCGCCTGCCAAGCCTGCACCTGCACCGACCCAGGTCGCCGTGGCCAAGCCGGCCGCCAAGCCCGCCGACAAGCCAGCAGCTGGTGGCAGCGGCAACAGCGGCTGGTACGCCGGGCAGAAACCTGGCAATTACGTGGTGCAAATCCTGGGTACCAGCTCCGAGGCTTCGGCCCAGGCCTTCGTCAAGGCCCAAGGTGGCGACTATCGCTACTTCAAGAAAAACCTGCAGGGCAAGCCGCTGTACGTAGTCACTTACGGCAACTTCGCCAACCGCGACGCAGCGGTTGCGGCAATCAAGAACTTGCCAGCGAAGGTCCAGGCTGGTAAACCTTGGCCACGTACCGTCGCCAGCGTCCAACAAGAGCTGGCCTCGGCCCGCTGATACCTGCCGGGCGGCATCACCCCCGCCGCCCAGTTGCTGAGCGATAACGACATTCGAATAGCCTGCTGCGCCTGAGCGCGGCAGGCTTTTCTGTCCCAGACTGCCGGCCACAAGCCTTTACTTGCAGTCATGGCTGAAACGCTTCAGACTCGAGCCAAGCCGCTATCACGGCGCATGGCGCAAAAACATTCAAAATTGCGACATAAATTTTCAATGGTGAGACATGAAAATTTGTGAGCATCGCTGTCGCTGTGCAACAATGGTTTTCCATGGCCACCGCAAAAAAGCTGGCGTTTGATCGGCGTGGATGGTAAGTGGTTGTTAAAAAAAGAGATTTACCTCCGTTGAGAGGTGAACCTGGTGAGAATGTGTCTATGAAAACAGGTCTGTACCATCCCGAAGAATTCAAGGACAACTGTGGTTTTGGCCTGATCGCCCATATGACGGGCGAACCGAGCCACCATCTTCTGCAAACCGCCATGCAGGCCCTGACTTGCATGACCCACCGCGGCGGCATCAACGCCGACGGCAAGACCGGTGACGGTTGCGGTCTGCTCATGCAGAAGCCCGATCAGTTCCTGCGTGCCGTGGCCCAGGAGCACTTCGCCGTCGAGCTGCCCAGGCAGTACGCCGTCGGCATGGTGTTCTTCAACCAGGACCCGGTCAAAGCCGAAGCCGCCCGCGCCAACATGGACCGCGAAATCCTCGCTGCCGGCCTGAAACTGGTCGGCTGGCGCAAGGTGCCGATCGACACTAGCGTGCTCGGCCGCCTGGCCCTGGAGCGCCTGCCGCAGATCGAGCAGGTGTTCATCGGTGGGGAAGGCCTCAGCGACCAGGAATTCGCCATCAAGCTGTTCAGTGCCCGTCGCCGTTCGTCCGTGGCCAACGCCCACGACGCCGACCACTACATCTGCAGCTTCTCGCACAAAACCATCATCTACAAAGGCCTGATGATGCCGCGCGATCTGGCGGCGTTCTACCCGGACCTGGGTGACGAGCGCCTGCAAACCGCGATCTGCGTGTTCCACCAGCGCTTCTCCACCAACACCCTGCCGAAATGGCCGCTGGCGCAGCCGTTCCGCTTCCTCGCCCACAACGGCGAGATCAACACCATCACCGGCAACCGCAACTGGGCCATGGCCCGTCGCACCAAGTTCGCCAACGACCTGATCCCCGACCTCGAAGAGCTCGGCCCGCTGGTCAACCGCGTCGGTTCCGATTCCTCCAGCATGGACAACATGCTGGAGCTGATGGTCACCGGCGGTATCGACCTGTTCCGTGGTGTGCGCATGCTGGTACCGCCAGCCTGGCAGAACGTCGAGACCATGGACGCCGACCTGCGCGCCTTCTACGAATACAACTCCATGCACATGGAACCGTGGGATGGCCCGGCCGGTATCGTCATGACCGAAGGCCGCCACGCGGTGTGCCTGCTCGACCGGAACGGTCTGCGCCCGGCGCGCTGGGTGACCACCAAGAACGGCTACATCACCTTGGCCTCGGAAATCGGCGTATGGGACTACAAGCCCGAGGACGTCATCGCCAAGGGCCGTGTCGGCCCGGGCCAGATCTTCGCCGTGGACACCGAAACCGGCCAGATCCTCGACACCGACGCTATCGACAACCGCCTGAAGTCGCGCCACCCGTACAAACGCTGGCTGCGTCAGCATGCCACGCGCATTCAGGCGACGCTGACCGACGACCAGGGCGTGGCCAGCTACGACGCCGACCAGCTCAAGCAATACATGAAGATGTTCCAGGTCACCTTCGAGGAGCGTGACCAGGTGCTGCGCCCGCTCGGCGAGCAGGGCCAGGAAGCGGTCGGCTCGATGGGTGACGACACGCCGATGGCCGTGCTGTCGCAGCGCGTGCGTTCGCCGTACGATTTCTTCCGCCAGCAGTTCGCCCAGGTGACCAACCCGCCGATCGACCCGCTGCGCGAAGCGATCGTCATGTCCCTGGAAATCTGCCTGGGTGCCGAGCGCAACATCTTCCAGGAATCCCCGGAGCACGCTTCGCGGGTAATCCTCAGCTCGCCGGTCATTTCGCCCGCCAAGTGGCGTTCGCTGATGAACCTGGAGCGCGAAGGCTTCGACCGCCAGCTGATCGACCTCAACTATGAAGAGAGCGTCGGCCTGGAAGCGGCCATCCGCAACATCGCCGACCAGGCTGAAGAAGCCGTGCGCGCTGGCAAGACCCAGCTGGTGCTGAGCGACCGCTACATCGCCCCGGGCAAGCTGCCGGTACACGCCTCGCTGGCTGTGGGTGCGGTGCACCACCGCCTGACCGAACAGGGCCTGCGTTGCGACAGCAACATCCTGGTGGAAACCGCCACCGCCCGTGACCCACATCACTTCGCCGTGCTGCTGGGCTTCGGTGCCTCGGCCGTTTATCCGTACCTGGCCTATGAAGTGCTGGCTGATCTGATCCGTACCGGCGAAGTGCTGGGCGACCTGGACGAAGTCTTCAAGTACTACCGCAAGGGCATCTCCAAGGGCCTGCTGAAGATCCTGTCGAAGATGGGTATCTCCACTATCGCCTCGTACCGTGGCGCGCAGCTGTTCGAAGCCATCGGCCTGGCCGAGGAAGTGGTCGGCCTGAGCTTCAAGGGCGTTTCCAGCCGCATCAAGGGTGCGCGTTTCGCAGACCTGGAAAGCGACCAGAAACTGCTGGCAGCCGAAGCCTGGAGCGCGCGCAAGCCGATCCAGCAAGGCGGCCTGCTGAAGTTTGTCCATGGTGGCGAATACCACGCCTACAACCCGGACGTGGTCAACACCCTGCAGGCTGCCGTGCAGCAGGGCGATTACGCCAAGTTCAAGGAATACACCACGCTGGTCGACCAGCGCCCGGTGTCGATGATCCGCGACCTGCTGAAGGTGAAGGTGGCCGACCAGCCGCTGCCGCTGGAGCAGATCGAGCCGCTGGAGGCGATCCTCAAGCGCTTCGACTCTGCCGGTATCTCGCTGGGCGCACTGTCGCCAGAGGCCCACGAAGCGCTGGCCGAGGCGATGAACCGCCTGGGCGCGCGTTCCAACTCCGGTGAGGGCGGTGAAGACCCGTCGCGCTACGGCACCATCAAGAGCTCGAAGATCAAGCAGGTGGCCACCGGCCGCTTTGGCGTGACCCCGGAATACCTGGTCAACGCCGAAGTGCTGCAGATCAAGGTTGCCCAGGGCGCCAAGCCCGGGGAGGGCGGCCAGCTGCCAGGCGGCAAGGTCAACGGCCTGATCGCCAAGCTGCGTTACGCGGTACCGGGCGTGACCCTGATCTCGCCACCGCCGCACCACGACATCTACTCGATCGAAGACCTGGCTCAGCTGATCTACGACCTCAAGCAGGTAAACCCGCAGGCCCTGGTTTCGGTCAAGCTGGTGGCAGAAGCTGGTGTCGGAACCATCGCCGCCGGTGTGGCCAAGGCCTATGCCGACCTGATCACTATCTCCGGCTACGACGGTGGTACCGGTGCTTCGCCGCTGACCTCGATCAAGTACGCCGGCGCCCCATGGGAGCTGGGCTTGGCCGAGACCCACCAGACCCTGCGCGGCAACGACCTGCGCGGCAAGGTGCGGGTACAGACCGACGGCGGCCTGAAGACCGGCCTGGACGTGATCAAGGCGGCCATCCTCGGCGCCGAGAGCTTCGGCTTCGGTACCGCGCCAATGATCGCCCTGGGCTGCAAGTACCTGCGTATCTGCCACCTGAACAACTGCGCCACCGGCGTCGCTACCCAGAACGACAAGCTGCGCAAGGACCACTACATCGGCACCGTCGACATGGTGATCAACTTCTTCACCTTCGTCGCCGAAGAAACCCGTGAGTGGCTGGCCAAGCTGGGCGTGCGCAGCCTCGGCGAGCTGATCGGCCGTACCGACCTGCTCGAGGTGCTGCCAGGTGACACCGAGCGCCAACAGTATCTGGACCTGTCGCCGCTGCTGGGCAGCTCGCACATCCCGGCTGACAAGCCGCAATTCTGCGAAGTCGACAAGAACCCGCCGTTCGACCAGGGCGAGCTGGCCGAGAAGATGGTGGAAATGGCCATGCCGGCCATCCGCGACCAGGCCGGTGGCGAGTTCAACCTCGACATCTGCAACTGCGACCGCTCCATCGGTGCGCGCGTGTCGGGCGAGATCGCCCGCCTGCACGGCAACCAGGGCATGGCTGCGGCGCCGATCACCTTCCGTTTCAAGGGCACCGCGGGCCAGAGCTTCGGCGTGTGGAACGCCGGTGGCCTGAACCTGCACCTGGAAGGTGACGCCAACGACTACGTCGGCAAGGGCATGACCGGTGGCAAGGTCACCATCGTGCCGCCTGCCGGCAGCCCGTTCGAAACCCAGCACAGCGCCATCGTCGGCAACACCTGCCTGTACGGCGCCACTGGCGGCAAGCTGTTTGCCGCGGGTACTGCTGGCGAGCGCTTCGCTGTACGTAACTCCGGCGCCCACGCTGTTGTCGAGGGCACTGGCGATCACTGCTGTGAATACATGACCGGCGGCTTTGTCTGCGTGCTGGGCAAGACCGGTTACAACTTCGGTTCTGGCATGACTGGCGGCTTCGCCTACGTGCTCGACATGGACAATACCTTCGTCGACAAGCTCAACCATGAGCTGGTGGAAATCCAGCGTATCAGTGGTGAAGCGATGGAGGCCTACCGCAGCCACCTGGCGCGGGTCCTTGCCGAGTACGTGGAAGAGACCGGCAGCGAGTGGGGGCGTGAGCTCTCGGAGAACCTGGACGACTACGTGCGGCGCTTCTGGCTGGTCAAGCCGAAGGCAGCCAACCTGAAGCAACTGCTGTCCAGCACCCGTGCCAACCCGCAGTAACAACAGCTGCAAGTGACGGCCCCGTGCGCGGGGCCCGTCGTGCTCAAGTGATCGTCTTGCAGCTTGCAGCCTGAGGCTGGCAACTGCGGTAAAGAGGTTTTGAAAAATGGCTGAACGTCTGAACAACGACTTCCAGTTCATCGAAGTGGGCCGCAAGGACCCGAAGAAAAAGCTGCTGCGCCAGCGCAAGAAGGAGTTCGTGGAAATCTACGAGCCGTTCAAGCCGCAGCAGTCCGTGGAGCAGGCGCACCGCTGCCTGGGCTGCGGTAACCCGTATTGCGAATGGAAGTGCCCGGTACACAACTTCATCCCCAACTGGTTGAAGCTGGTCTCCGAAGGCAACATCCTGGCCGCGGCGGAACTGTCGCACCAGACCAACACCCTGCCGGAAGTGTGCGGCCGCGTATGCCCGCAGGATCGCCTGTGCGAGGGTGCCTGCACCCTGAACGACGGCTTTGGTGCGGTGACCATCGGCTCGGTGGAGAAGTACATCACCGACACCGCCTTCGCCATGGGCTGGCGCCCGGACATGTCCAAGGTCAAACCAACCGGCAAGCGCGTCGCCATCATCGGTGCCGGCCCGGCCGGCCTGGGCTGTGCCGACGTGCTGGTACGTGCCGGTGTGACTCCGGTGGTGTTCGACAAAAACCCGGAAATCGGTGGCCTGCTGACCTTCGGCATTCCTGAGTTCAAGCTGGAAAAGACCGTGCTCAGCAACCGTCGTGAAGTGTTCACCGGCATGGGTATCGAGTTCCGCCTGAACACCGAGGTGGGCAAGGATGTGACCATGGAACAGCTGCTCGCCGAATACGACGCGGTGTTCATGGGCATGGGTACCTATACCTACATGAAGGGCGGTTTCCCGGGTGAGGACCTGCCAGGCGTGCATGATGCGCTGGATTTCCTCATCGCCAACGTCAACCGCAACCTCGGCTTCGAGAAGTCGCCGGAAGACTTCGTCGACATGCAGGGCAAGAAGGTGGTGGTGCTGGGCGGTGGTGACACCGCGATGGACTGCAACCGTACCTCGATCCGCCAGGGCGCCAAGTCGGTGACTTGCGCCTATCGCCGTGACGAAGCCAACATGCCGGGTTCGCGCAAAGAGGTGAAGAACGCCAAGGAAGAAGGCGTGAAGTTCCTCTACAACCGCCAGCCTATCGCCATTGTCGGCGAGGACAAGGTCGAAGGCGTGAAGGTGGTCGAGACCCGTCTCGGCGAACCGGATGCCCGTGGCCGTCGCAGTCCCGAGCCAATCCCGGGGTCCGAAGAGATCCTGCCGGCCGATGCGGTGGTCATCGCCTTTGGCTTCCGCCCGAGCCCCGCGCCGTGGTTCGAGCAGCATGGCATCCAACTGGACAGCCAGGGCCGTGTGGTGGCGCCGGAGAAGGGCAAGTTCAAGCACCAGACCAGCAACCCGAAAGTGTTTGCCGGTGGCGACATGGTGCGCGGGTCGGACCTGGTGGTGACGGCTATCTTCGAAGGGCGTACTGCTGCAGAAGGTATTCTGGACTACCTGGAAGTCTGATTTTCGACCAGTTCGCGGGCATGCCCGCTCCCACAGGTTCAGCGCAGAATCTGTGGGAGCGGGCGTGCCCGCGAAGCTTTGTATACAAAAACGCTTGATCTGTAGCATCCAATAGACAAAACGCATGGCCATGGCCGTGCCTTTTGCGCTGGCCTCTGAGAAAATGCCCGCACTATTTTTCCGGATGCCGACATGACTGCCCTGAAGAACGATCGTTTCCTGCGTGCACTGCTCAAGCAACCCGTAGACGTCACCCCGGTGTGGATGATGCGCCAGGCCGGCCGCTACCTGCCGGAGTACCGCGCCAGCCGCGCCAAGGCCGGTGACTTCATGAGCCTGTGCATGAACCCGCAGTTCGCCTGCGAGGTTACCCTGCAGCCGCTGGACCGCTATCCGCTGGACGCAGCGATCCTGTTCTCGGACATCCTCACCATCCCCGATGCCATGGGCCTGGGCCTGTATTTCGAAACCGGCGAAGGTCCGCGTTTCAAGAAGGTCATCAGCACCCCGGCCGACATCGAAGCGCTGCCGATCCCCGACCCGCAGAAAGACCTTGGTTATGTGATGGACGCCGTCAGCACCATCCGCCGCGAACTGAATGGTCGCGTACCGCTGATCGGCTTCTCCGGCAGCCCTTGGACCTTGGCCACTTATATGGTCGAAGGCGGCTCGTCGAAGGACTTCCGCAAGACCAAGGCCATGGCCTACGACAACCCGCAGGCTCTGCACCTGCTGCTGGACAAACTGGCCCAGTCGGTCACCAGCTACCTCAATGGCCAGATCCTCGCGGGTGCCCAGGCTGTACAGATTTTCGACACCTGGGGTGGCAACCTGTCGGCGGCGGCTTACCAGGAGTTTTCCCTGGCCTACATGCGCAAGATCGTCAGCGGCCTGATCCGCGAGCACGAAGGGCGGAAGGTGCCGGTGATCCTGTTCACCAAGAACGGCGGCCTGTGGCTGGAAAGCATCGCTGAAGCCGGTGCCGACGCGCTGGGCCTGGACTGGACCTGCGAGATCGGCGATGCCCGCCGCCGCGTGGGTGACAAGGTTGCGCTGCAGGGCAACATGGACCCGACCGTGCTGTACGCCAAGCCCGAGGCCATCCGCAAGGAAGTGGCGCGCATCCTGGCCAGCTATGGCCACGGCACAGGCCATGTGTTCAACCTGGGCCACGGTATCACCCCGGAAGTCGACCCGGAGCACGCCGGCGTGTTCATCAACGCCGTGCATGAGCTGTCGGCGCAGTATCATCAGTGAATTGATTGCTGAACACGAAAGCCCGGCCATGTGCCGGGCTTTTTGTTGCATTAAGTTTTAATTCAGCGATCGTCGTTAATCTGGTCCCATCGAAACCGAAACAGGACCCGATCCTCATGAAAGCACGTTATCTTGCGTTGATCCTCGCCCCGTTGTTCAGCACTGCCGCCCTGGCCGCCGGTTATACCGGCCCCGGTGCCCAGTCCGTCACCACTGTAGCAGCGGCGAACGACGCTGCCGACGACACACCAGTGGTGCTGCAAGGCTTCGTGACCAAAAAGATCAACAACGACGACAAGTACGAGTTCAAGGACAACACCGGCACCATCACCGTGGAAATCGATGATGAAGACCTGCCGACGACACCGTTCAATGACAAGACCAAGGTCAAGCTGACCGGCGAGGTGGAGAAGCACCTGATGAGCCGGGAGGTGGATGTGGATATGGTTGAGATCATCAACTGATCCGCTGGCCTCTTCGCGGGCACGCCCGCTCCCACAGGGTACTGCGCCGAACCTGTGGGAGCGGGCGTGCCCGCGAATGCTTCACACCGATTTCGGTGGCAGCTTGCTCAGGTGTAGCGCCACCAGCAGCGCTACCACCAGCAGGCTGCCGATGAACAACCCGATGCCATTCCAACCCCACTGGTGCCAGAACACCCCGCCCGCCGTACCGGCCACACTCGACCCCGCGTAATAGCTGAACAGGTACAACGACGACGCCTGCCCCTTGGCCTTCAAGGCCCGGCGGCCGATCCAGCTGCTGGCCACCGAGTGCGCGCCGAAGAAGCCAAAGGTGAACACCAGCATGCCGGCAATCACCATCACCAGCGGGCTGGCCAGGGTCATCAGCAAGCCGCCCGCCATGACCACGATACTGGCCCAGAAAACCTTGCGCCGGCCCAGCTTGTCGGCCAACGCGCCGACCTGCGCCGAGCTGTAGATGCCAGACAGGTACACCACCGACAGCAAGCCGACCAGCGCCTGGTTCATGTGGTAGGGCTCGGCCAGCAGGCGGTAGCCGATGTAGTTGAACAGGGTGACGAAAGCGCCCATCAGCAGGAAGGCTTCGAGGAACAGCCAGGGCAGGCCGGCATCCCTGAAGTGCATGACGAAACCATCCAGCAGGCTGCGTGGGTTCATCGCCTGCGCGCGGAAATTGCGCGATTCGGGCAGCACCTTCCAGAACACCAGCGCCGCCACCAGGGCCAGGCCGCCGATGGTCAGCATCGCCGTGTGCCAGCTGACGAAGTCGATCAGCACGCCGGTGATCAGGCGCCCGCTCATACCGCCAATGGCATTGCCACCGATATACAAGCCCATGGCCAGGCCGATGTGCTGTGGGTGAATTTCTTCGCTCAGGTAGGTCATGGCCACCGCCGCCAGGCCGCTGAGTGACAGGCCGACCAGGGCGCGGGTGGCCAGTACCAGCTCCCAGCTCGGCATTATCGCGCTGGCCAGGGTGGAGAGGGCGGCGCAGACCAGGGCAAACACCATCACCGGCTTGCGCCCGATGCGGTCGGAGATGGGGCCGGTGATCAACAGGCCGAACGCCAGCATGGCTGTGGAGACCGACAGCACCAGGCTGCTCTGCGCCGCATTGATGGCAAATTCCTTCGACAGCAACGGCATCATCGGCTGCACGCAGTACAGCAGGGCGAAGGTGGCGAAGCCGCCGCTGAACAGTGCCAGCACGGTCTTCATGAAAGCGGGGGTGCCTTTTTCGATCCACATTTCGTTCAGCGGGGCAGGTTCGGGCTCGGCGGGAAGGGGCGCTACAGCAGTTTTCACGGGCGGGTACCTCTGGCGCAATGAAAAAAAGCATATAGCTGGCTAATAATTACATCCAATATATTGTTCGACCTATTTGAGACGTTTTGCGACCTGTTCGGAGCCACTCATGGAATTGCGTCATCTGCGTTACTTCATCGCCGTGGCCGAAGAGCTGCACTTTGGCCGCGCTGCTCGGCAGTTGGGTATTTCGCAACCCCCCTTGAGCCAACAGATCCAGGCGCTGGAGCAGGAACTGGGGGCCCGCCTGTTCGAGCGTACCAACCGTCGGGTCGAGCTGAGCGAGGCAGGGCGGCTGTTCCTCGACGAAGCCCGCCAGGCACTGGCGCAGGTGGCGCGGGCTGCCGATGTGGCCCGGCGTGCGCAGTTGGGTGAACTGGGGGAGATGAAGATCGGTTTTACCTCGTCGGCACCGTTCACCTCGAAGATCCCCAAGGCCATCCATGCCTTCCGCCAGCGCTTCCCGGCGGTGCACCTGAACCTCAAGGAAATGAGCAGCCGCGACGTTGCAGAAGGCGTATTCGACGAGTCTATCGAGGTGGGGCTGATGCGGCCGATGCCGCTGCCGGAAGGGCTGGTGGCCACTGAACTGTTTCGCGAGCCGCTGGTGGCGGTGATCAATGCCTCGCATCCATTGGCAGAAGGCACGGAACATGGCGTGCACATGGGCGACCTGGCCGATGAGCCGTTCGTGTTCTTCCCACGCAGCTATGGCAGCGGGTTGCATGCGCAGTTGCTGAGCCTGGCGCGCCAGGCGGGTTTCAGCCCGCATTTTGCCCAGGAAGCTGGGGAGGCGATGACCATCATTGGCCTGGTGTCGGCGGGGCTTGGGGTGTCGGTGCTGCCGGCGTCGTTCCAGCGCATGCGCATCGAGGGGGTGGTTTATCGCACGTTGCTGGATGAAGGGGCGATATCGGCGGTATGGCTGGTGCAGCGCGAGCGCGGCAATTCGGTGATGGCCAAGGCATTTGCCGAACTGTTGACGGGGCAGGTGGGCGGCCAAGGGTAATGCCGGTCAAATGGCACTGGCCATTGCCGCAGTGGCGCCACATACTCGGGCATTCGTTGATACACGGAGGTCAATCATGCGGCGCGTGGTGTTCAATCAGAAAGGTGGCGTGGGCAAGTCGAGTATCGCCTGCAATCTGGCGGCGGTCAGTGCCAATGAAGGCTACCGGACCCTGTTGATCGACCTGGATGCCCAGGCCAACTCGACCCAGTACCTCACCGGCCTCACCGGCGAGGACATCCCCATGGGCATCGCCGACTTCTTCAAGCAAAGCCTGTCCAGCGGGCCGTTCAGCAAGAAGAACAAGGTCGATATCTACGAAACCCCGTTCGATAACCTGCACGTGGTGACCGCCACTGCCGAGCTGGCCGACCTGCAGCCGAAGCTTGAGGCCAAGCACAAGATCAACAAATTGCGCAAATTGCTCGACGAACTGGACGAGGACTACGAGCGCATCTACATCGATACCCCGCCGGCGCTGAATTTCTATGCGGTTTCCGCGTTGATCGCCGCCGATCGCGTGCTGATCCCCTTCGACTGCGACAGTTTTTCCCGTCAGGCGCTGTACGGCCTGCTGGCCGAGATCGAAGAACTCAAGGACGACCACAACGAAGACCTGGTGGTCGAAGGCATCGTGGTCAACCAGTTCCAGTCCCGCGCCAGCCTGCCCCAACAGATGCTCGACGAGCTGCTGGCCGAAGGGCTGCCGGTGCTACCGGTGTACCTGGGTAGTTCGGTGAAGATGCGAGAGTCGCACCATGCCAGCCTGCCGCTGATTCACCTGGAGCCCAGGCACAAGCTGACCCAGCAGTTCGTCGAGTTGCATTCGCTGCTCGAAGAGAATGCTTAGACCCCCTGGCTACGCAACCACTCCAGCAACGACTGCAGTGGAAACGCCCCGGCCTGGCGACTGACTTCACGGCCATTCTTGAACAGCAGCAGGCTGGGGATCGAGCGGATGCCCAGTTGCCCGGCCAGGTTGCGGTTGGCTTCGCTGTCGAGCTTGGCCAGGCGGCAGCGGCCGGCCAGTTGGCGGGCGGCCTGTTCGAAGGTGGGGGCGAAGGACTTGCACGGGCCGCACCAATCCGCCCAGATGTCGACCAGCAATGGCAGGTCGCCTTTGATCTGGCTGGCGTAGCTGGCTTCGCTGAGTTCGAAGGGGGTGCTGAGCAGCACGGCCTGTTTGCAGCGGCCGCATTTCGGCGCGTCGCCCAGGCGCTCGGCGGGCAGGCGGTTGAGGCCGTTGCAGTGGGGGCAGGGGATTACCAGTGGTTCGGACATTTCATCTCCAATAGGTGTATCGCGAATCCCTGTGGGAGCGGGCTTGCCCGGCGAACACCGGCGAAGCCGGTGCCATCCATCGCGTTGCCTGCTTCGCGGGCAAGCCCGCTCCCACAGGGTTCGGTGTTAAATCAGGACGAGCAGCTGATTTCCAGGTGTTTGCCCCATTCCGGTGGGCGTTCGGCGTAGGCCTGCATTCCGGCTTGCTCTTCGAAGGGCTTGCTCAGCACCTGATGCAGCCGCCGCACTTCGCTGTAATCCCCTGCTTCGGCCGCTTCGATGGCTTTCTGTGCCAGGTAGTTGCGCAGCACGTAAAGCGGGTTCACCGCATGCATGCGCTCACGCCGCCCTTCGGCATTATCCGCTTCGCGTGCGCAGCGGGCCAGGTAGTCCGCCCCCCAGGCATCGAAACCGGCCAGGTCGATGAAGTCGTCGCGCACCACTTTCAGCGCCTCGCTGACCGGCTGATCGCCCAGCCTGCGGAAGAACAGGTTGTAGTCCACACCTCCACTCTGCATGCGCTGCAACAGGCGCTCCACCAGCGCCATGTCTTCCTCTTCCCCGGTGGTCAGGCCCAGGCGCCGGCGCATCAGGTCCAGATAGTGTGCCTGGTACAGCGGCAGGAACATGCCCAGCGCTTCCTTGAGCGGTTCGACTTCGATCACCGTGGTCAGGGCCTGGGCCAGCGCACTGAGGTTCCAGTGGGCGATCGGTACCTGGTTGGCGTAGCTGTACCGGCCACGGTCGTCGGAGTGGTTGCAGATGAAGTTGGCGTCGAAGTCGTCGAGGAAGGCGTACGGGCCGAAATCGAAGGTGATACCGAGGATCGACATGTTGTCGGTGTTCATCACCCCGTGGCAGAAACCATAGGCCTGCCAGCGGGCGATCAGCTCGGCATTGCGTTCGACGATGGTGCGGAACATGGCCAGGTAGGGCTGTTCGGCATCGCGGCATTCCGGATAGTGCTGCTCCAGCACATGGTCGATCAGCACCCGCTGCTGTTCTGGTTGCCTGGTGTAGTAGAAGTACTCGAAATGCCCGAAGCGCACATGGCTCTGCGCCAGTCGGGTGAGCATGGCGGCGCTTTCGCGGGTTTCGCGCCACACCGGGGTGCTCGAGCCGATCACACACAGCGCCCGGCTGCTGGGAATGCCCAGGGCGTGCAGGGCCTCGGAGGCGAGGAATTCGCGGATCGAGGAGCGCAGCACGGCGCGGCCGTCGCCCATGCGCGAGTAGGGCGTCTGTCCCGCGCCCTTGAGGTGCAGGTCCCAGTGTTCGCCTGCGTCGTTGAGTACTTCGGCCAGCAGCAGGCCACGGCCATCACCCAGGCGCGGGTTGTAGGAGCCGAACTGATGGCCGGAATAGACCATCGCCCGAGGGTCCGCCTCTTCCCACAGCTTGTGGCCACTGAACAGCTCGGCGAAAACCGGCAGCTCTGCCTGGGCCGGGTCGAGGTCGAGCAGCGCCATGGCCGACTCGCTCGCTACCACCAGGCGCGGGTCTGCGATGGGTTCGGGCAGCACCTGGGTGGAGAACGCGTCGCCCAGGCGTGGCAAAGCGATTGTCGAAGGTGAGTTGGTCGAGGGCTTTCACGGGGCCGGCTCCAGAAATTGATGGACTGGGGCCGCTTTGCGGCCCTTCGCGGGCAAGCCCGCTCCCACAGGTATTGCGCAGTGCCTGAGAGCGGCGCGGCCCTTGTGGGAGCGGGCGCGCCCGCGAACGAGGGCGAAGCCCTCGCAGGGATTCTGCACAGAATAAAGTATTAGAGCCCACTCAGGCCGAAGCAGTGCCATCCGGTTTTGGCTGTTCCACCGGAATCAGCTGCTGTTTGCCGCCCTTCGGGTCCATCAGGAACACCTCGACCTGGCGCACCGAGATCTTGATATTGTGCGCCTTGAATTCGCGGTTGATGTAGCGGTTGATCTCGTCCAGCGTCGGGTTGCGGTCGCCCAGGTCGCGTACGTGCATGCGCAGCTCGTGGTCCAGCGAGCTCTCGCCGAAGTTGAGGAAGTACACGATCGGCTCCGGGTCCTTGAGTACGCGTGGGTTTTCATGGGCGCCCTTGAGCAGCAGATCGCGCACCAGGTCCAGGTCCGAGCCATAGTCGATGCCCAGCTTCAGCGTTACCCGGGTGACCGTGTCGGTCAGCGACCAGTTGATCAGCTGGCCGGTGATGAAGGTCTTGTTGGGGACGATGATGTCCTTGCGGTCGAAGTCGGTGATGGTGGTGGCACGGATGCGGATCTTGCTCACCGTGCCCGACAGGTTGCCGATGGTGATGGTGTCGCCAATCCGTACCGGGCGCTCGAACAGGATCATGATGCCGGAGATGAAGTTGGCGAAGATTTCCTGCATGCCGAAGCCCAGGCCCACCGACAGCGCGGCTACCAGCCATTGCAGCTTGTCCCAGCTGACCCCCAGGGTCGACAAGGTGCTGACGATACCGATACCGACGATGGTGTACGACAACAGCGTGGTGGTGGCGTAGGCACTGCCTTGGGCAAGATTCAGGCGTGACAGCACCAGCACTTCCAGCAGACCCGGCAAGTTGCCGGCCAGGGCGAAGGTGATGCCGACGATCACCAGAGCGCCCAGCAGGTCGCCGAGGCTGATAGGTACCATGCTGGCGGCAGCGCCAGTGCCGCTGGTGTATTCGTAGAGGACGAAGTTGTTGAGGTAGGCGAACACCGAGATCAGGTCCGACCACACCCAGTACAGGCCGGCGATGAAGCCGCCAAGCAGCGCCAGGCGAATCAGGCGCAGCGACTGTTGGTTGACCTGTTCGATGTCCAGTGTCGGTTCTTCGGTGATGACCTCGCCATCCAGCCCTTCCTTGACCGCTGCCCGCTTGCTTAGCGCGCGCTGGTAGGCCAGGCGCCGTGCCGCCACCGACAGGCCGCGCACGAATGCGGCTTCGATCACCAGCCAGAACAGCAGCAGGTACAGGGTATAGATCAGCCGGTCGGTCAGTTTCAGCGCGGTGTAGTAATAGCCGAAGCACACGGCCACGAACAGGGCGATGGGCAGGGCGGTGAAGGCCACGCCCACGGCCTTGCGGAACAGCGAGGTGTCGCGGTGCGCCGGGCTGCTGAGCAGCAGCCGGCTGAGCAGCCAGGCCATCAGTGCATAGCAGGTCAGCACCACGCCGATACCCAGTACATCATCGGCCAAGGCCGAAGGCTGATGTTCGGCCACCGCCACCACACCGACCAGTGCCAGTACCACGGTGCCCAGGCGGCGCACCCAGCCGCGCAGGAACTCGACCTGCGGCTTGTGCCAGCGGAAGTGGATTTCCGCCACGCCGCCCGGGGCGAGGACGCGGTAGGCGGTGTAGAACACCAGCCAGGCCTGGGCCAGTTGCCAGAGGGCAGCGCCGAGGTTGGCATTCTGCCCGCGGGCGTCGATCTGCAGGGCGTAGCTGCACAGGGCCAGGCCCAGGCTGACCGGCATTGCCAGCAGGATGTTGATGAGGATTGCCTGCGGTGTATGCCACTGGCTGTCACGACGGAAATGGCCGATGTCCTGGTGCACCTTGCCCAGCCGTTGGTACAGGTATTTGCGCCGCCACAGCAGGGCGCCGATCACCAGCAGCAGCGGCAGGAACAGCAACGGGCGCTGGCTCAGGCCGTCGGCCAGTTCCTTCAGGCCCGAGCCCCACGGCAGGTTGGCCACCTGGTCGGCCAGGCGTTCCGGCACATAGCGCAGCCAGTCCCAGTCCAGCGGTTTGTTGCTGGGGATCCAGAACATCTGCTCGTCGAGGGTGGTGCGCAGGCTCTGGGCGGTGCCCAGCAGCTGCTTCTGGTTGAGCTGCAGGGTGATCGATTCGTTGAGCAATGCCGACAGCTCGCGGTTCAACCGCTCCAGCAGGTCGCTGCGGGTTATCGCCACTTCCAGCAGGGCCTTGCGCAGCTGTGGCGTCACTTCTTCCTGTGGTTGGGCGGCCAGCAGCTTGTCGACGTAGGTGACCGGGCTGCTCATCTGCTCGCGTTGCTGGTTGACCTCGAACTGGTACAGGCGGGTGTCGGCGATCTGGTCGGCGAGGTCGCGGTCGACCTTGAGGTGCGGCAGGGTCTGCTTCTGCTTGTAGAGGATTTTCGACAGCAGCAGGCTGCCCTTGAGCACGTTGATCTGCTCGTCCAGCGCCTGGTCGGCCTGGGTCAGGCTGTCCAGTTGCTGCTTGGTGCGCAGGTTCTGCTGGGTCAGCTCGTTGAGGCGGTCAGTGCTTTTCAGCAGGTAGTCGGAGAGCTTGAGGTTGACCGCGCTTTCGGTGGCCAGCAGGCTGCTGCCGCCGGCTTTCTGGGCTTCGATCGACTGCTGGGTGACCGCTTCCTGGGACTGGGCCAGGCGCTTGTCGTTGATCAGGGTCTGCAGATCCTGGATTTCCTGCTCCAGACGTGCGGCGCGCTCGATCAGCAGGTCGTGGCGGGCATTGCCCAGGTCTTGCAGCAGGCTGTTGCCGGCCAGCTCCTGGCGGCGCAGCAGGGTCAGTGCGTTCAGCGAGGCCAGTTCGGCATTCAACTGGTTGCGCTGGTCGGCGTTGATCGGTTTGCCGGCGTCCTTGCCGGTCTTGAGGATGCTGTTGATCTGCTGGGTGCGTGCCTGGCTGTTGCTGATCTCGGCCTGGGCGCGTTCCGGGCGGGTCTGCGAGTTGATGATCAGGCTGTTGGCTTCGGACAACGCCTTCTGCAGCTCGCCCTGCAGGGTGCTGCGCTCGCTGAGCATCTGCTCCAGTTGCGGCACGGAGAGGGCGGCGTAACGCTGGGCCACCGGCTGAGGCTTGCTTTCCTTGAGCCTGGCCAGTTCGCGCTGGCTGTCACTGGTTTCTTTCGGCGCACCGGCCAGCTGCTGCTTAAGCGCGGCGAGTTTCTTCTCGTTGTCTTCCTTGCTGGCGAGCAGGCTGAGGGTTTGCTCCAGCACCTGCTGCAGGGCTTTCTGCTCGGCCTCGGGCAGCTTGCGCTCGGCGATCTTGTCGAGGCTGTTCTGGATGCTGGCGGTGGTCGGGGCTTCTGCTGCAGTTGCTGCAAAAGAGAGAGACAGGCACAGCCCGAGCAGGGCTGTGCGAAGGTACACGCGCAGGGACATAGGCAGACTACTTGTGGATCCGGCAGAAACGAAGTTTAGAGGAACAATCCTGGTCCGGGTCGCGTTCCTTCGGGGAATCTGACGCCTACTTTCTGAATCTTGTTCCCGTCCATTGTGGCCACGGTCCAGATCGTGCCATGCCATTCGACCTGGTCACCTACTACTGGAGCGCCTCCGACCTTCTGTCGGATGAACTGGGCTAGCGGCATTTTCGCGTCCAGACCGTCGAGTTTCAGGCCATACAGTGCTGCCACCGCACCCAGTTCGGCATCGCCTTCGAGCACGAAGTCGCCGAAGAAACGCAGGTCCAGGCCACGTTGTGGCGCCTGGCTGAACAGTTTGCCCAAGGCCGGCAGGTTGTGCTCGTGACCGATCACGCAGAGCATGTCCCCCACTTCCAGCACGGTGCTGCCTGACGGGTGCAGCAGCTGCTCGCCCCGGAACAGCGCGGCGATCCGCGTGCCTTCGGGCATTTTCAACTCGCGCAGGGCGGCGCCGATACACCATTTTTCGGCGCCCAGGCGGTAGACGAACATTTCCCACTCGCTGGTGATGTGCACTTCCAGGGCGGAGCGGGAGATCGGTGCCGGGTCTGGCGGTACCGTCACTTTCAGCAGCTTGGCCATCCACGGCAGGCTGGTGCCTTGCACCAGCAGCGACACCAGCACGATGAAGAAGGCCAGGTTGAAGAACAGCTGGGCGTCCGGCAAGCCGGCCATCAACGGGAACACCGCAAGGATGATCGGCACCGCACCGCGCAGGCCGACCCACGAGATGAAGCCCTTTTCACGGCCATGGAAAGCCTTGAACGGCAGCAGGGCGGCGACCACCGACAGCGGGCGCGCCACCAGGATCATCCACAGTGCCAGACCCAGCGCCGGCAGGGCGATGGGTAGCAGATCGTGGGGCGTGACCAGCAGCCCCAACACCAGGAACATGCCGATCTGCGCCAGCCAGGCCATGCCGTCGAGCATGTGCAGAATACCGTGGCGGCTGCGGATCGGCTTGTTGCCCAGTACCAGGCCGCACAGGTACACGGCAAGGAAGCCGCTGCCGTGCAGGGCGTTGGTCGCCGAGAACACCGCCAGGCCGCCGGCGACCACCAGGATGGGGTACAGGCCGCCGGCCAGGTTGATGCGGTTGACCAGTTGCAGCATCAGCCAGCCGCCGCCCAGCCCCAGCAGCCCGCCAATGCCGAACTCGCGCAGCAGGTGGGCGAGCAGGCTCCAGTGCAGGCCAGTCTGGCCGCTGGCGATCATGTCGATCAGGGTGACAGTGAGGAACACCGCCATCGGGTCGTTGCTGCCCGACTCGATTTCCAGGGTAGCGGTAACCCGTTCGTTCAGGCCTTTGCCACCGAGCAGCGAGAACACCGCCGCAGCGTCGGTAGAGCCGACGATGGCGCCGATCAGCAGGCCCTGGATCAGGCTGAGGTTGAACAGCCAGGCGGCAACCAGGCCGGTGAGGGCGGTGGTGATCATTACCCCGACCGTGGCTAGCGACAGCGCTGGCCACAGCGCCACGCGAAAGCTTGCCACCCGTGTGCGCAGGCCACCGTCGAGCAGGATCACGGCCAGTGCCAGGTTGCCCACCAGGTAGGCGGTGGGGTAGTTGTTGAAGATGATGCCGCCACCATCCACACCGGCGACCATGCCGACGGCGAGGATGATGACCAGAATAGGGATGCCCAGGCGCGACGACAGCGAGCTGACCAGGATACTTGCACCCACCAGCAATGCGCCGATCAGGAACAGGCTGTTGATGGTGCTTGCATCCAAAGGCAGGTACTCCGGGGACCGCAGGGGGGAGGGGACTTGATAGCATGACGCTAGCAGGTCGCGTGCCAAATGATTCTAACCTGATGAATTGGCAGGCTGTAAAGCGTTTCTGCAGATGAAAAAAAGGCACCGCGGTGGGTGCCTTTTGATGTGTTGCCTATGCGGGCCTCTTCGCGGGCTTGCCCGCTCCCCACAGGGATATCGCAAGGCCTGCTGGCGATGCAATACCTGTGGGAGCGGGCGCGCCCGCGAAGAGGCCAGTGCAGGCTTACGCCTGTTTCACTTCACGCATCGGCTTGCCCTTCACCGGTGCATCACCCGCCACATAGTACTTGGCGGTGCTGCGCGGCAGTGGTTTGCGGCCACGGATCTTGTCCGAGATTTTCTCGGCGATCATGATCGTAGTGGCGTTGAGGTTACCGGTGATGATCAGCGGCATGATCGACGCATCGACCACGCGCAGGCCCTTCATGCCATGCACACGGCCTTCGCCGTCGACCACCGCCATGTCGTCGGTGCCCATCTTGCACGAGCAGGACGGGTGGAAGGCGGTTTCGGCGTGCTCGCGGATGAACTTGTCCAGTTCTTCATCGGTTTGCACGTGTGCGCCCGGGCTGATCTCGCGGCCACGGTACGGGTCCAGTGCCGGCTGGGCCATGATTTCGCGGGTCAGACGGATGCCGTCCCGGAATTCCTGCCAGTCCTGTTCGGTGGACATGTAGTTGAACAGGATGCTCGGGTGTTGGCGCGGGTCCTTCGACTTGACCTGGATGCGGCCGCGGGCAGGCGAGCGCATGGAGCCCATGTGCGCCTGGAAGCCGTGTTCCTTCACGCCATTGGAGCCGTTGTAGTTGATGGCCACCGGCAGGAAGTGGTACTGGATGTTCGGCCACTTGAATTCAGGGCGGGTGCGAATGAAACCACCGGCCTCGAACTGGTTGCTGGCGCCGATGCCGGTGCCGTTGAACATCCACTCGGCACCGATGGCCGGCTGGTTCCACCACAGCAGCGACGGGTACAGCGACACCGGCTGGGTGCAGGCGTACTGCAGGTACAGTTCCAGGTGGTCCTGCAGGTTTTCGCCCACGCCCGGCAAGTCGTGCACCACCGGGATGTCGAGGCTTTCCAGCAGGGCGCGCGGGCCGACGCCGGAGCGCTGCAGCAGCTGCGGCGAAGCGATGGCGCCCGAGCTGACGATGACTTCCTTGCGGGCACGGGCTTCAACGCGTTCTTCGCTGTCGCCGACCAGGTAGGTCACGCCAATTGCGCGCTTGCCGTCGAACAGCACACGGTCGGTCAGAGCGTGGGTGACGATGGTCAGGTTCGGGCGCTTCTTTGCCTGGTCCAGGTAGCCACGAGCGGTGCTGGAACGGCGGCCGTTCTTGGTCACGGTACGGTCCATGGGACCGAAGCCTTCCTGCTGGTACCCATTGAGGTCTTCGGTACGCGGGTAACCGGCCTGCACGCCGGCTTCGACCATGGCGTGGAACAGCGGGTTGTTGCCCGCTTTTGGCGTGGTCACGCTGACCGGACCTTCGCCGCCGTGATAGTCGTTCGGGCCGATGTCGCGGGTCTCGGCTTTACGGAAGTACGGCAGGCAGTCCAGATAGGTCCAGTCTTCCAGGCCTGGCAGTTCTGCCCAGCCGTCGAAGTCCATGGCGTTACCGCGGATGTAGCACATGCCGTTGATCAGCGACGAGCCGCCCAGGCCCTTGCCGCGGCCACATTCCATGCGGCGGCCGTCCATGTACGGCTCCGGGTCGGTTTCGTAGGCCCAGTTGTAGCGGCGGCCCTGTAGCGGGAAGGCCAGGGCGGCCGGCATCTGGGTACGGAAGTCGAAGCGGTAGTCGGGGCCACCGGCTTCCAGCAGCAGTACGGTGACGCCGGCATCTTCGGTCAGGCGGGTCGCCAGGGTGTTACCGGCCGAGCCGGCACCGACGATGATGTAATCGAATTCTTGGGACATGAAAGTACCCTCGTGTTGGCGGTGATCAGGGAGCGGGAACGCCCGTGCGCAGCGGCACGGGCGGGGCTAGACAGGGTTCAGAAAACCGAGTTGTAGCCGCCCAGCTCGACCTGGACCGACTTGATGCGAGTGTATTGAGCCAGCGAGCTGATGCCGTTCTCACGGCCGACACCCGACTGCTTGTAGCCACCGACCGGCATTTCGGCCGGCGATTCGCCCCAGGCGTTGATCCAGCAGATACCGGCTTCCAGCTTGTGGATGATGCGGTGGGCGCGGGTGATGTCGTTGGTGCAGACACCGGCGGCCAGGCCGTATTCGGTGTCGTTGGCACGGCGGATCACTTCTTCTTCGGTTTCGTAGGTGAGGATGCTCATCACCGGGCCGAAGATCTCTTCCTTGACAATGGTCATGTCGTCGGTGCAGTCGGTGAACACGGTCGGGGCCACGAACGCGCCCTTGGCGAAATCACCGGCGGTCAGGCGCTCGCCACCGCACAGCACGCGGGCACCTTCTTCCTTGCCCTTGGCGATGTAGCCAAGCACGCTTTCCATGTGCTGGAAGCTGACCAGCGGGCCGAAGTTGGTGTTTTCGTCTTCCGGGTTGCCAGCGCGGATGCGGGCAACACGCTCGACGATCTTGGCTTCGAAGGCAGCCTTCATTTCAGCCGGGACGAACACGCGGGTGCCGTTGGTGCAGACCTGGCCCGAGCTGTAGAAGTTGGCCATCATGGCGATGTCGGCGGCCTTGTCCAGGTCGGCGTCGGCGCAGATGATCAGTGGCGACTTGCCGCCCAGTTCCATGGTGACTTCCTTGAGCGACGAGCTCGAGGCGCTGGCCATGACCTTCTTGCCGGTGGTGGTGCCGCCGGTGAAGGAGACTTTTTCGATACGTGGGTGCTCGGTCAGCCAGGTGCCGACTTCGCGGCCGCTGCCGGTCAGGACGTTGAACACGCCGTTCGGCAGGCCGGCTTCGGTGTAGATCTCGGCCAGTTTCAGGGTGGTCAGCGAGGTGACTTCCGACGGCTTGAAGATCATCGCGTTGCCGGCGGCCAGGGCCGGGGCGGATTTCCACAGGGCGATCTGGATCGGGTAGTTCCAGGCTCCGATACCGGCGGTTACGCCCAGCGGCTCGCGGCGGGTATAGACGAAGGACGATTCACGCAGCGGGATCTGCTCGCCTTCGATGGCCGGTACCAGGCCAGCATAGTACTCCAGCACGTCGGCGCCGGTGACGATGTCGACGTAACGGGTTTCAGAGTACGACTTGCCGGTGTCCAGGGTTTCCAGCATGGCCAGCTCGTCGTTGCGCTCGCGCAGGATCTCGACGGCGCGGCGCAGGATACGCGAACGCTGCATGGCGGTCATCGCGGCCCAGACTTTCTGGCCACGCTCGGCGCTTTCGACGGCCTTCTCGACGTCAGCCGCGGTGGCACGTTGCACGTGGGCGAGGACTTCGCCGGTGGCCGGGTTGATGGCTTCGAAGGTGGCATCGCTGCCAGCGTCGACGTAAGCGCCATCAATGTAGAGTTTTTGCGTTCCGAAACGGGCCATAGTGTCCTCGCAAGTGCAGTGTGTGGTTTGGCTTGCGCGTCACGCTCCTGCCGGGTTGGCAAGGGCCGTGCGCGGTTGTTCAGCGGCCTGGTCGTTTGTACCCAGGGTGTGCTGTTTAGCCAGTTGTAGATCCATGTATTCGTAAGCAATCCGTATCGCCTGGTCGGTGTCGAATGCATCACCCGACAGGGCGCCACGCAGCCACAAGCCGTCGATCAGAGCCGCCAGGCCGCGGGCGGCCTTGCGCGCATGGTAGAGCGGCAGGGCGCGGCGGAACTGGCAGCACAGGTTGGAATACAAGCGGTGGTCGTTGATCCGCTGCAACCTGTGCAAATCGGGCTGGTGCATGCTGGAAGCCCAGAAGGCCAACCAGGTTTTCATCGCCGGGCCGTTCACCTGGCTGGCATCGAAGTTGCCCTCGATGATCACTTTCAGGTGGGCGCGCGGGCTGTCGTCCGTCAGGGCCTGGCGACGTGCTCTGACACCTTCGTTGAGCATGTTCATGATGTAACCCATCGTCGCTGCGATCAGGCCGTTCTTGTCCCGAAAGTAGTGACTGATGATGCCGTTCGACACACCGGCCAAACGGGCAATCAGCGCAATGCTGGCGTCACCCAGTCCGACCTGATCGACCGCCTGCAATGTGGCTTCGATCAACTGCTGGCGGCGGATGGGTTGCATACCGACCTTGGGCATCTTGCTATCTCCTCAGGCCTGCGAGCAGACGACGGGCGGCTGACTCGGCGAAGGCCAGTCTATTTTGTTTTGATTGAACGTTCAATCAATAAAGAATAAGCTCTGCGACAATTTGTGCCATTGACAGTTTTTCAGGCGGTCGAAAAGGCACGAGTTGACACCCCAGGAAATCGCGTAACCCCCGGAATACAAGGCGTTGACGGGCATGAGCGATGCGAAATGCAGATTCTGCCGTAGGGTCATCTACTCTGCGGCGGGCCCTTGGAGCGGGCGGGGTGATCTGTGACGAATGCGCGCACCTCGGCTGAGGCGTGGCATTTTCAGCAGGCCACCTGTCTGTTTTTTGCAACGTATCGATTCGGGATCACGGTTTCCAAGGGTGCTTTTATAACACCTGATGCAGTGGGGATATTCCACCAATTGCTCGGGAAAGACTGATTAGCCTCCACAGCTGCACTGCCCGGAGCATTCGTGCAATGAGTTCTGCCTCACTTACCAACCCTCCGGCCGAGAGGGTACGGGTCAACCGCGTGGTGTTCTTCACCTCCGCACTGATGATCCTCGTTCTGACTGCCTTGCTTATCGCTGTACCCGAAACCGCCGGCCAGGTGCTGGGCGTGGCCCAGAAATGGCTGACCCGCACCTTTGGCTGGTACTACATGCTGGTAATCGGCGGTTACCTGCTGTTCGTCATCTACCTGGCCTTCTCCGACTACGGCAAGCTCAAGCTTGGCGGCAAGGATGACCAGCCCGATTTCAGCTATGGCGCCTGGGCCGGCATGCTGTTCTCCTCCGGTATCGGTATTTCGCTGCTGTACTTTGGCGCCTCCGAACCGCTGGACCACTACTTCAACCCACCGGAAGGCACCTCTGCCAGCCTCGACGCCGCGCGCCAGGGCCTGCAGCTGACCTTCCTGCACTGGGGCCTGCACGGCTGGGCGATCTACGCCCTGGTCGGCCTGGCCGTGGGTTACTTCGCCTACCGTCATAACCAGCCGCTGGCCCTGCGCTCGGCGCTGTACCCGCTGGTAGGCGAGCGTTGGGTCAAGGGTGCCGCCGGCAACGCCGTGGACATCTTCGGCATGTTCGTCACCCTGCTGGGCCTGGTGACCAACCTGGGCATCGGCTCGATGCAGGTGGCCTCCGGCCTGGAATACCTGTTCGGCATGGACCACAGCAAGACCAACCTGCTGGTGGTGATCCTGGTCATGGCCGGCGTGGCCACCGTGGCGGCCGTCTCGGGTGTGGAAAACGGCATTCGCCGCTTGTCCAACCTGAACATCGTGTTGTTCAGCGGCCTGTTGATCTTCGTCCTGCTGGGCGGCGAAACCCTGCACCTGCTCAATGGCTTCGTGCAAAACATCGGCGACTACCTCAACGGCATCGTGTTGAAAACCTTCGACCTCTACGTATATGAAGGCGAAGCCGGCAAGTCCGAGCGCTGGCTGGGCCTGTGGACCGTGTTCTACTGGGCCTGGTGGATTTCCTGGGGCCCGTTCGTCGGCATGTTCATTGCCCGTATCTCCAAGGGCCGCACCGTGCGCCAACTGGTCAGCGGCGTGTTGCTGATCCCGCTGGGCTTTACCCTGGCCTGGCTGTCGATCTTCGGCAACACGGCGCTGGACCTGGTAATCAACCAGGGCGCGGTGGAACTGGGCAAGACTGCGCTGGAGCAGCCGTCGATGTCGATCTACCAGCTGTTGGAATACTTCCCGGCTGCCAAGATCGTGATCGGTGTGGCGGTGTTCGTCGGCTTCGTCCTGTTCCTCACCCCGGCCGACTCTGGCGCGGTGATGATGGCCAACCTTTCCTGCAAGGGCGGCAAGGTGGACGAAGACGCCCCGCACTGGATGGTGGTGTTCTGGTCGGTGGTCATCACCCTGGTCACCATCGGCCTGCTGTTCGCCGGTAATTTCGAGGCCATGCAGACCATGGTGGTACTGGCGGGGCTGCCGTTCTCGGTGGTGCTGGTGCTGTTCATGTTCGGCCTGTACAAGGCGATGAAACAGGACGTGGTGGTCGAGCAGGAGCGTGCCGAGCTGGCCGCCCGTGGCCGTCGCGGATTCAGTGAGCGCCTGACCCAGCTGGAACTGCAGCCGACCCAGGCCGTGGTACAGCGGTTCATGGACCGGCATGTCAGCCCGGCGCTTAAAGAGGCCGCCGCGCAGTTGCAGACCCTGGGCTTCGAGGTGGAAACCCGTGTTGGCCAGTCGCGCAACATGATGGGCCTGCGGGTGATGATGGAAGAGGGCAACCCGTTCGTCTACGAAGTGAGCCTGGACGGCTACCTGGCGGCACCGAGCGAAGCACCGGTGGAAGGTGAGCCGGAAGTCCGTCAGCGCTTCTATCGAGCCGAGGTGTACTTGCACGATGGTAGCCAGGAGTACGACCTGATGGGCTTTGCTCCGGAGCAGATCGTGCGTGACGTGCTGGACCAGTTCGAAAGCCACCGCCAGTTGCTGGGGCGTGTATACAGCTGATACTGGTGAATTGAAGAAAGGCCTTGCCCGAAAGAGCAAGGCCTTTTTTTTGAGCAATATGTAGTGCGGGTAACGGGTCTGCTTGCCACAGCCTACCGTTTTTCGAGGCGGAGGCACCCAGCATGACCCGTAACCAGGTTCCAGTCTTTGATTTCAGGCAGGCCGTTGCCAGGCAGTTCGACGATCGGCCGACCCTGCGCCAGGTCGCCAGCGCACAGCTGCTGCGCGTGTTGCTGGCAGAATTGCCATGGTTGGCCTACGTTACCCCTGCCCTGACAACGGCTGACCCGCTGACGCTGGACAGCCCGGAGCCCTACACCAACTATTGGACCACAGGCCCCTTGGTGGATCGGGTTCTGCAAGCCTTGCTCGACCCGCAGCCGCTGAGTCTCGAGCCACTGGCTGATGGCCGCCATTTCAACCTCGGGTTGACTGGCGCCTATCGTTTCGCCGGCTCGACGAGTGATTTCGATACCCGTCAGTTGTCAGGCTTGTCATCCGCCCTCAATCAGCTGGTAGAGGAGCTTCCACAACGTTTCTGCGAGGCCCAGCTCGAGTATTGGCGGGGCACGGGCAACGCAGCAGTCAGTCGCGACAGCTGGTTGCAGTTGCTGCTCAAGACCGCCCTGCTGCGCGGGTTGCCCTTGCAAGGCCTGGATCCACAGGAGCAGGCGTGTATCCGTGGGCTGCTGCACGGCGGTGACGACCAGCCCCCGGTGTATTTCGTCCAGACGCATCTGACCAGTGCGTCACTGCAGTATGCCCAGATGCAATGCCAGATGCTGATTTGTGGTGAGTGGGACGAGCGCGAGGTTGTCCTGTGGTGCGCGCCTTCGGGCGCGGTGCGCAGCTTCGATTCGTTGACTGCGTTTGGCCTGGCGTTGCGTGACGAACTGGCGCAAGCCTATGCCTTCGAACAAATGAGTTGGCAACGTCATCCGGCCCAAGGCAACGTTTTCGCCCAGCAGGTCTCGCTCTTGCTCGAGACGCTGTTTCAGGGAATCGAGCAAGCCCGCTATTGCGAAATCAAAGACGTTTCGGCCCTTGAGCAGCGTTTCGCCCAACTGAGCGATCCTTCGCCCTGGTTCGAGGCCTACCAGGACGAAACCCCGGCAGTACAACCACCTCCGGGTTTGCGGGATAGCCATGCACGGGACAGCTTTGCGTGCAGGGCTGCGTTGCTGCAGATCGCGCTTTATCAACTCGACTCTGGCGGCATCGCGGCACTGGATGGCATTCAGCCGTTGACCGATTACGCTCGCCGGCGGCTGATTGCACAAATCCGCGAGGACCATGCGGCTGACATCTCACCGGATGAGCTGATGTTCGACCTTTACCTCGCCCGCGGGGTGCCGGGAGGGGCGGCAACAGGTGCTGGCGGTGGTGAGCCGCTCGCTTTCGCTGGCAGCAAGACGCTCACCGAGTTCGCCATCGGTAACCTCGCCTCCCTCAAGGGGGCGAGCATCAAGCGGGTTTACCTTCGCAGCGGCGGGGATGTGCCGGCATGGTTGAATGCCGAGTCAGCCAAGGCACTGGTCACCAAGGTGGATATCGGAAGCCACTATCCAGCCTATGTTGCCGCGCAGCTGGATGATCCGGCCACTCGCGCGGACCGGGTCAGGCGGTTGGGTGGGGAATGGCGTGCCGCTCTGCTCGCCAGTGCGATCACTGCCAAGCTTGACGCAAAGGTCACAGAGCCTGGGTTGCAATGCGTGGTCGACTTCTGTGCCGGTCATGTCGACCCGAGCACGCCGCGAATGATGTTGATTCCGTTGGCGTTCAAGCGCAGCGTAACCTCTGCGAAAACGGACGAAGTCCGGTGCATGTACATTCTGTACTGCGCAGAACCCTCGCTGGTACTGCTTTACCGCCCTTTGTTCAGCCAGGACACGCTTCGTGAATATGCCAGCCTGTCGGCCTTGCTCGAACATGTGCGCGAGTCGGTGATCCTGCAGGACAGCATTCTCGACTGGATGGATCCGAGCGTCCGGTCGGTATATGACCATGGTGGTTTCAGCGAACCCCACATCAGGGTTATCGGCATCGACCCCTACGTCAATCCCACACGCCCGGCACCGGCCCAGCTGGCCATCACCTATTGGCGTAACAACATCGACGAGAAGCTTTACGGGGCGAACCGCGATCTGCTGGTAAGTGTCGCCGAAGAGCAGTCTGTATCCAATGCCGAGAGCCGCTGGCAGACCCTGTGCGAGGGCGCATGGCTATTGTTCGATGTCGTGACCTTGGCGCTTCGTGGGCCGGTGGCATCCGTGGCCTGGCTGGTACAACTGCTGGCTTCCTTGGAGCACGACCTTGACGCCCTTGAGCGCGACGATGAGTTTGATCGTGCGGCTGCCGCTGCCGATCTGATGCTGAATTTGAGCATGGTGTTGTTGCATGCCAGGCAACCCCGACGCAAAGTTCCCAGCCATGAACTGCCTGGCGCGGCAGCTGTGGAAGGGTCTGGGCCGCAGCGCGGGGCCTTTGCCGAGGTTACTGTCGCCCCGGTGGAGCAGGCGCAGGTTGCTGGTGAAGCGCTGCCCAGCAGCTGGCTTGATTTTAGCTGGCGTGGCCAGAGTGGCTTCAACTGGTTGCCACACGCCCAGCGCAAAGCCCTGCTGGCGATGCGTTCCAGTGTGTCGCTCAATGGCATCAAACCGTTGGGTGACGGCCACATGGAGGGCTTGTACCGCATCGACGACAACTATTACGTGGCTTTGGCTGGTGACGTCTACCGCGTGGAGCAGTTGCCAGGTGGTGTGCGGGTGGTCGGCTCCAAAGGAACCCCAGGACCCTGGCTGAGTTTTACCGATAGCGTCTGGCGGGTTGATACGACACTTCGTCTGGCCGGTGGTATGCCGCAAAACTCTGCCCGCGCCCGGCTGGCAAAGCGCTTCCGCGAATTGCATCAGAAAATCAACCAGCTAGATCAACAGGTCAACCGGGCAAGAGAGCAATTCGGCAGCATGGCCGCGAAATCGCTCGACTCGAAGAAAAAGCTCGACGCTTTGAAGGCGCTCAGAGCCAAGGCAGCCGCAACCCAATCGTCGCTGCCGGAGGGAGACGAAGCTGCCCGTTTGAGAGCTCTGCTGCAGCGCTACGATGAGCGCATAACCGCTCTGGAGGTGGATGGCCTCCAGCAGAGGGACCAGGCGATACAGCAGTTGGAGGCCGCTGTCAGCGCAGAAAGGGCAACACTCCCTTTACTGGCGACCATCAAAGAACCCAAATATGCCAACGAGCGGCAGAAGGGCAACTGGGATGATGTGCTTCCAAAATACGAGACAACTGCACGGGAGGGCCTTATCCGCAATAGCGACTTCATCATCGATGAGCTCTGGGACCTGGTGGATTACCCCAAATTGGTCGAAATGCAAAAGGCTCTGGATGGGCAGCCAGTCGCCGAAGTCGCTGAGCTGTATCAGACGTTCCGCCTCAGGCTGGAAAAGGTTGTCGGCCTGCAGGAGCGCATACTCGTAGGGTTCGAGGATCTCGACCAGTTGTTGGCTGATACTGCAGACGATTTCGCGATCAGCGGTATCTCGGATGCACCTGTGCGTACCGTTGCGCAACTGATTGCCCGGCGCAAGGTCTCCACGGTTCAGCTGCGTTTCCACCAGGTATTGAACCTGGCTGACCTGGCCTTGCACCTTGACAGTGAGTCCGGTCAAAACGTGCTTGCCGGTTACAGGGAGGAGCTGGCCAGCCTGAGTCTGCGCAACGCCGCTGAAGCTCATGGCGAGCTGGACTTCGCCAACCTGTCGGCGCAGGACCGGATCGTCATCCTGCAGGAAGCCTGGGATGAATACAGTGCTGCGCTGCTCGACAGCGACCGTATTCGCAAGGAAGGCGGGGTGTTGATCGAGCCGACGATGATCGATCGCTACCGCGAGCATCTCGGCAAGCTCAAGCTGGATGCGGGCAGCCGTCTGGTCGAGGCGGCTCGGGAGCAGGATGACCCCAGCGTGCCTGCCAGGTCTTCGCCTTACAAGGCGTCCAGCGCGACGCAGCGGCTAGTGCGCAATGCTCAGGGCCAGCTAATGATCGGAACCGAGATCGAAGTGCAGGGGCAGCGCCTGCTCGAGGTGCGTGAGGCGTTCAGCAAAACCGTGCTGGCCACGTTCGAACGAATAGAGGGCGAGTGGCGCCAGCGCGAGGCTGAGCAGCCTTCGGCGGCTGACGAAGCGCCCCCAAGTGACCTGGCCATGTGGGTGCAGTCACTGCTGGACGAGAGCAATGCGTTGCGGGTGAAGGCCAAGTCGTATGTCGACAACGATATCAAGGGTACCTTGCTCGCTCGTTTGTTCGACCAACAGCTGGGCAAACTGGATCAGGCAGCAAGCACGCTGCGTGATGCCGGTGGCAACGACACGCTGCTCAGGACCCTGGAGCGCGAGGCGGATGCTTTGGCTGCGGAGAAAGAGCTCCAACTCACCACCCTGTATACCGACACCCATTATCCCTCCGCTGAAGCCTTGCGCTTCCTGCACGCAAAGAAGCTGATCACGGTTGAATACAATGAGCGGCGTACCATGCAGGATGGTAGTGCGTTTGACGAATATCGGGTGCTGCGCCTGCCAAGCAAACGAAATCTGTGGGCTGCGCATTTCCATTTCCGCTCGCCTGACGACTTCGCCGAGAATTTCCTTACCGGCCACCTCAAGACCTGGAGCCAACGTCGCATGAGCAGCCGCCTCGCTGCGAGCGCAGGGCAGCGGCTCCACCGGGGCAGGCTGACGCTGGAGCAAGCGCGGGGGATCATTCCGTTCCATTGACCGGCCCGGTAACAAGACGGGAGCCGGCCTGCCGAACCTGGCATTCATGCCCGGGTACGGCAGGCTCGGGCGGCCTGTTACGGTGCCACGGCTTGAACCAGATCCGTACGGAACTCGGAACTCTGCCCAATCACATCGATGGCGACGCTGCATAGCTTCAAGGGCAGGGCCGAACCCGGAATATCGTGGCTTTGTGCGCGCAGCAGGCGATAGCCTGACGGATCATTGCAATCTGTCGTTGCCGGTACACCACGTTTTACCCGGTAGAACACCACATCAGGATCGCGCAACCAACTGATCCGGGCGCCACCGTCAGGCAGTTGTTCAGTCATCACCTGAGCCAAGGGTTTGCCAGGTGGTAGCAGCTCCACCTTGATGCTCAGGCTATTGGCCATGAGCGCACGAGAAGGTAACTGCTCTGGCGACTGTACGCCGACCAGGCACAGGTAGTGAGTACCGGGCTCGGGGCCGATCGGGTCGTTGATCATGGCTTCGCTTGAAGGGAGGGTGCCGCTGTAGCCAACCGGATCTTCGCAGGCGAGTGCATCTGTGCTGGTTTTGTAGCGGTAGCGCGGTGTATCGATCAGGAACTGGAAGCCCCAGCGCGCAGGCTCGAGGGGCTCATCGGCCAAGCCGCGGTACTTGGTCAGTGTTTTGAAGCTGTTGCCCTGCGGCTCGAGTTGAAAGCCCGGCAGCAACTGGCAATCTTCCAGATCGAGGTCTGCACGACCTGCACTGAAGCAGCCATGAAGGCGTTGGACCGGGATTGCACCGACCTCATTGTCATGCAGGCTGTTGGCAATGCTGACCAGGCGATTGCTGGCGGTGTCGATGACCGGGCTGCCGGAGGCCCCCTCATCCAGGCCTTGGCAATCGTTACGCCTGACGTTGCGCCACACCCAGTTGCCGACACTGGATGTACTGTGGAAGCGCTCCGTGCAGGTGGACAAGCGCAGGCCTTTGCCGATTGAGCTGGGTTCGCCGATTACCTGAACCGCGCTGCCCGATGCCGCGGAGCGGCCCAGCTTGAGTGGCGTGATGCCTTGTGCCAGCAGCTCCTCAAGGGTGGCCTCCAATTCCAGAAGCGCCAGGTCGGCACCTTGCAGGCTGCTCCATACCGTTCGTTTCAACGGCACGGTATGGTGCTGGTCTTGTGTATCGACAAAATAATTGAAGGCAATGCTGCCGGTAATCGGCTGGTCGACAATGACCTTGCCATTGACACCGCCAGCGCAGTGGCCGGCTGTCAGTATGTAGGCCGGCCCACTTGTACCGTGGGTGTCATCACGGCTGTCCAGCAAGGTGCCGATGCAATGTCGGTTTTTCCAGATCAGCCGGCCAACGCCTGTCCACTGCGAGTTCTGGCCAGCGCTGTTGTGCAGGGCAAGTGGTGCCGCGGGAGGAGGCGTGGTGTCGTTGGCATTGGCCAGGTTGCTGAAGAGTGTCAGGCCCAGCGTGGCCAGAAGTAAGGGGTTATGCATGTCGTACCTCCATGGGATGGAGGACGAAGGGTGAAGGTGCTACCGATGCGCTTGGCGGTACATAGTTGAAGGGCCTGCTCAGCGGTTGCTGTAGCGGCCATGCTTGCCATGTGCCGGCATTGCCTGGTTACTCCGCTCGGCGATCATCTGCGACAGCTTGATCAAGATGACACCTTGGCCGTTGAGCCGTGGCAGTTCGCGCTCCAGCACTTCCAGCGTCTGCGGGTAAGGATGCCCGATCAGCACTGCCGAGCCTTGCTTGCGGGCCGTGGCAATGGCTTGCTGAAACTGCTGCGTAATCGCCTCGGTGGTGCGCACGTCGTCAAGGAACACATCGCGCGAAACGTGGGCCAGGCCGATGCGCTGGGCTTCGGCTGCGGCCACGGTGGCGGCGCTGGTGCGGCTGTCGACGAAGAACAGATGGCGCCGCTGCAATTCGCCCATCAGCCAGTCCATGGGTTCGCGCTGCGCGGTCATGCGGCTGCCCATGTGGTTGTTGATGCCGGCGGCGTAGGGCACCTTGAGCAAGGCGCTGTCCAGGCGCCGGGCCAGCTCCGCGATGGGTAGGCCAGGATGCCAGGCATAGGGCCCGGTGGCCGGGTCCATGGGCATGTGCAGGATTACCGTCTTGCCGGCCTTGTGTGCCTGGCGAGCGAAGTCGGTGGCATGTGGGGTATCAGGCATGATCGCCATGGTCACCGGCCCGGGCAGGGCCAGGGTGCGGCTGTCACGCTCGGGGCTCTGGCCCAGGTCGTCGATGATGATGCTCATGTAGGCCTTGCCGGCCGGCGCCGCTTGTGCGACCCCGGCCAACAGGCAGAACAACAGACACAGCAGATAACGCATGGGGTGGGTCAGTCGCCCTTGGTGATGTTCAGGCCCTTGAGCAGGCTCAGGGCCTGGCTCAGCTGGAAGTCGTCATCCTGTGGGCGCTCCTTGCGCTTGCCGCTGCCGGTCGGGCGGTCGGCGCCGCCGTTGCCGTTGCCCAGGTGGCCCTGCAGGTCGGCTTCCTTGAAGTTGTCGGTGTCGGCTTCGGCGGTGAGCTTGGCCGGGCGCACTTCGATGTCGGGGACGATGCCCTGGGCCTGGATCGAGCGGCCATTAGGGGTGAAGTACAGCGCGGTGGTGAGCTTCAGCGCACGGTCGTTGGCCAGTGGCAGCACGGTCTGCACCGAGCCTTTGCCGAAGCTGTCGGTACCCATCAGCACCGCGCGTTTCTGGTCTTGCAGGGCGCCGGCGACAATTTCCGAGGCCGAGGCGCTGCCGCCGTTGATCAGCACTACCAGTGGCACGCCGGCGCTGGCGTCGGCCGGGTCGGCCGAGAAGCGCAGCTCGGAGTTGGCGATGCGGCCCTTGGTGTAGACGATCAGGCCCTTGGTCAGGAAGTGGTCGGCCACTTCCACCGCCGACTGCAGCACGCCACCGGGGTTGTTGCGCAGGTCCAGTACCACACCACGCAGCTTCTTGCCGTTGTCCTTGCGCAGCTTGGCCAGGGCCTTGCCGACTTCGTCGCCGGTCTTGACCTGGAACTGGGTGATGCGGATGTAGCCGTAGTCGTTCTCCAGCAGCTGGCTCTTCACGCTCTTGACCTGGATGACCGCACGGGCAAGGGTCACGTCGAAGGGGTTGCCGCCGTCACGTACCAGGGTCAGGGTGATTTTCTCGCCGACCTTGCCGCGCATCTTGTCGACCGCTTCGGTCATGGTCTGGCCACGGGTCGGGGCGCCGTTGATCTTGACGATCAGATCGCCTGCCTGCACGCCGGCACGCGAGGCCGGGGTGTCATCGATCGGCGAGACCACCTTGATGAAGCCGTCCTCCTGGCCCACTTCGATGCCCAGCCCGCCGAACTCGCCGCTGGTGCTTTCCTGCAGTTCCTGGAAGTCCTCGGGGCCGAGGTAGGCCGAGTGCGGGTCCAGGTTGCTGAGCATGCCCTTGATGGCATTTTCCAGCAGGGTCTTGTCATCCACCGGCTCCACATAGGCCGCCTTGATGCGGTCCATGACTTCGGCGAAGGTGCGCAGTTCTTCAAGCGGCAGTGGCGCCTTGGCGGTCACCTCGGTGGCCGCTACTGCGGCCGGCTTGGCCGGCTCTGCGGCAATGGCCAGGGGCGCGCCGATCGCCAGGGCGATGGACAGGGCCAGCTGGGTGAGACGAGGCGAGTGCAGCATGTCGAACGAACTCCTGATCCTGTAAGCGCTCCCTGGGGAGCATCGGGGCAGCCCGTGGCTACCCCGTAGAAATTTGACTAGCCCCGGCACCACTGTGAAGGGTCGGTAGGCCGGCCCTGCTGGCGGATGGCGAAATACAAGCCGGCAGCGTCCTGGCCGCCGCTGTCGCCAACGGTGGAAATGGCTTCGCCGGCCTTGACGATATCACCGGCGCTCTTGAGCAGGCTCTGGTTATGGCCGTACAGGCTCAGGTAACCGTTGCCATGGTCGAGAATGACCAGAAGCCCGGCACCGCGCAACCAGTCGGCGAACACGACGCGCCCGCCATGCACGGCTCGTACCTGGGTGCCGGGGTTGGCGCTGATCATCACCCCGTCCCACTTGGCACGTGCATCGCTGCCACGGGCATCACCGAAGCGTGCCAGCAATCGACCATTGACTGGCCAGGGAAGTTTTCCCCGAGCGGCAGAAAATGCGCCACCGTAGCTGACGCCATCGCTGGAAACCATCGGGCCCAGGGTGGTGCGGGCCTTTTTCGGTGGTTCCACCGGTTCGCGGGCCTGTTCGCGGGCGGCAGCGGCGGCCAGGGCTTCCTGCTGGCGTCGTTTTTCCGCTTCCTGCTGGGCCAGCAGGGCCTTCTTGCGCGCTTCTTCGGCCTCACGGGCCTGGCGGGCGAGGGTTTCCTCGATGGTCTTGAGAACTTTGGACAGGTCGGCCTGGTCCTGCTCGCGCGATTGCAGCTTCTGGTCGCGGTCCTTCATGTCGCTGTTGAGCTTGGCCAGTACCTGCTGGCGCTTGCCCCGCTCGGTTTCCAGAGCCTGTCGGCGGCTGTCGAGGTCGGCGCGCTGGGCCAGCAACTGTTGCTGCTGGGTGGCGATTTCCTGTTCGACGTTGGCCAACTGGCGCAGGGTCTCGTTGAAGGTGCGCAGTTGCTCCAGGCGCGCCTTGCTCAGGTAGTCGTAGTAGGTGAGGGTACGGGCGAACTTTTCGGGGTTCTGCTGGTTGAGCAGCAGCTTGAGGTATTCCTCACGGCCGTTCTGGTAGGCCGAGCGGGCCTGGATGGCGATCAGTCGCTGTTGTTCAACGCGGGCGCTCTGGAGTTTTTTTTTCTCGGAATCAAGGCGCTCCAGCTCGCCCTCGGTCTTTTTTAGTTCTTGCTGCAGGGCCTCCACCTGCTTTTCGAGGTTGCCGATATCGGTCTCGGTGGCTTTGAGGTCCTTTTGCACACCGGCCTTTTCTTCCTGGAGCTTGCCCAGCGTCTTCTTGAGCTCGGCAATGTCCTGGCGGGTGGCGTCCAGTTGCTGCTGGGTCTGCGCACGCTCATCGGCAAAGGCCGGACTGAGCAGGCAAGACAGGGCTAGGAGGATCAGGGCGCGAAGCATGGGGTTTGGCGTACCAAGGATGGAGACTGGCCTAGTATGCCCGCGCGGGCGGGCAAAAAAAACGCCTCGCTGCGGGTGCAGAGGGGCGTTTGTCTGGAATTCATGTGTTATTGGGGCTGCGCTGCAGCCCTTCGCGGGCACGCCCGCTCCCACAAAAGCAGGCTGTACCGCCGATCCTGTGGGAGCGGGCGTGCCCGCGAAGGGCCGCAGAGCGGCCCCAATACACAGAATCAGGCGTCAACCAGGATGGATGTGCCGGTCATTTCCACCGGCTTCTCCAGCCCCAGCAGCTTCAGCATGGTCGGTGCCACATCAGCCAGCACGCCGCCATCGCGTACTTTCACGTTGCGCTTGCCGACATAGATGAACGGCACCGGCTCGGTGGTGTGCGCGGTGTGTGCCTGGCCGGTACACTCGTCTTCCATCTGCTCGACATTGCCGTGGTCGGCGGTGATCAGCGCTTCGCCGCCGACCTTGTCCAGTGCTTGGACGATGCGCCCGACGCAGCCATCCAGAGCCTCGACGGCCTTCACCGCAGCTTCGAAAACACCGGTATGGCCGACCATGTCGCCATTGGCGTAGTTGACCACGATCACGTCATAACGCTGCTGCTCGATGGCCTCGACGATGCGGTCGGTCACTTCCGGTGCGCTCATTTCCGGCTGCAGGTCGTAGGTGGCGACTTTCGGCGACGGAATCAGGATGCGCTCTTCGCCTTCGAACGGTTCCTCGCGGCCACCGGAGAAGAAGAAAGTGACGTGGGCGTACTTCTCGGTTTCGGCGATGCGCAGCTGGGTCTTGCCGTTTTTCGCCAGGTACTCGCCCAGTACGTTGTTCAGGCTGGCCGGGGCGAAGGCGGCGGGGGCCGGGATTTTCGCCGAGTACTGGGTCAGGCCGATGTAGGCGGCGAGTTTTGGCAGGCGGGCACGCGGGAATTCGTTGAAGTCGGCTTCGACGAACACGCGGGAAAGTTCGCGAGCGCGGTCGGCGCGGAAGTTCATGAAAATCACCGCGTCGCCGTCTTCGACCTTGACGGCTTCACCGATGCGCGTGGCCTTGACGAACTCGTCGCTCTCGTCGCGGGCATAGGCCGCTTCCAGGCCGGCCAGGGCGGTGTCGGCGGTGTATTCGGCAGCGCTGTCGACGATCAGGTTATAGGCGGCGCTGACGCGGTCCCAGCGGTTGTCGCGGTCCATGGCGTAGTAGCGGCCGATCAGGCTGGCGATGCGGCCCTTGCCCAGCCTGGCGAAGGTGGCATCGAGCAGTTGGATGGACGACTGCGCGCTGCGTGGCGGCGTGTCGCGGCCGTCGAGGAAGGCGTGCAGGTAGATCTTCTGTGCACCGCGCTGAGCGGCCAGTTCGGCCATGGCCACCAGGTGGTCCTGGTGGCTGTGTACGCCGCCATCGGACAGCAGGCCGAGGATGTGCACGGCCTTGCCGGCACTGGCTGCCTTGTCTACCGCACCGGTGAGCACCGGGTTCTCGAAGAACTCGCCGTCGCGGATGGCCTTGGTCACCCGGGTGAAATCCTGGTACACCACGCGACCGGCGCCGAGGTTCATGTGACCGACTTCGGAGTTGCCCATCTGCCCGTCCGGCAGGCCGACATCCATGCCAGAACCGGAAATGAGGCCATGCGGCTGGCTGGCGCGCAGGCGGTCATAGACCGGTGTGTTGGCGGCATAGATGGCGTTGTATTCGGGGCTTTCGCTGTGGCCGAAGCCATCCAGGATGATCAGGACCAGGGGTTTGGGCGTACTCGTCATCAATCAAACTCACGGTTGTTCAAAGATGATAAAGACACGCATTTTAGGGCAAATGCGCCACCGACGGCGAATATTCGTCCCATTCCCCCGACCGGCGTGCACGTGCCAGCAATGTGCAGATGGCTTAGCCGCCGGCCCGCCGGGCTTTGGTGGCAATAAGGGGCTGTGTATACTGGCCGGCATTTTCAATCGCGTGGAACACCCCAGATGGTTGCTAACCTGATTCAATTTGCGACAAACCACTACATCCTGGTGGCGATCTTCGTTGTCTTGCTGGTCGCGCTGCTGGTCAACGAAATCCGTCGCGGTGGCCAGAGCCTGAGCAACGGCCAGTTGACTGCCCTGGTCAATGCCGAGAAAGCCCTGGTCATCGACATCCGCCCGACCAAGGAATATTCCGCCGGTCACATCGTCGGTGCGGTGAACATCCCGCAGGACAAGCTGGTCAACCGCATGAGCGAGCTGGACAAGCACAAAGAGAAGACCCTGATCGTCGTCGACTCGATGGGCCAGCAGTCCGGCACCATCTGCCGCGAGCTGCTCAAGGCTGGTTACAACGCCGCCAAACTGAGCGGTGGCGTTTCCAGCTGGAAAGCCGATAACCTGCCCCTGGTGAAGTGATATGAAGCCCGTCATCGTCTATTCCAGCGACTACTGCCCCTACTGCATGCGCGCCAAGTACCTGCTCGAGAGCAAGGGCGTGGTCTTCGAGGAAATCAAGGTCGACGGCAAGCCGCAGGTTCGCGCCGAAATGAGCCAGAAGGCCGGCCGTACATCGGTGCCGCAGATCTGGATCGGCAGCACCCACGTCGGTGGATGCGATGACCTCTACGCCCTGGAGCGCGCCGGCAAGCTCGACGCGCTGCTGGCGGCCTGATTTGCACTGCATTCAAAAACATTAGGATAAGGATCTGCCATGACTGACCAACAGACCAACGGCGCTGCTGCAGAAGACAACAGCCCTCAGTTCTCCATGCAGCGCATCTATGTGCGCGACCTGTCGTTCGAGGCCCCGAAAAGCCCGCAGATCTTCCGCCAGACCTGGGAGCCGAGCGTTGCCCTGGACCTGAACACCAAGCAGAAAGCCCTGGAAGGCGACTTCCACGAGGTGGTGCTGACCCTGTCGGTTACCGTCAAGAACGGTGACGAAGTGGCCTTCATCGCTGAAGTTCAGCAGGCCGGTATCTTCCTGATCAAGAACCTGGACGCGGCTTCGATGAGCCACACCCTGGGTGCGTTCTGCCCGAACATCCTGTTCCCGTACGCCCGCGAGACCCTGGACAGCCTGGTGACCCGCGGTTCGTTCCCGGCTCTGATGCTGTCGCCGGTCAACTTCGACGCCCTGTACGCGCAAGAGATGCAGCGCATGCAGGAAGCTGGCGAAGCGCCGACCGTTCAGTAATAGCTGCCGGTATCAGGAAAGCGCCTCTCGGGGCGCTTTTTTGTTGCCTGTGCCAGCCCTTTCGCGGGCTCGCCCGCTCCCACAGGGATCGCGCCGAACCCGAACCTGTGGGAGCGGGCGCGCCCGCGAAAGGGCCGGCACAGGCTATCGCTCAGCTCCCGGCAAACCCGTTCTGCCGCCACGCCTCATACACCGTCACCGCCACGGTATTGGACAGGTTCAGGCTGCGGCATCCCGGCCGCATCGGCAGGCGCAGGCGTTGTTCGGCCGGCAGGCTGTCCAGCACTTCGGTCGGCAAGCCACGGCTTTCCGGCCCGAACAGGAACGCATCCCCCGGCTGGTAGGCCACTTCGTGGAACGGGTGCGAGCCCTTGGTGGTGAAGGCGAACAGCCGTGGGTTGCCCAGGCTCTCCAGGCATCCGGCCAGGCTCTCGTGGCGCTTGAGCGTGGCATACTCGTGGTAATCCAGCCCCGCGCGGCGCAGGCGCTTGTCATCCAGTTCGAAGCTGATGGGTTCGATCAGGTGCAGGTCGCAGCCGCTGTTGGCGCACAGGCGAATGATGTTGCCGGTATTTGGCGGAATTTCTGGTTGAAAAAGGATGACGTGAAACATGCACGGCTCCAAGCGTGAAGATGACGGGCATTCTACCCCCGAACCGGACGTGCGTTCGAAGGCGTTCCCGCGGGTGATGCTGTCGCTGGCTGTCGTCGGCTTGATGGTGGGGCTTATGATCGGCCGCCTGACCACGCCCGACGAGCGCGAGCTGCAGCAGGTGGAGGTGGTGCAGGATGGCCTGCAACTTTGGTTCAACGAGGAGCCCCAGCTGCATGGCGAGAATGTGGACGGCACTGTGGCGCTGCTGTTCCAGGCCCAGGGCAAGGCCCAGCAAGGGCAATTGAGCCTGCAAGGCAAGCCGGTGAGCTGGCGGGTGCAGAAGAGCAAGGAAGGTTTATTGCTGACGGTGGTCGCTGCGCGCCCCCTGCTGGGCGAATGGGCCGGTGCAGAGGACGCGGGGCGCTGGCGGGTGCAGGTGAAACTGCACGAATAAAAGAGGGGATGTCCCGGCCTGCCTGTACCGAGGTCCCCAAAACTGGCGGTGTTGCGAATAAAAGAGGGGTTCACCCGGCCTGCCTGTACCAGGGCCCCCGAAACTTGGGATGTATTAGCTATTGCAGGGGGCGTGCCAGTTTTGCCAAGCCCCGTGAATAGGGGCTTTGAGGGGAATCTGGCCGGATTTTGAGGGGATTTGTGCCTTTGAGCGGTGCGTCAGGCACAGGAACGGTGCATCGGAAGGCTGAAACTTGTTCTGGCTCTTACAACGCATTCGCGGGTAAACCCGCTTCCACAGGGACGGCGCTAACCTCGAGGCTGGCGCTGTACCTGTGGGAGCGGGTTTACCCGCGAATGCGTCGGTGCAGGCGGTCAAGGATTAATGGTCGTCACCTTCCTCATCATCTCCCCCCGCCACGTTCATCCCCAGTTCCTTGATCTTGCGCGTCAGGGTATTGCGCCCCCAACCCAGCAACAGCGCCGCATCACGCCGACGGCCAGCGGTGTGTTTGAGCGCGGTCTCGATCATGATCCGCTCGAAGCTCGGCACTGCGCTGTCCAGCAGGCTGGTCTGGCCACGTGCCAACGCCTGGTCGGCCCACTGGCGCAGGGCCTGCTCCCAGTTGGTCACCGGCGCGGCGTCCTGTGGCAAGTTCAGCAGTTCGGGCGGTAGGTCACCGATCAGTACTTCGCGGCTGGAGGCCATCACGGTGATCCAGCGGCAGGTGTTCTCCATCTGCCGCACGTTGCCCGGCCACGGCAGGTTGCGGATGAATTCCTCGGTTTCCGGCTTGAGGATCTTCGGCTCGACCGCCAGTTCCTGAGCCGCGCGGGCAAGGAAGTGGCGGGCGAGGGCAGGGATATCCTCGCGCCGGTCGGCCAGCCGCGGAATATGGATACGGATCACGTTCAGGCGGTGGAACAAGTCCTCGCGGAACTTGCCGGCCTGTACCAGCGACTCCAGGTTCTGGTGGGTTGCGGCGATGATGCGCACGTCGACCTTGACCGGCACGTGGCCGCCCACGCGATAGAACTCGCCATCGGCCAGTACCCGCAGCAAGCGGGTCTGGGTGTCGGCGGGCATGTCACCGATTTCGTCAAGGAACAGGGTGCCGCCGTCGGCCTGCTCGAAGCGCCCCCGGCGCAGGTTGGCGGCGCCGGTGAAGGCACCTTTCTCATGGCCGAACAGCTCGGACTCCATCAAGTCCTTGGGGATGGCGGCCATGTTCAGAGCAATGAACGGTGACGCCGCGCGCGGGCTATGGCGATGCAGGGCGTGGGCCACCAGCTCCTTGCCGGTGCCGGACTCGCCGTTGATCAGCACGGTGATGTTGGAGTGGCTGAGGCGGCCGATGGCGCGGAACACTTCCTGCATCGCCGGTGCTTCACCGATGATTTCCGGGGTGCGCGCCAGGCTCTGCGGCACATCCAGCCCTTGTTGCTCCTGGGCGTGCTGGTTGGCGCGCTTGACCAGCGAGACTGCCTCGTCCACATCGAACGGTTTGGGCAGGTACTCGAATGCACCGCCCTGGTATGACGCCACGGCGCTGTCCAGGTCGGAGTGGGCGGTCATGATGATGACCGGCAGGCGCGGGTGCTGCTCACGTATCTGTGCCAACAGGTCGAGGCCGCTGGTGCCTGGCATGCGGATATCGGAAATGATCACGTCCGGTTGCTGGCGTGCCAGGCGGCCCATCACGCCATCGGCGCTATCGAAGCTCTGGGTGGTCATGCCTTCCTGTTGCAGGGCTTTTTCCAGGACCCAGCGGATGGAGCGATCATCGTCGACGATCCATACGGTTTCACTTCGGCTCATGAGGCGGTGGCTCCTTGTTCCAGGGGCAGGTAGATCGAGAAGGCGGTGTGGCCGGCATGGCTTTCACACTCGATCAGGCCCTGGTGCTGGCTGATGATGTTCTGGGTAATGGCCAGGCCCAGCCCGGTACCGTCCGGGCGGCCGCTGACCATGGGATAGAAGAGGGTGTCCTGCAGCTCCGGCGGGATGCCCGGGCCGTTGTCGATGATCTCCACCCGCGCCACCAGGCGATGGCGCACGTGACCGATGGTGAACTGGCGCAGGGCGCGGCTGCGCAGGGTGATACGGCCCAGGCGCAGCTCGTTCTGCGAACTGATCGCCTGCATGGCGTTGCGCACGATGTTGAGCACGGCCTGGATCATCTGTTCGCGGTCGATCAACACGTCCGGCAGGCTGGGGTCGTAATCGCGCACCAAAGTGATGCAGCCCTGGCTTTCGGCCTCTACCAGGCTGCAGACCCGCTCCAGTACTTCGTGGATGTTGGTCATGGCCAGCGACGGCAGCTTGTTCGAACCGAGCATGCGGTCAACCAGGTTACGCAGGCGGTCGGCTTCCTCGATGATCACATTGGTGTAGTCGCGCAGGCCTTCGTCCGGCAGTTCGCGAGCCAGCAACTGGGCTGCGCCGCGGATGCCGCCGAGGGGGTTCTTGATTTCGTGGGCCAGGCCGCGCACCAGCATCTTGGTGGTTTCCTGCTTGCTCAGCTGGGCCTCCTCCTTGGTGATGCGCAACAGCCGGTCGCGCGGGTGCACCTCCAGCAGCAGCAGGGTCTGGCCCTGATGCAGGATCGGCGTTACCGCGTAGTCGACGGTGATGGCCTGCCCGGTCAGCGAGGTGAGCTGCGCTTCGCGCTTGGTGAACGGGTGCGCCTGCTCGACTGCCTGGCGCAGCGAGCTGAGCGCCTCGGTCGATTCGGTGAACAGTTCGCTGATGAACTGCCCGTGGCTGCGCTGACCACTGACAGCCAGCAGCATTTCCGCGGCAGGGTTCATGTACTCCAGGCGCAGCTCGGCGTTGAGCAGTAGCGTGGCGGTGGTCAGGTTGTCCAGAAGCAGACGGTGCTGCGCATCGCTGATGGTCATAAGGCGTCGTTGACCTCTTTTGGCGCGTGTCGACTATGGCTGTGGGCAGGGCCGGACGCGCTGTGGAATCCGCTGATGCAAGCAAAATGCAAGAAACAAACCAAGGCTCCGAAAAGAAGCGGATTTTCCCTATAAAAGCCTGGAATTGCGCAAATTCGGACCAGAATGCCCTGATAAATCGGTTCTTGTGACCTATTTTGGGCGATGGCGGCGGAGATTGATGCCCTTTTGTGCACCAATATAGAGCATAGAAGAATCCCGAACCTGACGGGTGTCGACGCGGGCAACAAGCTCCGCTATCAGCTTTTCAGCCTGCCGTAGGCGTGGCCATGCCTTGTTTCGGCGCAGGTTGCGGGCATTCTTCCGCTGGCGTGAAGGGCGCCACACCTCGGGCGCCGGCATAGAACATCAGGATTTCGGCGGAGGCCTCTGCAGTGCGTCCTCGATGCAGACCGCCTACGATCTCGGCCAAGGCATCGCCTGCGTTGAGCATTACCCGTATGCCAGCAGCGTTTTCGACTTCGATCTGGCCATCGAGCAGGTAGCCGGCGTTGGGCGCCAGGTGGCAATGCCAGTCCATGGTCGTGTGCGCAGGGATGCGGATTTTCATCAGTGACAGTTCGGGCCGGCCCGCCGGGTAATGCGTATAGGGCGTCTGGTCCCAGGCCACGCGTGTGCGCAGGAGGGTCTTGGCTTCTATCGAGGCCGCTTGCGGTGGGTTTTTGTCGCAACCTGTGATGAGCAAGGTGGTGAGCAGAAGTAGCGCAGTTCGCATGGCAATCCCCTCGTTGCAGGAGAGTGGATTGTGCGCGCTCAACGTTGGCCTTGTTTGTAGGAAGCATCTGAATCGGTGGGACTTGAAACAAAAACGGCCTTCAGAAGAAGGCCGTTTCCGGTCAGCTGATCGGCGCAGGTGCGCCGATCAGATCAGCAGCTGTAGTACAGCTCGTATTCCAGCGGGTGAACGAAGGTGCGGACCTTGATTTCTTCTTCGCTCTTCAGCTCGATGAAGGCATCGATGAAGTCGTCGGAGAACACGCCGCCCTTGGTCAGGAACGCACGGCCTTTGTCCAGCTCTTCCAGAGCTTCCTTCAGGCTGCCGCAAACCTGCGGGATGTCCTTGGCCTCTTCAGGCGGCAGGTCGTACAGGTTCTTGTCGGCAGCATCGCCTGGGTGGATCTTGTTCTGGATACCGTCCAGGCCGGCCATCAGCAGGGCTGCGAAAGCCAGGTACGGGTTGGCCGATGGGTCCGGGAAGCGGGCTTCGATACGGCGGGCTTTCGGGCTGCCGACGTAAGGAATACGGATCGAGGCGGAGCGGTTGCGCGCCGAGTAGGCCAGCATTACCGGGGCTTCGAAGCCTGGGACCAGACGCTTGTAGGAGTTGGTCGACGGGTTGGTGAAGCCGTTCAGGGCCTTACCGTGCTTGATGATACCGCCGATGAAGTACAGGGCAGTGTCGGACAGGCCGGCATAGCCTTCACCCGAGAAGGTGTTCTTGCCGTCTTTCCAGATCGACATGTGCACGTGCATGCCCGAGCCGTTGTCGCCGTACAGGGGCTTCGGCATGAAGGTAGCGGTGCGGCCGTAGGCGTCGGCAACGTTGTGCACGACGTACTTCAGCGCCTGTACTTCGTCAGCCTTCTTCACCAGGGTGTTGAACTTGACGCCGATTTCGTTCTGGCCGGCAGTCGCCACTTCGTGGTGGTGAACTTCGACGGTCTGGCCCATTTCTTCCAGTGCGTTGCACATGGCAGTACGGATTTCGTGGTCGTGGTCGAACGGCGGAACCGGGAAGTAGCCGCCTTTCACGCCTGGACGGTGGCCTTTGTTGCCGCCTTCCACGTCAGCACCGGTCATCCACGAGCCTTGCTCGGAGAAGATCTTGAACATCGAGCCGGAGATGTCCGACTGGAACTTCACTTCGTCGAAGATGAAGAACTCTGGCTCGGGGCCTGCGAATACGGTGTCACCGATGCCGGTGCTCTTCAGGTACTCTTCGGCGCGTTTGGCGATGGCGCGTGGGTCGCGATCGTAGCCCTGCATGCTCGACGGGTCGACGATGTCGCAGGTGATGATCAGGGTTGGTTCTTCGGTGAACGGGTCCAGTACGGCAGTTTCGTCGACCGGCATCAGGATCATGTCGGATGCTTCGATGCCTTTCCAGCCAGCGATGGAGGAACCGTCGAACATCTTGCCGACTTCGAAGAAGTCGTCTTCCAGCGCATCACGCGACGGCATGGTCACGTGGTGCTGAATGCCTTTGGTGTCCGTGAAACGCAGATCAATCCACTTGACGTCATGATCTTTGATGAGTTGAACCGACTTCGACATGTTGTCCTCCGGATGGTCTAGAGCGCGGTGGGCCGCTGCCCTGGAAAAAGGGTGTTGCCGGGCGCGGATAGTCGGCCAAGCGTACCTGCCTCACAAGGGAGCAAATTGCATGCCAGTGCCCGAAAATGGCGAGGGCGGGATAAAAGGGGGCGTTTGCGGGCATCTGGTGGTGGGTCGATGGGGAAAAATGCACCCTTAAGATGCGAATTTTTGTAGCAGTGCACTGATATGGTGCGATGGTTGAGTGGTGTGCATTGTTCAAGGGCCTCTTCGCGGGCACGCCCGCTCCCACAGGAATTACACTGCATTCGAAATCGGTGCAGTCCCTGTGGGAGCGGGCGTGCCCGCGAAAGGGCCGGGACAGGCAGCACAAAACCTGCTTCCTGCATTTATCTGCAAGCTTCTGATCAAAAGTTGGTCAAATCCTGAGCAATTTCCGCTATAATTCGCGCCCCTCATTTTCGGCAGGCCCTGTGCGCGCTGTTAACCAATGAAACTTATCGTCAAAGTCTTCCCAGAAATCACCATCAAGAGCCGGCCGGTGCGCAAGCGCTTCATCCGCCAGCTCGGCAAGAACATCCGCAACGTGCTCAAGGACCTCGACCCTGAGCTCGTGGTCGATGGTGTCTGGGACAACCTCGAAGTGGTCACCCGCGTCGAAGACGAAAAAGTCCAGCGCGAGATGATCGAGCGCCTCACCTGCACCCCGGGTATCACCCACTTTCTGCAGGTAGAGGAATACCCGCTCGGTGACTTCGACGACATCGTCGCCAAGTGCAAGCAGCACTTCGGGCACCTGCTGGCCGGCAAGCACTTCGCCGTGCGCTGCAAGCGCGGCGGCCACCACGACTTCACCTCGATGGACGTTGACCGTTACGTCGGCAGCCAGCTGCGCCAGCAGTGCGGCGCCGCCGGCATCGAGCTGAAGAGCCCGGAAGTGCTGGTGCGCATCGAAATCCGCGACCAGCGTCTGTACGTGATCCATAACCAGCACAACGGTATTGGCGGCTATCCGCTGGGTGCCCTGGAGCAGACCCTGGTGCTGATGTCCGGCGGCTTCGACTCCACCGTGGCGGCCTACCAGATGATGCGCCGCGGTCTGATGACCCACTTCTGCTTCTTCAACCTCGGTGGCCGTGCCCACGAACTGGGCGTGATGGAAGTGGCTCACTACCTGTGGAAAAAGTACGGCAGCAGCCAGCGCGTGCTGTTCATCAGCGTGCCGTTTGAAGAAGTGGTCGGCGAGATCCTCAACAAGGTCGACAACAGCTATATGGGCGTAACCCTCAAGCGCATGATGCTGCGCGGTGCCGCGCACATGGCCGACCGTCTGCAGATCGATGCGCTGGTTACCGGCGAGGCGATTTCCCAGGTGTCCAGCCAGACCCTGCCGAACCTGTCGATCATCGACTCGGCCACCGACAAGCTGGTATTGCGCCCGCTGCTGGCCAGCCACAAGCAGGACATCATCGACCAGGCTACCGAAATCGGCACCGCCGACTTCGCCAAGCACATGCCGGAATACTGCGGCGTGATTTCGGTAAACCCGACTACCCATGCCAAGCGTCACCGCATGGAGCACGAAGAAAAGCAGTTCGACATGGCTGTGCTGGAGCGCGCCCTGGAGCGTGCCAAATTCATTTCCATCGACCATGTGATCGATGAATTGGGCAAGGACGTCGAAGTCGAGGAAGTGGCCGAGGCGCTGCCAGGCCAGATCGTCATCGACATTCGTCACCCCGATGCCCAGGAAGACGAACCTCTGGTGCTGGAGGGTATCGAAGTCCAGGCCATGCCATTCTACGCAATCAACAGCAAGTTCAAGCACCTGGACCCTACGCGCCAGTACTTGCTGTATTGCGACAAAGGTGTGATGAGCCGCCTGCACGCACACCACCTGCTCAGTGAGGGACATGCCAATGTGCGTGTTTATCGTCCGACATAAGACGCCAGGGCTGTATGGCGGCAGCATCCGCCATCGCCCTCCCGACCATCGGGCCCGCTGAGCCTCAAACCGTACATATTCGCCGCCTACACTGGCGGCAACCGAATCCTCTGATCGAGATACAGTTGTGATCGAAAATCTGCGTAACATCGCCATCATCGCCCACGTTGACCATGGTAAAACCACCCTGGTCGACAAACTCCTGCGCCAGTCCGGCACCCTGGAGCGTAACGAGCTCAACGACGAGCGCGTGATGGACTCCAACGACCAGGAAAAAGAGCGCGGCATTACCATTCTGGCGAAAAACACCGCCATCAACTGGAACGGCTACCACATCAACATCGTCGACACCCCCGGCCACGCCGACTTCGGTGGCGAGGTCGAGCGTGTAATGTCCATGGTCGACTCCGTGCTGCTGCTGGTCGACGCCCAGGACGGCCCGATGCCGCAAACCCGCTTCGTGACCAAAAAGGCTTTCGAAGCTGGCCTGAAGCCAATCGTCGTGATCAACAAGGTTGACCGCCCGGGCGCGCGTCCTGACTGGGTTCTGGACCAGATCTTCGACCTGTTCGACAACCTCGGTGCCACCGATGAGCAGCTGGACTTCAAGGTTGTCTACGCCTCGGCCCTGAATGGCATTGCCGGTCTGGACCACACCGAAATGGGCGAAGACATGACCGCGCTGTACCAGTCGATCGTCGACAACGTACCAGCACCGTCCGTTGACCGTGACGGCCCGTTCCAGATGCAGATCTCCGCACTGGACTACAACAGCTTCCTCGGTGTTATCGGCGTTGGCCGTATCGCCCGTGGTCGCGTCAAGCCGAACACCCCGGTTGTCGCCATCGACACCAACGGCAAGAAGCGTAACGGTCGTATCCTGAAGCTGATGGGTCACCACGGCCTGCACCGCGTGGATGTCGAAGAAGCCCAGGCGGGCGATATCGTCTGCATCAGCGGTTTCGACGAGCTGTTCATCTCCGACACCCTTTGCGCACCGGATGCGGTAGAAGCGATGAAGCCGCTGACCGTCGACGAGCCAACCGTTTCGATGACCTTCCAGGTCAACGACTCGCCGTTCTGCGGCAAGGAAGGCAAGTTCGTCACCAGCCGTAACATCAAGGACCGTCTGGACAAAGAGCTGCTGTACAACGTAGCCCTGCGCGTTCAGGAAACTGATTCTCCTGACAAATTCAAGGTATCGGGCCGCGGTGAACTGCATCTGTCGGTACTGATCGAAACCATGCGTCGTGAAGGCTTCGAGATGGCCGTAGGCCGTCCTGAAGTGATCATCCGCGAAGTCGACGGCGTGAAGCAGGAGCCGTTCGAGAACGTCACCATCGACATCCCTGAAGAATCCCAGGGCAAGGTCATGGAAGAGATGGGCCTGCGTAAGGGCGACCTGACCAACATGGTGCCGGATGGCAAGGGCCGTGTTCGCCTGGAATACAACATTCCAGCCCGCGGTCTGATCGGTTTCCGTAACCAGTTCCTGACCCTGACCAACGGTGCAGGCATCCTGACCTCGATCTTCGATCGCTACGACACCATGAAGTCGGGCCAGATGTCCGGCCGTCTGAACGGCGTTCTGGTATCGGTAGAGACCGGCAAGGCGCTGACCTACTCGCTGGAAACCCTGCAGGCTCGCGGCAAGCTGTTCGTTGAACACGGCCAGGAGATCTACAACGGTCAGATCATCGGCCTGAACAGCCGTGACAACGACCTGGGCGTGAACCCGACCAAGGGCAAGAAGCTCGACAACATGCGTGCTTCGGGCAAAGACGAAGTCATCGCCCTGGTACCGCCGGTTCGCCACACCCTGGAACAGGCCCTGGAGTTCATCCAGGACGACGAGCTGTGCGAAGTGACGCCGAAGTCGATCCGCCTGCGCAAGAAGATCCTGGACGAAGGCGAGCGTACCCGCGCTGCCAAGAAAGCCAAGGCTTGATCGTCTAGCTTGAGCTGAAACGAAAACGCCCCCGGTCGAAAGGCCGGGGGCGTTTTTGTTTGCCTGCAGGATTTGTGCTGGCCCCTTCGCGGGCTTGCCCGCTCCCACAGGTACTACACAGGTCCTGTGGGAGCGGGCAAGCCCGCGAAGGGGCCCTTGAAGGCTAGCGCTTAGCGCCCGACCACCTTGGGCTTGTAGGCACAATACCCCGGCCGCGGCCCGACCTTGGGGTGGTTGCGGCAGGTGTCCGGCCGCTTGTCATAAATGGTGCACAGGCGGCTTTTACGATCCAGATAAAGGCAGTCGTCATTGCTCATCCGGGTCAGGGTGAAGATCCCGGATTTCTGGTTGAAGCGCTCGATGATGCCGTCCTTCTGCAGGCGCTTGGCGATGTTCTTCGGCGGTTCGTCTTTCTCGAACTCATCGACCACGCCGATACGGATCAGATCCTTGATCTTCACCTCCACCGGCAGGGTGCAGCAGGTCGAATGGCAGCCATGGCACATGTTGCTGGTGTAGCGCTGCCAGGTCTCCAGGCGGTCGACTTCGGCTGCGGCGATCAGGGTCGTTTTCATCATTATGAGGTGTATCACGGTCTTGGGGCGCGCGATCATACCGGAATTGTTCAATTTATGAACAACCTTTTGCCGGAATCGCAGAGTGGGCATGAAAACTGCGAACGGTAACTGTCACTCCCTGTCGAAGGGTCTAGGCTCAACAGTCTCCCTCCGTTTTCGTCAACTTGCCCGAGGATGCCGCATGTCCCAGGAACCCAAAGCTCGTGACGCCGAGGTGGCCGAATTCCGCGCCGCTGTACTGGACAAGCTGACCTACGCGGTCGGCAAGGACCCGGAGCACGCTTTCGACCACGACTGGTTCGAAGCCATTGCCCTGGCCGCGCGCGATCACATGGTCGATCACTGGATGGACCACACTCGTCAGGCTTATCGCCGCAGCCAGAAGCGGGTCTATTACCTTTCCCTCGAATTCCTCATCGGCCGGCTGCTGTACGACAGCCTGAGCAACCTGGGCCTGCTCGACATTGCCCGCGACGCCCTGGAAGGGCTGGACGTGGACCTGGAACGCATCCGCCTGCTCGAGCCCGATGCCGCGCTGGGCAACGGTGGCCTGGGCCGCCTGGCGGCGTGCTTCATGGAGAGCATGTCGACCCTGGGCATCGCCGCCCACGGTTACGGCATCCGCTACGAACACGGGCTGTTCCGCCAGGCCATGGTTGATGGCTGGCAGCAGGAGCAGACCGAGAACTGGCTGGACTTTGGCAACCCCTGGGAGTTCGAGCGCGCCGAGGTGATCTACCCGATCAGCTTTGGCGGCAGCGTCGAAACGGTGCACGACACCCATGGCCAGCAGCGCCAGGTGTGGTGGCCGGGCGAGACCGTGCGGGCGGTGGCCTATGACACCCCGGTGGTCGGTTGGCGCGGGGCCAGCGTCAACACCCTGCGCCTGTGGCGTGCTCGGGCGCTGGAAGAGCTGCATCTGGAGCGCTTCAACGCCGGCGACCACCTGGGCGCGGTGGCCGAGGTGGCACGGGCCGAGAGCATTTCGCGGGTGCTGTACCCGGCCGACAGCACCGAGGCGGGCCAGGAACTGCGCCTGCGCCAGGAATACTTTTTTGTCTCGGCTTCGCTGCAGGACCTGCTGCGCCGCCACCTGAACATGCATGACAACCTGCTCAACCTGCCGGATGCGGCGGCCATCCAGCTCAACGATACCCACCCGTCGATCGCCGTGGCCGAGCTGATGCGCCTGCTGGTCGACCAGCATGAAATTCCTTGGGATACCGCCTGGGAGCTGACTGTCGGCACGTTGGCCTACACCAACCACACCTTGCTGCCCGAAGCCCTGGAAACCTGGCCGGTGGCGTTGATGGAGCGCATGCTGCCGCGGCACATGCAGATCATCTACCTGATCAACGCCTACCATATCGACGCGCTGCGGGCGAAAGGCCTGCACGACTTCGATGTGCTGCGGGCCGTGTCTTTGATCGAAGAAGACAACGGCCGCCGGGTGCGCATGGGCAACCTGGCTTTCCTCGGCTCGCACAGTGTCAACGGTGTATCCGCGCTGCACAGCAAGCTGATGAAAAGCACGGTATTCGCCGAGTTGCACAAGCTGTACCCGCAACGGATCAACAACAAGACCAACGGCATTACCTTCCGCCGCTGGCTGTACCAGTCCAACCCGCAACTGACCGCGATGCTGGTAGAGGCGCTGGGACCGGAGCTGCTGGATGACCCCGAAGGGCGTCTGGCCAATCTGGTGCCGTTCGCCGACAAGAGCGGCTTCCGCAAACAGTTCGCCGCGCAGCGCCTGCACAGCAAGCGAGCCTTGGCCAGCATCATCCAGGACCGCCTGGGCGTCACGGTAAACCCCGAGGCGTTGTTCGATGTGCAGGTCAAGCGCATTCACGAGTACAAACGCCAATTGCTCAACCTGCTGCATACCGTGGCGCTGTACCAGGCCATGCGCAACGACCCCGGTACCGACTGGGTGCCGCGGGTGAAGATTTTCGCCGGCAAGGCCGCGGCCAGCTATCACCAGGCCAAGCTGATCATCAAGCTGGCCAACGACATCGCTCGGGTGGTGAACAACGACCCGACCGTGCGCGGCCTGCTGAAGGTGGTGTTCCTGCCCAATTACAACGTCAGCCTGGCCGAAAGCATCATCCCTGCGGCAGACCTTTCGGAGCAGATTTCCACCGCTGGTTACGAAGCTTCCGGCACCAGCAACATGAAGTTCGGCCTCAACGGCGCGCTGACCATCGGCACCCTGGATGGTGCCAACGTGGAAATGAGCGAGCAGGTCGGTGCCGACAACATGTTCATCTTCGGCCTTACCGCGCAGCAGGTGGAAGCGCGGCGCCGCGCCGGGGACTTCGGTGCGACGGCGGCAATTGCCGCATCGAGTCGCCTGAATGATGTGCTGCAGGCCATTCGCAGCGGGGTGTTCTCGCCGGATGATCCTTCGCGCTACAGCGCCTTGATCGACGGGCTGGTGGCCTATGACCGCTTCCTGGTGTGCGCCGACTTCGATGCCTACTGGGATGCCCAGCAGCGGGTCGAGGACCTGTGGCACAAGCCGCAGGAGTGGTGGCGCATGGCGGTGCTGAACACTGCGCGGATGGGTTGGTTCTCGTCGGACCGGACCATTCGGGAGTATGCCAGCGAGATCTGGAAGGCTCTGGATTGATGTAAGTCTGTTCCGGCCTCTTCGCGGGCACGCCCGCTCCCACAGGGACTGCACAGGTTTCGAAGGCTGTGCAATCCCTGTGGGAGCGGGCGTGCCCGCGAATGGGCCCACAACCAGACCACCGGCCTGGCGCGCGCTGAACTACCGACCTATTGTGCCGTCTGAGAGCCGTGGCGAGTCTCATCACTCGCTAGCCCGCAACTCTCCCTGTAAACTGCGTGGGTTTTTTATCCCCCAATCCTTTCGGAGCCATACATGTCCCGCGTTACCCTGAGTCGCTATCTGATTGAGCAGACCCGCAGCAACAATACCCCTGCCGATCTGCGCTTCCTGATCGAGGTGGTGGCGCGTGCGTGCAAGGAAATCAGCCATCACGTGTCCAAAGGCGCCCTCGGCGGTGTACTGGGCAGCATGGGCACTGAAAACGTGCAGGGCGAAGTCCAGAAGAAACTGGACGTGATTTCCAACGATATCCTGCTGGAAGCCAACGAGTGGGGCGGCCACCTGGCCGGCATGGCTTCCGAAGAAATGGACAACGCCTACCAGATCCCGGGCAAGTACCCGAAAGGCGCCTACCTGCTGGTCTTCGACCCGCTGGATGGCTCGTCCAACATCGACGTCAACGTTTCGGTCGGCACCATCTTCTCGGTACTGCGTTGCCCTAACGAGTACCTGAGCCAGAACGAAACCCTGAACGAAAATGCCTTCCTGCAGCCAGGCACCCAGCAGGTCGCCGCCGGTTACGCCATCTATGGCCCGCAGACCATGCTGATCCTGACCCTGGGCAACGGCGTCAAGGGCTTCACCCTGGACCGCGAACTGGGCAGCTTCGTCCTCACCCATGAAAACATCCGCGTACCGGAAAGCACCGCCGAGTTCGCCATCAACATGTCCAACCAGCGCCACTGGGAAGCCCCGGTTCAGCGTTACGTGGGCGAACTGCTGGCAGGCGAGACCGGCCCGCTGAAAAAGAACTACAACATGCGCTGGATCGCCTCGATGGTGGCCGACGTGCACCGCATCCTGACCCGTGGCGGCCTGTTCATGTACCCACGTGACGCCCGCGAACCGAGCAAGCCGGGCAAGCTGCGCCTGATGTACGAAGCCAACCCGATGTCGTTCATCATCGAACAGGCTGGCGGCGCTTCCACCAACGGTTACGATCGCATCCTCGACATCAAGCCGGAAAGCCTGCACCAGCGAGTGTCGGTAATCCTCGGCTCGAAGGAAGAGGTCGAGCGCGTTACCGCCTACCACAAGGAGTAAGTCATGCTCGCACCTTGGCAGCCGTTGCTGGAGTGGTGGTTCGGTTGGGGCACCAGTCCCCAGGCCGTGGCTGACGAGAAGAGCACGCTGTGGTTCGGCAAGCATCATGACGCCGAGGCCCAGGCGCTGTTTGGCGATCTGGTCGAGCATGCCCTGGCGGGTGGGCTTGACGAGTGGCAGCAAAGCCCGCAGGGCTGGCTGGGTCTGCTGCTCCTGCTGGACCAGCTGCCACGCATGATCTACCGCGACACGCCGCGCGCCTTCGAGGGCGACCGGCGTGCCCAGGTGGTGGCGATGCAGGGTTTGCAGAAACACTGGGATTACCAGTTGCTGCCGATCCAGCGGGTGTTCGTGCTGCTGGTACTGGAGCATGCCGAAGTGCTGGACTGGCAGAACCTGTGCGTCGAACGCTACCAGCTGTTGCTGGACGAGCAGCCTGAGGCCAACCGCCGGTTGTTCGAAGGCTTCCTCGACTATGCCGAGCAGCACCAGCGGGTGATTGCCCGGTTCGGGCGCTTCCCGCACCGCAATCTGGTGCTGGAGCGGCCGAGCACCAGCGAAGAGATGGATTTTTTGCTGGAGCCTGGGTCCAGGTTCTGACGCCACGCTGGCGGCTTTTTGCAGGAGCAGCCTTGCGCTGCGAAGAGGCCCTCGCGGCCCATGCATTCCTGTTGACCTTACCGGCCCTTTCGCAGCACAAGGCTGCTCCTACAGTGCGTAGGGGCGGCTTTTTTATTGGGCGGGTGATTAATGCTTTGTGATTAATCGCACAGTAGTGGCCATCCGACCAATGGTGTAGGCGCAAAGGGGGTAGGGCAGGGAACCTGGGAGGCTTTTTTTCGTCGAAGGTCACTGCAGGCCACTCGCCTGTATCCCCTCTTCAGGAGTGTCCTTCATGTCGTTGCGTTCCCTCGCCCTGTTGTCGCTGTGCGTCGTCCTGACTGCCTGCAGCAAGATCAACCAGGAAAACTATTCCAAGATCAAGGCCGGTATGAACAAGGCCGAGGTCGAGCAGCTGCTCGGTACGCCGACCGAGTGCTCTGGCGCACTGGGCATGAGCAGCTGCACCTGGGGGGACGAGAAGAGCTTCATCAGCGTGCAGTACGCGGCTGACAAGGTACTGATGTATTCAGGGCAGGGTCTCAAATGAGACGTCTGTATCTGCTGATGGGGGTATGCCTGGCGTTGCTGCTGGGCGGTTGTGCCGGCTCCGTGCATGACCCGCTGGCACCGAAAACTGCAGGCAACATCGACCTCAAGCGCTATCAGGGCAAGTGGTATGAGCTGGCGCGCCTGCCGATGCGCTATCAGACCGGCTGCGAGCAGTCCGAAGCGCACTACAACCTCAGGCTCGATGGTAGCCTCGGCGTGCTCAACCGCTGCCGCACCATGGGTGACGAATGGTTGCGCGCCGAAGGGCATGCGAACATCCAGGAACCGGGGCACACCGACAAACTCTGGATCGAGTTCGATAACTGGTTCACCAAGCTGGTGCCTGGCGTGGCCAGGGGCGAGTACTGGATTCTGTACGTGGATGATCGCTACCGCACGGCGGTGGTCGGCAGCCCGGACCGCAAGCACCTGTGGATCCTGTCGCGCACGCCGACGCTACCTGCCTGGGAGCGCGAGAACCTGATGTCCAAGGCGCGGCAGCAGGGCTATGACACCAGCCGCTTGATCTGGCGCGCATCGGACCAACAGATCGTCAAGAGGCACTGAATTTTCTGGGGTTGCTTTGCAACCCTTCGCGGCGGTTCGGCGCCCCGACACGCCCGCTCCCACAGGGTTTAGCGCAGAACCTGTGGGAGCGGGCGTGTCGGGGCGCCGAACCGCCGCGAAGGGCTGCAAAGCAGCCCCAATACACTTACCCCAAAAGCTGGCGCAACACCTCGGCAAACGCCCGCGCGCTTTGCTCTTCCTGCGCATGCCGCCCCTGGCGCACCACCCACTGCCCATTGACCATTACATCGCGCACCTGGCGATCGCCGCCGGCAAACAGCCAGCGGTTGAGAATGGCATCGCCATCGGCCATGGCGATGTAAGGGTCCTGGCCGTCGAGCACCAGCCAGTCCGCGCGCTTGCCTACGGCCAGCTCACCGACCGCCTGCCCCAGCGCCTGCGCACCGCCCGCCAGCGCAGCGTCATACAGCGTGCGCCCGACCATCGGCTGGTCGCCGCGATACAGGCGGTTGCGCCGCTGGTCGCGCAGCCGCTGGCCATATTCCAGCCAGCGCAGCTCCTCCACCACGCTCAGCGATACATGGCTGTCCGAACCAATGCCCATCCGCCCACCCTGCGCCAGGTAGTCCACTGCCGGGAAAATCCCGTCGCCGAGGTTGGCCTCGGTGGTCAGGCACAGCCCGGCTACCGCGCCGCTGCGAGCCATGGCGGTGACTTCATCCGGCTCGGCATGGGTAGCGTGCACCAGGCACCAGCGCGGGTCGACGTCGACATGCTCGTACAGCCACTGCAACGGGCGCAGGCCGCTCCAGGCCAGGCAGTCGTCGACTTCCTTCTGCTGCTCGGCGATGTGGATATGCACAGGGCATTGCTTGTCGCTGGCGGCCAGCACCTCGACAATCTGCCCGGGCGTCACCGCCCGCAGCGAGTGGAAGCACAAGCCCAGTTGCTGCGCCGGTTGCGCGGCCAGCAGCGGGGCCAGTTGCGCTTGCAGTTGCAGGTACTGTTCGGTGGAGTTGATGAAGCGCCGTTGCCCGTCATTTGGCGCCTGGCCGCCGAAGCCGGCGTGGCTGTACAGCACCGGCAGCAAGGTCAGGCCAATGCCGCTGCCGGCTGCGGCTGCGCTGATGCGGCGGGACAGTTCGGCCGGGTCGGCATAGGCCTTGCCCGCCTGGTCGTGGTGCACGTAGTGGAATTCGGCCACGGAGGTGTAGCCGGCCTTGAGCATCTCGATGTACAGCTGGCGGGCGATCACCTGCAGCTGTTCCGGGCTGATCTGGCCAACCAGGCGGTACATCAGGTCACGCCAGGTCCAGAAGCTGTCGTTGGGGTTGCCGGCGACTTCCGCCAGCCCCGCCATGGCGCGCTGGAAGGCATGCGAGTGCAGGTTGGGCATGCCCGGCAGCAGCGGGCCGGCCAGGCGCTCGGCGCCTTCGGCCGAACCGCCCGGCTCGATGCGGGCCACGTGGCCATCGCTGGCGACCTCGATGCGGACATTGCTGGCCCAGCCTGTGGGCAGCAGGGCGCGTTCGGCGAAGTAGGCGGACATCGGTGCAAATCCTGTTATTGTTAACTTGTATATACATATACAGGCGTTTGCCTGCCGGGTAAACTGCGGCAAGCTACCGCTCATTCCATTTGCACAAGGATCCAACGCCGTGCCGACACCTCCTGTCTCCGCGCTGGTTGCCCAGATGGGCGAGGGCCCGGCGCCGCTGTACGCCCGGGTCAAACAGATGATCATCCAGCAGATCGACAACGGCAGCTGGCCGCCGCATCACCGGGTACCCTCGGAGAGCGAGCTGGTCAGCGAACTGGGCTTCAGCCGCATGACCATCAACCGCGCCCTGCGCGAACTTACCGCCGAAGGCCTGCTGGTACGCATGCAAGGGGTCGGTACCTTCGTGGCCGAGCCCAAGGGCCGTTCGGCGCTGTTCGAGGTCAACAACATTGCCGACGAAATCACTGCGCGTGGCCACCAGCATAGCTGCCAGGTGATCACCCTCACCGAGGAAACGGCCGGTTCCGAGCGGGCCCTGGCCCTGGACATGCGCGAAGGCCAGCGGGTGTTCCACTCGCTGATCGTGCATTTCGAGAACGGCGTGCCGGTGCAGATCGAGGACCGCTACGTCAACGCGGCGATTGCCCCCGATTACCTCAAGCAGGACTTCACCCGGCAGACGCCTTACGCCTACCTGTCGCAGGTGGCGCCGCTGACCGAGGGTGAACACGTGGTCGAGGCCATCCTGGCCGAGCCGGAAGAATGCCGCCTGTTGCAGATCGAGCGGGGCGAGCCTTGCCTGCTGATCCGCCGTCGCACCTGGTCCGGCCGCCAGCCGGTGACCGCCGCGCGGCTGATCCACCCCGGTTCCCGTCATCGCCTGGAAGGACGTTTCAGTAAATGAGTCAGTTGCAGTTGTTGCGTGCGCAGGGCTACCCGCGCATGCCTTGGAAGAACGGTGGCGGTTTCACCGAAGAAATTACCCGCGACAATGGCGAGGGCCTGGACGGCTTTGGCTGGCGCCTGTCGATTGCCGATATCAAGGAGTCCGGCGGCTTTTCCACCTTCGCCGGCTACCAGCGGATCATCACCGTGCTGCAGGGCGACGGCATGCGCCTGCTGGTCGACGGCCAGGCCAGCCGGCCGTTGCTGCCGTTCGATGCCTTTGCCTTCAGCGGCGAGAGCCAGGTCAGTTGCAAGCTGCTGGGCGGGGCGATCCGCGATTTCAACCTGATCTATGCACCGCAGCGCTATCGGGCGCGGTTGCAGTGGTTCGATGGTACCAGTCGCTTGTACAGCTCGGCTTCGACGGTGTTGCTGTTTGCGGCCAGCAATCAGGTCGAGGTTGGCATTGCCGGGCGCGAGACGCAGCGGCTGGGGTTGTATGACTGCCTGCGACTGGAGGGTAATGACCAGTTGCTGGGGCTGGATGTGCAGGGGCGCTGCTGCCTGATCGAACTCGTTTCACGTTGAGATAGTCGGGGCTGCTGCGCAGCCCTATCGCGACACAAGGCCGCTCCTACAGCGACCGCGTATGCCCTGGCTGACGTGGTCCCCTGTAGGAGCGGCCTTGTGTCGCGATAGGGCCGCAAAGCGGCCCCAGCTTTTTCAACCGCTCAGCGGATCAGTCCAATTATTTTGGTTGTCCATGCTTGTACATACAAGTAAAGGTGTGTTTGTATATCTACCACGACATACCCGCCCGCGGACGACCGTAGAGGACCTTTCCCGTGACCGACAACAACAAATACCGTGACGTTGAAATCCGTGCCCCACGTGGCAACAAGCTGACCGCCAAAAGCTGGCTGACCGAAGCGCCACTGCGCATGCTGATGAACAACCTCGATCCACAGGTCGCGGAAAACCCGAAAGAACTGGTGGTGTACGGTGGCATCGGCCGCGCTGCGCGCAACTGGGCCTGCTACGACAAGATCGTCGAGACACTGACCCGCCTGGAAGACGATGAAACCCTGCTGGTGCAATCGGGCAAGCCGGTTGGCGTGTTCAAGACCCACAGCAACGCCCCGCGCGTGCTGATCGCCAACTCCAACCTGGTGCCGCACTGGGCCAACTGGGAACACTTCAACGAACTGGACGCCAAGGGCCTGGCCATGTACGGCCAGATGACCGCCGGCAGCTGGATCTACATCGGCAGCCAGGGCATCGTCCAGGGCACCTACGAAACCTTCGTCGAAGCCGGTCGCCAGCATTACGGCGGCAGCCTGAAAGGCAAGTGGGTTCTCACCGCTGGCCTGGGCGGCATGGGTGGCGCCCAGCCACTGGCCGCCACCCTGGCCGGCGCCTGCTCGCTGAACATCGAATGCCAGCAGAGCCGCATCGACTTCCGCCTGGAAACCCGTTACGTCGACGAGCAGGCAACCGACCTCGACGACGCCCTGGCACGCATCGCCAGGTACACCGCGGAAGGCAAAGCCATCTCCATTGCCCTGCACGGCAACGCTGCCGAAATCCTGCCAGAGCTGGTCAAGCGTGGCGTGCGCCCGGACATGGTCACCGACCAGACCAGTGCCCACGACCCACTGAACGGCTACCTGCCTGCCGGCTGGACCTGGGAGCAATACCGCGACCGTGCGCAGACCGAACCGGCCGCAGTGGTCAAGGCTGCCAAGCAATCGATGGCCGTGCACGTTCAAGCCATGCTCGACTTCCAGAAGCAGGGCATCCCGACCTTCGACTACGGCAACAACATCCGCCAGATGGCCAAGGAAGAGGGCGTGGCCAATGCCTTCGACTTCCCGGGCTTCGTACCGGCCTACATCCGTCCGCTGTTCTGCCGTGGCATCGGCCCGTTCCGCTGGGCGGCGCTGTCCGGTGATGCCGAGGACATCTACAAGACCGACGCCAAGGTCAAGGAACTGATCCCCGACGACGCTCACCTGCACCGCTGGCTGGACATGGCCCGCGAGCGCATCAGCTTCCAGGGCCTGCCGGCACGTATCTGCTGGGTGGGTCTGGGTCTGCGCGCCAAGCTGGGCCTGGCGTTCAACGAAATGGTCCGCAGCGGCGAGCTGTCGGCGCCAGTCGTCATCGGCCGCGACCACCTGGACTCCGGTTCGGTGTCCAGCCCCAACCGTGAAACCGAAGCCATGCGCGACGGCTCCGACGCTGTTTCCGACTGGCCGCTGCTCAACGCCCTGCTGAACACCGCCGGCGGTGCTACCTGGGTGTCGCTGCACCACGGTGGTGGCGTGGGCATGGGCTTCTCCCAGCACTCGGGCATGGTCATCGTCTGCGACGGTACCGACGAAGCCGCCGAGCGTATTGCCCGCGTGCTGACCAACGACCCGGGGACCGGTGTAATGCGCCATGCCGATGCCGGTTACGACATCGCCATCGATTGCGCCAAGGAGCAGGGCCTGGACCTGCCAATGATCACTGGCTGATCGCCACGCTTTGGATCGCACCCCACAAGGGTGATACTGAACAACAAGAAGGGGCGCGCAGGCACCAGAAACGGGCCTGCGGCTCCACGCGATTGGAGTAGTAAAGTGACCGAATTGACCCTCAAGCCCGGCACCCTGACCCTGGCCCAGCTGCGCGCCATCCACGCCGCGCCCGTGCGCCTGCAACTGGACGCCAGCGCCGCGCCGGCCATCGACGCCAGCGTTGCCTGCGTCGAACAGATCATTGCCGAAGACCGTACCGCCTACGGCATCAACACCGGTTTCGGCCTGCTGGCCTCGACCCGCATCGCCAGCCACGACCTGGAAAACCTGCAGCGCTCGCTGGTGCTGTCCCACGCCGCCGGTGTCGGCGCGCCGCTGGATGACGACCTGGTGCGGCTGATCATGGTACTGAAGATCAACAGCCTCAGCCGTGGCTTCTCCGGCATCCGTCGCAAAGTCATCGACGCGCTGATCGCCCTGGTCAACGCCGAAGTCTACCCGCACATCCCGCTGAAGGGCTCGGTGGGTGCTTCCGGCGACCTCGCCCCGCTGGCGCACATGTCGCTGGTGCTGCTGGGTGAAGGCAAGGCCCGCTATAAAGGGCAGTGGCTGCCGGCCACCGAAGCCCTGGCGGTCGCCGGCCTCGAGCCACTGACCCTGGCCGCCAAAGAGGGCCTGGCCCTGCTCAACGGCACCCAGGCGTCCACCGCCTATGCCCTGCGTGGCCTGTTCCAGGGTGAAGACCTGTACGCCGCCGCCATCGCCTGCGGTTGGCCTGAGCGTCGAAGCCGCACTGGGCTCGCGCTCGCCGTTCGATGCGCGCATCCACGAAGTGCGTGGCCAGCGCGGCCAGATCGACACTGCTGCCTGCTTCCGTGACCTGCTGGGCGACTCCAGCGAAGTGTCGCTGTCGCACAAGAACTGCGACAAGGTCCAGGACCCGTACTCGCTGCGCTGCCAGCCGCAGGTCATGGGCGCCTGCCTGACCCAGCTGCGCCAGGCTGCCGAGGTACTGGGCATCGAAGCCAACGCCGTGTCGGACAACCCGTTGGTGTTCGCGGCCGAAGGTGACGTGATTTCCGGTGGCAACTTCCACGCCGAGCCGGTGGCCATGGCCGCCGACAACATCGCCTTGGCCATCGCCGAAATCGGTTCGCTCAGCGAGCGCCGCATCTCGCTGATGATGGACAAGCACATGTCCCAGCTGCCGCCGTTCCTGGTGGAGAACGGCGGGGTCAACTCCGGCTTCATGA